>JAJIZT010000001.1:616794-725234 GCA_029948415.1 Cenarchaeum symbiont of Oopsacas minuta
GGGCTAAATATTTCTGGTGCTAGCGCAGAGTTGGTGCAGAGGTTACAACCTTTGTTGGAGAGCTATAATCACCTACGACACTTTGGAGCAAATGCACTAGAGATGGCACTCTTTTCCAAAGGTTTGATGGATGCACTTGTTGATTTACGCGGTAGTATACGCATACAAGATATTGCAGCAGGGTATTTGATTGTAAAAGAGGCAGGAGGAATCATACTTGATGAAGAGTTGAAACCGCTTGATTCTGATCTTGAATATACATCTAGGTTGTCGTTTGTGGCAGCGAGTAGTAGAAAAGTTCTAGATGAAGTTATCAAAGATATAATCTAGATACAAAAAGAATGGCGCCCTCGGCGGGATTTGAACACGCGTCTCAGCCGTGACAGGGCCGAATTCTAGACCTGGCTATACTACAAGGGCTATTTCACGTTTTACAGTATGTCCGATTAAAGCATTACGGAATTAATGCACGTCATCTATAAAGACTAAATTATGTGCCAAATGATGTGTGCATAAGGGTCTATAGCGCAGCCAGGTAGCGCACCGGACTTTTAATCCGGCTGTCGAGGGTTCGAATCCCTCTAGACCCGCTATCTAGAGTTCGAATAGTTTTGTTGTATGTTTGCATGATGAGATGACAGAGACAGGTAAACAGTACAGTAAAAGAATTAGAGCATACGATAAACCTAGAGTGGTTCCGCAGGATAAATACGGTATATGACGATAGTAAGGAAGAGTTTTAGAAATCCAAGTTGTCTTGGCTGACAAATATACACATCATGCTCAATGACTGCAAGTATATCAAGCCGATGGAACGAGTCTTCTTAAAAAGTAGCACATCTTTATGCAACATGTTTGCATGATGTTATTGTTTTTGTCATACTTGACATTTTGATTTGTTTGAATTCTTTCACGTTTTGATCATACAACATCCAGTCAAGAATTGATCTAGATTTATGAGTGAATATGCATACAGTCTAATGTAACAAAGTATTTAATACTAATAAAAGAAATATTAGATGTGCTATGGTAAAAAATCAATATGTGGATTTTGTTACTGATGAACATTTTCTTAATTGTGTAAAGTATGTTTGTGATGCATACGAGGATAATACAAAACCTGAATGGCATAATGGTCGTGATCCTTTTAAATTAATATTCGATACAATAAATTCAAAATCTAGCTTTCCAGATTGGGAAACTCAAGAATTGATGCGACAAGCAGATAAAACCATAAACAATCGAATCGGTGAATTTCATCAAAAATTACTGGGAGGAGTTAACGGTTGGACAGACTTGGGAACTGGAGATGATATAAAATTAGATCTAAAAAAAGATGACAATACCATATTCTTAGAATTAAAAAATAAATTTAATACAGTAAATGGAGATTCATTGGGAGCTCTTCGAAGAAAATTAGAAAATAATCTTGAAACGTATCCAAATTCTGTAAATTATTGGGCATTTTTAATATCTAAAAACGGATCATCCAATGAAATAATTTGGAAATATAAAGACAAAACAATATCAAACATAAAGAAAATATGGGGATCTAATGTTTATTCTTTAGTAACATCACAAGAAAATGCATTAGAAAAAACATGGAAGGCTATGCCACATGCTCTGCAAAAAATTCTCAAATCAGATTATGAGTTTGTAGATCCTGACGGATTAATTGATGATCATTTTCGAAATGCATTCTAAATATAAATTATATTTGAATTGTTGGCATAAGTTTTGACTGCATGAGAGAATTATGTAATGCTTTACCTATAGCAATAGCAAATTTTACTGGTACTGCATTACCTATTTGCCTATATTGAGAATACATGCTACCAGCAAATTTCCATGAATCTGGAAATGTTTGAATTCGTGCATATTCTCTTACTGTGAACGGTCTAGTTTCGTCTGGATGTATTCGATCAGTCATTTTTTGGGATGGCGAACATGTGAGTGTGAGACATGGTTCATCCCACGATATGCGACGAGCCATGCCCCGTTTTCCGCCTCCTGAGAAAAAACTTTTGCCAAGATATTTTTTTTGTAGTGATATAGGTAAATCTACCCACGAACCTCCTGGAGGAACTAATTTGAGTATTCTAGCTCTTTCTTTTGAATATGTAGCACCATTTGATTTTGGTATTTTTTTGAGAGCATCTCTAAGAGTTAAAATATTTCTTTGTGGTCGTGGATATTCAAATGTCATACCTGGTAACAATCCAACAAATATTACACGTTTTCTTTTTTGAGGAGTTTTGTAATTTAATGCATTTAGAACTCTATATTGAATAGTATATTGGAATGATTCTAAAATTTTAATTATTGTAGATAATGTTTTACCATCATCATTTCTTAATATAGCATCAACATTTTCTGCCACAAATATTTTTGGTTTAATTTCTTTTATCGCCCTAGCAAATTCATAGAATACCGTACCCCGTACATCATCAAAACCAAGTTTATGTCCTGCATGACTGAATGGTTGACAGGGAAATCCACCACTAACTAGATCTATGTGTTGATAAAATTTTTTGAAATTTATTTCACGAACATCTTTATTCAATACATTCCAACTTGGACGATTTTTTTGTAATGTTGCTGCAGCATGTTTGTCTATTTCAATAAGTGCTTTTAAATCAAAACCAGCTTTTTCAAGACCTAGTGCCATTCCACCTGCACCAGCAAATATCTCAATTGCAGTAAGTTTCATATTATATAATCTACAAGCAATTATAATAATATTATCAAGTAATTAAAATACGAAATCATATCATTATCATCTAGTTAACAACACATGATCATGGATCTGACTCTGAATAAAACTAAAAATCCATCTAGTCTGTTACACAAGCTTCCTAATATTGAAAATGTCAGGATATGATTTAGATATAAAAATTCGAGTTATGCAACCAAGTAATGAATTTACAATATCAATCTATATCGCTGTTACATCATTATAAAATAAATCATGTGTGTGCCTTTGCTGGTACTTTGGATATCAAACCTGCCGAACGAAAAATCATGGTGGCAAGTAATAGTGCAACAGCGATTATCACAATAGTTCCAGACGGAGCTAGATCAAATTGGTATGAAACGAATATGCCAGATANCTGCCACTAGGGCGTATGTAGAGCCGTCTATTTGAGTGGTGGTGATGCTGGATGCGCCGTCTAGTTCTGGATAGTCTGTGCCATCGGTTATGGAGGATACTGGAGAGACACCAAGTTTAGCTAACTGTATGCTAGATAATGCAATCGGTGGGAGATCTTTGACGCTGACTGTTCTTGTTATGGTTTGACCTAGATTGCCAGCTGGGTCATCTGGTGCCGTGTATGATAGAGTATAATTGCCTATTACGGTTGTGTCTATTGTGTCAGTACTGGTGACTGTTTGTCTATCATATGATGCATCTGTTGCAATAGCTCCTGGATCTACATATTGAGCGTTTAGTATTATAATTGTGTTATTGAGTCCATTGAGTGTTATCACTGGATTTATCGTATCTGTTGTAACAGAGCTTGATGTAATGCTTTCTTGTGTTATTGTGATTGCGTTTCCACTAGAGTTTGTTACTGTAATGCTGAATGAGAGTGGTGCATTATCACCAGATTCTACAAGGCTAGTAAATGTAGCAGAGCCGCCGTTAATACTAGAACTAGTAATATCTCTACCGAGTATGGTACCTGTGACATTTCCAAGGTCTGTGCCATCTGTGGTCAATGTGATGGTTACATTTTGACCTGCTCTAGCGTAATTGTTGCCGTTGCTACTTGAGACAGTTAGATCTGTAACTGTAATTGGTTCAGCGTCTATGACGGTAACTGTTCTAGTTGTACTCTGACCTGGATTACCTGCCCCATCTGCATCAGCAGTGTATGTATAGAGAATAGTAGAGCCGACTAGACTTGTATTGAGTGTGCCATTTGTGGTAACAGTATAGTTGCCAGAGTAATTTGGATCCCCATCTTCTACAGTTGCACCTGGAATGACTAGGTCTGTGGTGTTTTGCAATACTGTATAGTTTGCAGAGGATGCCAGATATATTCTTGGAGATACTGTATCTATGAATATGTTTGGATTTGATGGTAGATCATTTTGTGTTATATCCAACGAGACACCTAGCGAGTTTGCAACTGTAATGATAAATGTTACATATTCTTCTATTGGACTAGATGGAATTATTATCGATGCGACAAGATTGCCATCATTTGTGGTTATCGTTGGAGTTGATAGATTTGCAATGTTTGCAGTATGCGTGGCTATGGTATCATTTACGTTTAATTCTATAGTCAATGTATCGCCTGTATTTACATATGCATTGTTTGTACTAGTCTTGATTGATAGAGGAGATGATCCTATTTGTATATTTTCAAGTTTTATTATTTGGATGCCATCACTAAAATATGCTGTCACTAGAGCATACGTGATGCCATCTATTTGGGTAATGGCGATGCTGCGTGGGCGTTCTAGTGCTGGATATTCTGTGCTGTTGATTATGTTAGCTGTTGGAGATGGGTTTGCTGGGTCGGTGATGTTTATTATTTGAATGCCATCATCACCATTTGCTGCCACTAGGGCGTATGTAGAGCCACCTAATTGGGTGATGGCGATCTCACGTGGGTTAGTTAGTACTGGATATTCTGTGCCGTTGATTAGGTTAGCTGTTGGAGATGGGTTTGCTGGGTCGGTGATGTTTATTATTTGGATGCCAATACCTGACGAAAAGGCGTATGTATAGCCATCTATTTTAGTAGTGGTAATATCGTATACGCTATCTAGTGTTGGATATTCTGTGCTGTTGATTATGTTAGCTGTTGGAGATGGGTTTGCTGGGTCGGTGATGTTTATTATTTGGATGCCATCACCTACATTTGCTGCCACTAGGGCGTATGTAGAGCCATCTATTTGGGTGGTGGTAATGCCTGATGGGTTGTCTAGTGTTGGATATTCTGTGCTGTTGATTATTTTTGCTACTGCAATTGGGTCTGTAACATTGGTAATATCGAATATTTCAACTGAATTACCACTCAAGGTGGTCATTAGTGCATATATAGAGTTGTTTATTTGGATAGAAGCAATATCATGCGCTCCTTTGAGTAAAAGAAAGTCTATACCATAATTTCTGAATGATACAGGGGATGAGTTTGTTGGGTTTGTGATGTTTAATATTGTCATGGAGACATCACCATTTGCTGCCACTAGGGCGTATGTAGAGCCATCAATTTGGGTGGTGGTAATGCCACGTCCACCACGTAGATAGTCATGATCTATACCGTCTATTAGGAGATCTATTGGGGATGGGGATGCTGGGTCGCTGATGTTTATTATTTGGACATTATCATCATGTTCTACTGTCACTAGTGCGTATGTGGCGCCATCTATTTTAATAGTGGCAATATCGAATGGTCCATCTAGTCTTGGATAGTCTGTGCCGTTTATTATGGTAGTTACTGTAGATGTGGTAAAATTGTACCTTAAACTAGGGAATGCAATCGGTGGGAGATCTTGAACGCTGACAGTTCTTGTTATGGTTGGACCTAGATTGCCAGCTAGGTCAGGTGGTGCAGTGTATGATAGAGTATAATTGCCTAGTGTGTTTGTGTCTACTGGGTTAGAACTGGGTTGGACTATGCGTGTACCGTATGATGCATCTGTTGCAATAGCACCTGGATCTATATATGGAGTGTTTAATGTTGTGATTGTGTTATTGAGTCCATTGAGTGTTATCTCTGGATTTATCGTATCTGTTGTAACAGAGCCTGATGTAATGCTTTCTTGTGTTATTGTGATTGCGTTTCCGCTAGAGTTTGTTACTGTAATGCTGAATGAGAGTGGTGCATTATCACCAGATTCTACAAGGCTAGTAAATGTAGCAGAGCCGCCATTAGTACTATTAGTAAATGTTCTACCGAGTATGGTACCTGTGACATTTCCAAGGTCTGTGCCATCTGTGGTCAATGTGATGGATATTGTTTGACCTACTCTAGCATAATTGTTGCCGTTGCTACTTGCGACAGTTAGACCTGTAACTGTAATTGGTTCAGCATCTATGACGGTAACTGTTCTAGTTGTACTCTGACCTGTATTACCTGCCCCATCTGCATCAGCAGTGTATGTATAGAGAACAGTAGAGCCGACTAGACTTGTATCAAGTGTACCACTTGTGGTAACAGTAAAAGTGCCAGAATAGTTTGGATCACCATCAGTTGCGATTGCACCTGGAATGACTGGGTCTGGGGTGTTTTGCAGTACTGTATAGTCTGGAGATATTAGAGATATTCTTGGAGGTATTGTGTCTATAAAGATGTTTGAATCTGATGGTAGATCATTTTGTGTTATATCCAACGAGACACCTAGCGAGTTTGCAACTGTAATGATAAATGTTGCATATTCTTCTATTGGACTAGATGGAATTGTTATCGATGCTACAAGATTGCCATCATTTGTATTTATCGTTGGAGTTGATAGATTTGCAATGTTTGCAGCATGATTGTCTATGATATCATTTACGTTTAATTCTATAGTCAATTTATCGCCTGTATTTGCATATGCATTGTTTGTACTAGTAATGATTGATAGAGGAATAACTGGTGGTATGTTTTCAAGTTTTATTATTTGGACTCCATTATCAAAACGTGCTGCAACTAGGGCGTATGTGGAACCATCTATTTTGGTGGTGGTAATGCCGGATGCGCCATTTAGTTCTGGATAGTCTGTACCGTCTGTTATGTTAGCTATTGGGGATGGGGATGCTGGGTTGGTGATGTTTATTATTTGGACGCCGTTATCATTTAATGCTGCCACTAGGGCGTATGTGGAACCATCTATTTTGGTGGTGGTAATGCTGTATGCGCCATTTAGTTCTGGATAGTCTGTACCGTCTGTTATGTTAGCTATTGGGGATGGGGATGCAGGATTGCTGATGTCTATTATTTGGACGCCATTATCAATTTGTGATGCCACTAGGGCGTATGTGGAACCATCTATTTTGGTGGTGGTGATGCTGGATGCGCCATTTAGTTCTGGATAGTCTGTACCGTCTGTTATATCAGCTATTGGAGATGGGGATGCTGGGTTGGTAATGTCTATTATTTGGACGCCATTATCAATTTGTGATGCCACTAGGGCGTATGTGGAACCATCTATTTGAGTGGTGGTGATGCCTAGTGGGTTGTTTAGTTCAGGATAGTCTGTGCCGTCTGTTATATCAGCTATTGGAGATGGGGATGCTGGGTTGCTGATGTTTATTATTTGGACGCCATCATCATTATTTGATGCCACTAGGGCGTATGTGGAACCATCTATTTGAGTGGTGATGATGCTGGATGCGCCATTTAGTTCTGGATAGTCTGTACCGTCTGTTATATCAGCTATTGGAGATGGGGATGCTGGGTTGCTGATGTTTATTATTTGGACGCTATCATCATTAAATGCTGCCACTAGGGCGTATGTGGAACCATCTATTTTGGTGGTGGTAATGCCTAGTGGGGTGCTTAGTTCGGGATAGTCGGTGCCGTCTGTTATATCAGCTATTGGAGATGGGGATGCTGGGTTGCTGATGTTTATTATTTGGACGCCATCATCATTTTGTGCTGCCACTAGGGCGTATGTGGAACCATCTATTTGAGTGGTGGTGATGCTGGATGCACCAGCTAGTTCTGGATAGTTTGCACTGTCGGTTATGGAGGATGCTGGAGAGACGCCAAGTTTACCTAACTGTATTGTAGATAATGCAATCGGTGGGAGATCTTGAACGCTGACAGTTCTTGTTATGGTTGGACCTAGATTGCCAGCTAGGTCAGGTGGTGCAGTGTATGATAGAGTATGATTGCCTATTACGGTTGTGTCTATTGTGCTAGTATTTAGAACTGTTTGTCTACCATATGATGCATCAGTGGCTATAGCTCCTGCGTCTGTATATATTGAATTTTGTATTGCAATAATATTGTTTAAACCGTTGAGTGTTATGGTTGGAGCGGTTTGATCTATCACGAGTGGTGAGCCTGTCAGGTCTGCATTGGTAAATGTAGAAATGGTTGTATTATCTTCATTTGTAACTGTAATGGTAAAAGAGGCATTGTTTGTATCAGCATCAGATGATGTTACTGTTTTGTTGATCGTTACAATGTTACTTGCAATACTAGATGTTGCATTGCTTGATTCAATCTCTGCTAGAGTTACAGTTCCAATGGTACCATTTACAGTTAGAGTTGCGGTAATTTGATCACCTAGTTTGGCGTATGCATTGTTTGCATTGTCACTTTGAATTGTCAGGCTGGTAACACCTAGTGGTTTTGCTTGGATTGTGATGGTTCTGTTTACAGCATCTGGAGTATTACCTGCTGCATCTGCTGTACCAGTGTATGTTATATTTTGTATGCCAAGTATCGAGGTGTCTAGTAATGTTGCAGATACGGTTCCAGTGTATGTGGGATTTCCAGAATCAGATATGCTAGAGCCTGGTTCTACATATGGGTCATTTTGTAGTATAGTAATGGCACCACCTGTGAGTGTTATGACTGGTTTTATCGTATCTGTTGTGACAAAGGTGTCATCAGTAATATCATCTTGTGTTACGGTGATCTGGTTTCCACTAGAGTTTGTTACAGTTATAGAGAATGTGGCATTGCCATTGTCGCCAAATTCAACTAGATTGGTAAATGTAGCAGAGCCACCTGTATTTGAAACTGTTGTAAATGCTCTGTCGAGTATGCGACCTGTGACATTTCCAAGGTCTGTGCCATCTGTGGTTAAAGTGACTGTTACATTTTCACCTTCTCTTGCATATATGTTGTCGTTGCCATTGCTTGTTATAGTTAGAGCAGTAATGTGGATTGGTTCAGCATCTATGACGGTAACGGTTCTAGTTGTACTCTGACCTGGATTACCTGCCCCATCTGCATCAGCAGTGTATGTATAGAGAACAGTAGAGCCTATTGTATTTGTATCAAGTGTGTCATTTGTGGTGACAGTATAGCTGTCAGAGTAATTTGGATCACCGTCCTCTACAGTTGCACCTGGAATTACTGGGTCTGGGGTGTTTTGCAATACTGTATAGTTTGCAGAGGATATTAGAGATATTCTTGGTGATACTGTATCAACAAATATCGGAGCACCAGATGTAATATCATCTTGTGTAACCGACTTGTTTACACCATTAGTGTTTGTGATGGTTATGTTGAATGTGGCATTATTTTCGATGGAGATGCTATTTGTAATTTCATACAAAAAGAACAATCCGTTCCCAGAAGGTATTACTGAATCTGGAGCTAGTCCTGGTTGTAAGATATTAATAGTATTGTCTACAATAGTATCATTTACATATATTATGCCATTCAATGTGTTACCAGTTGTTGCATATACAGGGTTTGTGTTATCACTAGTCAACGTGAGGGATGTTAATTCGATAGGTGGGTAATCTTGTACATGAACAGTTCTTGTTATGCTAGGACCTAGATTGCCTGCGGGGTCATCAGGTGCCTTGTATGATAGATTATAGATGCCTATTGTACTTGTATCTACTGTGTCAATACTGGGGACTGTTTGTGTACCATATGATGCATCAGTGGCTATAGCTCCTGCGTCTGTATATGTTGAATTTTGTATTACGACAATATTGTCATCACCGTTGAGTGTTATGACTGGTTTTATCGTATCTGTTGTAACAAATGATGTATCAGTAATATCATCTTGTGTTATGGTAATTTGGTTTCCGCTAGAGTTTGTTACGGTTATAGAGAATGTGGCATTTCCATTGTCGCCAGGTTCAACTAGATTGGTAAATGTAGCAGAGCCGTCGTTAATACTAGTTGTAAATGCTCTGCCGAGTATACGACCTGTGACATTTCCAAGGTCTGTGCCGTCTGTGGTTAAAGTGACTGTTACATTTTCACCTTCTCTTGCATATATGTTGTCGTTGCCATTGCTTGTTATAGTTAACGCAGTAATGTGGATTGGTTCAGCATCTATGACGGTAACGGTTCTAGTTGTACTCTGACCTGGATTACCTGCCCCATCTGCATCAGCAGTGTATGTATAGAGAACAGTAGAGCCTACAATACTTGTATCAAGTGTACCACTTGAGGTAACAGCATAGTTGCCAGAATAGTTTGGATCACCATCCTCTACAGTTGCACCTGGAATGAATGGGTCTATGGTGTTTTGCAGTATTGTATAGTCTGCAGAGGATATTAGAGATATTCTTGGAGGTATTGTATCAACAAAGATGTTTGAATCTGATGGTAGATCATTTTGTGTTATATCCAACGAGACACCTAGCGAGTTTGCAACTGTAATGGTAAATGTTGCATACTCTTCTATTGGACTAGATGGAATTGTTATCGATGCTACAAGATTGCCATCATTTGTATTTATCGTTGAAGTTGATAGATTTACAATGTTTGCATCATGCGTGGCTATGGTATCATTTACGTTTAATTCTATAGTCAATGTATCACCTTCATTTGCATATACATTGTTTGTACTAGTATAGATTGATAGAGGAAGAACTGGTGGTAGATTTTCAAGTTTTATTATTTGGACGCCATCATCACTTTGTGCTGTCACTAGGGCGTATGTGGTACCATCTATTTTGGTGGTGGTGATGCTAGTTGCACCATTTAGTTCTGGATAGTCTGCGCCGTCTGTTATATCAGCTATTGGAGATGGGGATGCTGGGTTGGTGATGTTTATTATTTGGACGCCATTATCACTTTGTGCTGTCACTAGGGCGTATATGGAACCATCTATTTTGGTGGTGGTAATGCTGTATGCACCAGCTAGTTCTGGATAGTCTGTACCGTCTGTTATATCAGCTATTGGAGATGGGGATGCTGGGTTGGTGATGTTTATTATTTGGACGCCAGCATCAAATATTGCTGTCACTAGGGCGTATGTGGAGCCATCTATTTGGGTGGTGGTGATGCTAGTTGCGCCGAATAGTTCTGGATAGTCTGCACCGTCTGTTATATCAGCTATTGGGGATGGGGATGCTGGGTTGGTGATGTTTATTATTTGGACGCCAAAATCAGTTTGTGCTGCCACTAGGGCGTATGTGGAACCATCTATTTTGGTGGTGGTGATGCTAATTGCGCCATCTAGTTCTGGATAGTCTGCACCGTCTGTTAAGGCAGCTATTGGGGATGGGGATGCTGGGTTGGTGATGTTTATTATTTGGACGCCGTCATCATTAAATGCTGCCACTAGGGCGTATGTAGAGCCGTCTATTTGAGTGGTGGTGATGCTGGATGCGCCACCTAGTTCTGGATAGTTTATGCCATCGGTTATGGCAGCTATTAGAGATGGGGATGCTGGGTTGCTAATGTTTATTATTTGGACGCCATCATCAGTAAATGCTGCCACTAGGGCGTATGTAGAGCCGTCTATTTGAGTGGTGGTGATGCTGGATGCGCCGTCTAGTACTCGATATCCACCTGTGCCGTCTGCTAAGGCAACTATTGGGGATGGGGATGCTGGGTTGCTAATGTTTATTATTTGGACGCCATCATCTCTATTTGCTGCCACTAGGGCGTATGTAGAGCCGTCTATTTGAGTGGTGGTGATGCTGGATGCGCCGTCTAGTTCTGGATAGTCTGTGCCATCGGTTATGGAGGATACTGGAGAGACACCAAGTTTAGCTAACTGTATGCTAGATAATGCAATCGGTGGGAGATCTTGTGCATAAGCATTTCTTGTTTTGATGACATCATGGTATGATTGACCAAAAAGAGATTGAACGGTAGTGTCTTGTACATGATAATCAAACGGCGAGATGAATGGTAAAGGCGATAACAACACCAATGCAAATATGGCAACGATGTACATATGGATTGGTGTAAATAACGAGTATATAAATAGTAATGGTGGCAGATTTGTATGAGGTCAGCTACATATTTTTGTGCGTAAATGCCAGAACTTTTTTGATAATTATAGGCAGGGACGTGACCTTATACCATCTATCTGTATGAGGTCAGCTCATGACTAACAAATTAGTCAATAACACATGATCATATAGATCCAAGTATATCAATAACTGATCCATTTCATGAGTAGACGTCAGACATACGACTTTGTTTCATTACTAATTTTTGTACATGACATTTCACATATACTGCGCTACACTTTTACCTCATACCATGTCTTTACCTCACATCATTCTCCATATCTATGATTTTGTTGTATGTATAATGCGATCTCTTGACGCATATTTGTCCAGTTTTTTGCCATTACTGCATCACCATAGACGCGTTTGAGTGTGGAGAATGCAATCTCAGCTGCTTGTCTTTTGCCATAATTATTATCCTTTAACCATTTTTTTTGATTTTCTAATCTTTGATTACGATCAAGCTTTGAAATATATTTGTGGCCACCACCAAGCTGTGCATCTACTAATTTCTTTCGAGCCATACACCCACGAGATCTACCTGATGAGTTTATCATTACTTTAAGAACTGGTTTTACACCATTTTTGATGCAACAGTTTACGTTTTGTTTTGTGGCATAGATTCCATCTCCAAATGCAGTTATGCCTGTTCCAGGTTTTTTATTTTGTTTTAAACTAGCTTTTTTATTTTGTTTTAAACGAGTTTGTTTGTTACGTGCATCTATGACTTTTTGTAATAGTTTTGGAAATTGTGAGAGCTCTCCAGTGTGTTCATCAGTGATTGTCATTGCTATGATTTTTTTATCATCTGCGTTTACTGCCAGAGTTATTCGAATAAATCCCAGACGGATATTCCATTTTATACGTCTCCATTCTCCACCTTTACCACCTTTGAACCCACTGCCATCAAATGCTACGTTTATTTTTTCCACATTACCTGTTAATGAGTTTGAAAATGTAAATACACCATCGTCTTCATCATATCCTACATTAATGACAGAGATTCTGCGCCATAATTGAACAAAACCTATGGAAAATTCTTCCTGTATTGATTTTGTTAATAGGCCATCCATTTGTCTGTATCCAAGACCAAATAATGATCTTAGGAATACCATCTGCTGTATCAAAGATTGTGGGCATGTGAAAGGTTTGCCATTTTTGTTTTTGTTCATGTTTTTAATCTCTGCCCACAATTCATCATGATTTGAATCTAGAACTAACTGTTTGCCTTGATTGATGTATTTTCTGTCTTTGATGTATGCCAATAACTGTGATGAGTTATTACTGATCTTTTTGTCTTTCGGTAGTCTTCAAGTATTCTAGGCATGGTTATGAAACAAAGTCAGACATACGATGAATTGGAAGAATGCGTGAGAGTTTTTACAGAAAAGATTGATGTAATGAGTAAGGAAAACACACTTCTCTAGAATCGACTCGCATATTATGAAAACCCCAACTCTCTACACGCTCACTTGAATATCAAAGAAAAACGCAAGGCAAGAGAAAACGGCGAATCACCCCCACCAAAAAAATCAGGCGGTAGTCTAGGCCATAAAGGAACATCACGCAAACACTAGAACCGTAACTCATACTATGAAAAATACCAAATGCAGTTGTGGCGGCAACATGAAATATTCACACACAAAAACACGTGACATTATAACCAGCAGTTGTAGAAGAGACTAGACATGAAATCAGCATGTGTGTATGTACAAACTGCAAACGCGTATGTGAAGCAGAAAATGATCTACCAAAATCAGGATCATATGGCAAGAATATAATTGCCCTTGTTACCGAATACAGGGCAACAAGAATTCCATATAATGAAATACCTCAACTGGTCAAAACAGCATGCGGTTTGGTTGTTGCAAAATCTACCATGATTGCAAACGTCTCAGATCAAATGGAAAAAGATGCAAAAACAATAACAAATACAGTTGTCCAATCACCATTTGTCAATATTGATGAGACATCATACACACGAGATGGACAATTAGTTTGGGCATGGTGCATCACATACAAGAAAAATATTGCAATAATCATGAACAAGAGTCGCGGTGCATATGTTATGGACAAATTTTATGGTGTTGCAGTAACTGATGGATATCCAGTGTACAAGAGCGAGGAATGCATCAACGATGCCTAGGCTCACGAGCTGCGTGCTGCTAAACACATGACGATGAGACATGGTGGTGCATACAGAAAACTCTATGAAGAGATGTGTATGCTGTTTGAGAATATCAAAAACTATACCAATTGTGATGCATGCGTTTGAATACGCATTTGATTGCATGTTGGATGGATATCGTAGCTTTGAAATGCCAGAAATGAAGAGTTTGATCAAACGGTTGGTAAATACCACAGAAACTCTGCATTTATTGAGCATAAAGACATTCCACCTACAAACAATGCTGCCGAGCGTGATGTTGTGGTTCGCCGTAAGATAAGCGGTCAGATCAGAGGATTGGGATCTATGAAAAGAATGTCCAACTTTCTAACGTGTATTTTAACATGGAAGGCACACGGTAAGAGCGTCTTTGAAGAGGTACTCCATATTGTTTAATAGCTGACCTCATACAAATGTATCTTGATAAATCCGCGCCGTATCTTCCATTTGTCACGTATCCATTCACCACGCTCATTTGGTTTTATGCCACTACCATCTATTGCAAGATAGATATCTTTTAACTGATCAGATGGTTGTTGAACTTTTTCAGGTGTCTTTATTTTTAGCGCGTTTATTCTGCGACATATTGTGGTATGATCTGGAGCATTTGAACCTAGAACATTCTGTGCAATTCCTTGACACGCTCTATATGAGATACCCGTGTATGTTTTGATTATTGTAAGACTCTCAAATAGTTTAACCGAATATTCAAATCGCCTTCCATTCTTTCCTTTATTTACTTGTTTTTTCCAAGATTTGGATTTTTGAATGGTTAGATGCGTGCCCCATTTGACGTATTTGCTATCAGCCATGTATGCAGAACCTCCTGATTGCACACATGTCAGATAAAATCCGTACAGTAAACAATACCATCGTATTCAACGTGGATCATTCCTGATGTTGTTTGTTTGCATGAATAGACCTAATCATGGGGTGATCTATTTGTTTAGGTTTGAATTCTGTCTATATGGTATTTAGGCAGGTTATGCAACTAAGTAGTATACTCGACTTTGTTTCATAACCATGCCTAGAATACTTGAAGACTACCGAAAGACAAAAAGATCAGTAATAACTCATCACAGTTATTGGCATACATCAAAGACAGAAAATACATCAATCAAGGCAAACAGTTAGTTCTAGATTCAAATCATGATGAATTGTGGGCAGAGATTAAAAACATGAACAAAAACAAAAATGGCAAACCTTTCACATGCCCACAATCTTTGATACAGCAGATGGTATTCCTAAGATCATTATTTGGTCTTGGATACAGACAAATGGATGGCCTATTAACAAAATCAATACAGGAAGAATTTTCCATAGGTTTTGTTCAACTATGGCGCAGAATCTCTGTCATTAATGTAGGATATGATGAAGACGATGGTGTATTTACATTTTCAAACTCATTAACAGGTAATGTGGAAAAAATAAACGTAGCATTTGATGGCAGTGGGTTCAAAGGTGGTAAAGGTGGAGAATGGAGACGTATAAAATGGAATATCCGTCTGGGATTTATTCGAATAACTCTGGCAGTAAACGCAGATGATAAAAAAATCATAGCAATGACAATCACTGATGAACACACTGGAGAGCTCTCACAATTTCCAAAACTATTACAAAAAGTCATAGATGCACGTAACAAACAAACTCGTTTAAAACAAAATAAAAAAGCTAGTTTAAAACAAAATAAAAAACCTGGAACAGGCATAACTGCATTTGGAGATGGAATCTATGCCACAAAACAAAACGTAAACTGTTGCATCAAAAATGGTGTAAAACCAGTTCTTAAAGTAATGATAAACTCATCAGGTAGATCTCGTGGGTGTATGGCTCGAAAGAAATTAGTAGATGCACAGCTTGGTGGTGGCCACAAATATATTTCAAAGCTTGATCGTAATCAAAGATTAGAAAATCAAAAAAAATGGTTAAAGGATAATAATTATGGCAAAAGACAAGCAGCTGAGATTGCATTCTCCACACTCAAACGCGTCTATGGTGATGCAGTAATGGCAAAAAACTGGACAAATATGCGTCAAGAGATCGCATTATACATACAACAAAATCATAGATATGGAGAATGATGTGAGGTAAAGACATGGTATGAGGTAAAAGTGTAGCGCAGTATATGTGAAATGTCATGTACAAAAATTAGTAATGAAACAAAGTCGTATACTCCGTATTGTTTAATAGCTGACCTCATACAGTATCAATATGGACAAGTATATGTCAAGGATCAGAGATCTCTCAAAAACGGTAACAAAGCGCATAAAAAAATCCGACATGATACACTTGTCAGAGATCGATGCAGAAGATCTGCTAGATGTGCAAAAAATATTACAATTGATAGATCATTTATTCACAAAGCATGAACATAAAAAACAGATTCGAGATCTTCTTTCAGAATTTGTCAATTCTGCACATACTTCTGTAGATATTATGAGGCGCATGGATATGGAGATTGACGAGTTAAAGCTAGCAATAGAAGACTCGTTGGTTGAGATAACGGAGATTCGGGCACGACTTGAGAGTTCAAATAAAGTTGTAAGAAAATATTAGGTATGATGTCAGCTATTAAACAATACGGTACCTCTTCAAAGACGCTCTTACCGTGTGCTTTCCATGTCAAAATATCTATGTGCATTGTTTCAAGTATTTCGTGCTTTTTTGCGTATTATACCCCAAAGCATAAGTTCGTTTAAAAAATGCATATACTTAGTTGCACAACTTTTGATCGCCTTAACTCATACCAGCAAAAATGTGTCACCAGAGTACAATAATACAATGAAAACAAACAATACGGTACAAAATAAGAACAATAGTCAGATAGATACGCGTTTTCTCATCAAGGTGTACTCAAACTGGCATCACAAAACATGTTGTAGACCCATACCTTTAATCGAAGCTCTTGCACGATGTGATCCCATTTTCTTGACATGACAGAATCCCCAAATACTCTCTTAAATGCAGAAAACACTACCTCAATTATCCAACGTTGACCATATCTAACACGTTTTTTCCACTCTGCTTGGTTTTTTAACATTGCATCATTTGGAGTAAATGCATCTATGTGCATTGTTTTTAAGCATTCCGTGCTTTTTTGCGTATTATTGTATAGCGTTCGCTATACCGCAGATCATAAGTTCGTTAAAAAATCCTCCATCTTTGGTTTAAAATAATCAGTAACGTTATTAGGTAGTTTCTTTGTTCTCAGATATTTCATGAAATTACTTCTCTTATCCTCTAGTTGTGGATAGTACTCTGAATGATCCATAGCCTGCTTGGCAACAAACCAGATTGTCTCCATGATGTTGTGTTGTGGTGATGCTTTTGGAAGATATTCGATTCGAATTTTGTCTTGGTTTTCCTGCACATATCTTTCAAGATCTTTTGTTCTGTGTTGACTGGCTCTGTCAGCAATTATCATTATGCGACCGTATTTTGCAACTGCATCTTTTACGTATCGTAGAAATGTTGGACCATCAAATTTATCATACGATCTAAAGAATCGCTCGCCGGAAATTGAGATCATTCCGTATGCTATGAATTTTCGATGATCGCCCTTCCATCGATAGATGGGGCGCTCATCCTCGTTGCACCAGTATTTTTTGATCATCTTTCCATCGCTGTTGACTATGCTCTCATCCTGGACGAAAATTTTTGTCCTCTTTGACATTTCGTGCGTAATTATCTGCGTTATGCTCCTATACCATGCATAGCATTCATCGTATGATGTAGGCACTGGCGTGTATTTTTTGTGGAACTTTTGTCTCTAGTTTCCATCCACGCATAATTCTGTAAACATGTGTAATATGGTATGTAATTCCAGTTTTATTTTTAATATATTCGCGTACTTGCTTTGGAAGTATCATGGTTCCTGTTTCTGTAAATGTTTTTTCCATCTGCATCAATGGTGTGTGAGCACACCAAAGGTGGACGACCGCATCTGGACCCTTCCTCCAGGCCTTTGAGCCCGTATTTTTGATATCGATCGTGCCATTTGTATACAAACTGGTACGTTCGGAACATAGAAGCTGCTGTCTCTGTCATGTCCAGACCACGTATCTGCATCAAACATATGGCATGCAATCGTGCTATCATGCGTATATCTTTGCATTTGTTATAGGCCTGAAGGAGATCCTCATCACTGACTTGCATGAATTGTTGTAAACGAGGTGATCAAAAAAGGTTGCTATGCATTTTTTAAACGAACTTATGCTTTGGGGTATAGTTACGATTATTGCAATATTTTTCTTGTATGTGATGCACCATGCCCAAACTAATTGTCCATCTCGTGTGTATGATGTCTCATCAATATTGACAAACGGTGATTAGACAACTGTATTTGTTTTTGTTTTTGCATCTTTTTCCATTTGATCTGAGACGTTTGCAATCATGGTGGATTTTGCAACAACCAAGCCGCATGCTGTTTTGACCAGTTGAGATATTTGATCATATGGAATTCTTGTTGCCCTGTATTCGGTAACAAGGGCAATTATATTCTTGCCATATGATCCTGATTTTGGTAGATCATTTTCTGCTTTACCTATGCGTTTGCAATTGGTATATACGCATATGCTGATTTCATGTCTAGTCTCTTTTACAACTGCTGGTTATAATGTCACGCATTTTTGTGTATGAATGTTTCATGATGCCAACACAACTGCATTCGGTATTTTTCATGGTGTGAGTTATGGTCTAGTGTTTTCGTGATGTTCCTTTATGGCCTAGACTACCGCCTGATTTTTTTGGTGGGGGTGATTCGCCGTTTTCTCTTGCCTTGCGTTTTTCTTTGATATTCAAGTGAGCGTGTAGAGAGTTGGGGTTTTCGTAATATGCGAGTCGATTCTAGAAAAGTGTGTTTTCCTTACTCAATACATCCATCTGATGCGCCATTTTTGCTATTGTTTCATTTGTTTTTTCTGTATAAACTCTCATGCATTCTTCCCATTCACTGTTTGTCTGACGTCTATTCATGAAGTGGATCGGTTATTGATAATACTTAACTATAGGATCGTGTGTTATTGACTAATTTGTTAGTCATGAGGTGACATCATACAATATTAGTGGAATTAATTTAACCAAATCTTCAAGTGCTGTTTACTAGGTATAATGGTAAGGCGAACCGCCACAATCATACTAGAACATATATGAGTATGGCACCACAAGAACTAGAAGATAGCGCTAGCAGGTATGCTACAGATGCGATAAGACATGACTCACATGGTGCTAGAGGGATGGCCGTATCCAACTATCAAAAGGCAATAGATTCTCTAGTAAAACTCATGACACTATACCCAAACAACAAGCTAAATTCACTATATACAGAGCGTACCAATTCATACCAACGTAGAATAAAGGCATTACAAGAATCATGTAATATAGAACCAGCAGTCGATCCAAATGCCACCTCGTTTGAGCAAAAGAATAATCTTGAAGATCAAAAAACACGTGATGGTTTTGATGATCTAATTATGAAAGAAAAGCCCGAAATTAGCTGGGATGAAGTAATAGGATTAGATGAGGCAAAAAACGCCGTTAGAGAATCAATTGTATATCCTGCAAAAAGACCAGATCTGCTTCCACTTGGATGGCCACATGGAATTTTGTTATACGGGCCGCCCGGGTGTGGTAAAACCATTTTAGGAGCTGCCACAGCAAGTGAAATTGATGGATATTTCATAAATGTTGATGCTGCATCGATGATGTCAAAATGGCTTGGAGAAGCAGAGAAAAACGTTTCAAAGATGTTCAATATGGCCAGAGTGTACTCTGAAAGAGAAGGTAAACCAGTCATATTGTTTATAGACGAGGTAGATTCACTTTTGGGAGAACGTAGTAGTGAGATTGGTGGTGAAGTTCGAACAAAGAATCAATTTTTAGTTGAGATGGATGGAATTAAAGGCAAAAACAAGGACACAAAATTATACGTTATAGGGGCAACTAACAAACCATGGAGCCTAGACTCACCATTTCTTAGACGATTCCAAAAACGTATCTATGTACAATTGCCTACTATGGAGGCAAGAAAGATCTTGTTTGATACATATACTGACAAGTTAGAACGCGATCCAAAGATGAAAAACCAAGTCTTGGCAAAACTCTTTGATGGATATAGTGCAAGTGATATACGTGACGTCTGTCAGTCTGCTCAATTAAGTGTGGTAACAGAGATGTTTAACTCTGCCAATTATAAAGAACCGTCAGAGAATGATATACCATCAAAACCTCGTGCTCTGACTCTTGCAGACTTTAGAAATATTCAAACCCGTCGTAGACCAAGTGTTTCAGTCGAGATGCTTAGGGCGTTTTCAAAATGGAGTGATCAATTTGGTGCTCTTTAAGATATATGCGATCTAACTATTCGTCATAAACAAATCCAAAAATTTAAAAATCGCTACAGATTGTAACAAAGATCGGGTTACATATAGCTGTCAAAGAGGCGCAATACGCCAATAAAAATGGGAAATTGATTCTAAGTGATGGTACTATCTTCACAGGTAGCGGTTTTGGGTATTCCACAACTGTCATAGGCGAGATTGTATTCAATACAGGAATGGTAGGGTATGTAGAGACGTTGACAGACCCCTCATATATGGGGCAGATTTTGACCCTCACGTATCCACTTGTAGGTAATTATGGTGTACCAGATACGTCGATTCGAGACAAAGATGGCATACTTGTCAACTTTGAATCTGAACGTATACAGGCAAAGGCACTTGTAGTACACGAGTTCTCAATGACTGCAAGTCATTGGAATATGTCCATAACACTCGATGAATGGTTGTACATGCAAAAAATACCTGCAATATCTGGTATCGATACAAGGAATTTGACAAAAAAACTGCGTGAGCATGGAGTAAGCATGGCAGCAGTGGCAGTATCTGAAAAAGAGATTGACGAGAAAGAGATATTGGATCAAATGTATGCAGCATCAGATTATGCATCAGAGAATTTGGTAAAAGAGGCATCTATAAAAACAGACCGTACATATGGAAATGGAGACGAGACGGTGGTCATAGTGGATGTAGGTGCAAAAAATGCCATAATTCGATCTGTGCTCGACATGGGATACAAGGTAGTGATTGTTCCATGGGATTCAACCATAGAAAAAATTCTTTCGTACAAGCCAAGTGGAGTTATAATAAGCAACGGTCCAGGAAACCCTGAAAAATGTACACAGACAATACAGACTGCACGTAATCTTGTTGCAAAAAATGTGCCGACTTTGGGAATATGTCTTGGAGCTCAAATACTTGGACTTGCAGGTGGGGCTAAGACGTACAAGCTAAAATATGGACACAGAGGACAGAATAAACCTTGTATAAATATGCTAGATGGTCGTGTGTACGTGACAAGTCAAAACCATGGATATTGTATCAGTCCAAAATCGCTTGAAAACTCTGAATTCGATATGTGGTTTAAGAACGCCGATGATGGAACCGTTGAAGGCATACGTCACAAAAAACAAAAATGTTTAGCAGTACAGTTTCATCCAGAAGCCTCACCAGGACCATTTGACTGCAAGTTTGTATTCAAAGAGCTTCAAAGCCTTATGAATGGAGGTGCATATGCCAAAAAATGAGAGTTTGGGTAAAATACTCGTACTAGGAAGCGGGGCAATAAAGATCGGAGAAGCCGGCGAAAGTCGCTAAAACGGCCGCCAATTCGACTACTCTGGAAGTCAATGCCTCAAAGCCATACGTGAAGAAGGGATAAACAGTGTGCTTGTAAACCCAAACGTAGCAACAATACAGACAGATACGCGATTTGCCGACAAGGTATATCTGTTACCAGTAAATGTCAAATATGTAGAATCGGTCATAGAGAAAGAACGTCCAGATGCACTAGTCTTATCATTTGGAGGTCAGACTGCACTAAATTGTGGTGTTGAATTAGATGATGCAGATATTTTGTCAAAATATGGCATAAATGTACTTGGCACACAGGTGAACGGAATACGTCATACAGAAGATAGGCAGCTCTTCAAAGATACGATGGTTGAGTGTGGAGTACCAGTTCTGCGTGGTAAGACTGTAACAAAGTTCGATGATGCAAAAGATGTTGCCGCTGAACTTGGATATCCTGTTATTGTACGTGTGGCATATACACTTGGAGGAAAAGGTGGCGGTGTAGCACGCAACGAGATTGAGCTATATGAGATTGTTCAAAGAGGAATAGCTGCAAGTATGGTCGGACAGGTGTTGATTGAAGAATATGTTGGAGACTGGAAACAGATAGAATATGAAGTGATGCGAGATGGTACAGATAACAGCGTCATTGTATGCAATATGGAAAATGTGCTGTCTATGAGGGTTCATACAGGAGATAATATTGTAGTTGCTCCATCTCAAACGATAAACAACCAAGAATACCACATGATGCGTTCAGCTGCACTACATGCAGTACGACATATTGGAATAATCGGAGAGTGTAATATCCAGTACGCCTTGGATACAAACTCATCTAGATTTGCAGCAATAGAAGTAAACCCTAGACTCTCACGTTCTTCTGCTCTTGCAAGCAAAGCTACAGGATATCCTCTAGCATACATATCTGCAAAAATATCCATGGGATATACATTACCTGAGCTTGTAAACAGTATCACAAAAAAGACTACTGCATGTTTTGAGCCCTCGTTAGATTATATCGTATGCAAACATCCAAGGTGGGATTTTGATAAATTTGAGATGGTAAAACGTAGTCTAGGTCCAACCATGAAGTCAGTTGGAGAGGTAATGGCCGTTGGACGTAGCTTTGAAGAATCATTACAAAAAGCAATTAGGATGCTCGATATAGGTCGCGATGGGCTGATTTTATCCGAACAGGACATAGTATGTACAGAAGAAGAGATAGAAGATAGATTATCAAGACCCGATGATAATATACTATACAACGTATCTTATGCAATTACAGCTGGGATGAGCACAGAAAAGATATGCACACTATCTGCAATTGATCCATGGTTTATCGAAAAAATACGAAACATTGTAAAGATGGGAACAAAACTACGACAAGGTACAATTAGTAATGCAGATATGCGTAATGCCAAAATACGAGGGTTTTCAGATGTGCAAATTGCACGTGCTCAAAATACTAGTGAATCATTTGTTCGAAAAGAAAGAATGAGACTTGGAATAAAACCATGTGTAAAACAGATTGATACGCTTGCAGCAGAATGGTCAGCAAAGACAAACTATCTTTACATGACATATGGAGGAGACTGTAACGATATAGAGGTGCACAAGAATTCCAAAGATATCATAGTTTTGGGAGCAGGTCCATACCGTATAGGAAGCAGTGTAGAGTTTGACTGGGGGACTGTAAATATGGTAGATGGACTCAAAAAACATGGTACAGGAGATATCATAGTTGTAAACTGTAATCCTGAAACCGTCTCAACAGATTATGACATAAGCGATAGGCTCTATTTTGAAGAGTTGACTGCCGAACGTATATTAGACATTGCAGAATTTGAATCCCCCAAAGGTGTGGTAACATGTGTTGGTGGACAGACTGCAAACAATCTGACTTTTAGATTAGCAAGCAGTGGAATACAGATACTCGGTACGGCAGCTACAGACGTGGATAGGGCAGAGAACCGTTCCATATTTAGTTCTGTGCTAGATGGTATGCATATACGACAACCACAATGGCAAAAGTTTACAGAGATTACAAAAGCAAAAGAATTTGCACATAGAGTTGGATATCCAGTATTAGTAAGACCATCGTATGTACTAAGTGGAGCTGCGATGAATGTTATATGGTCTCAAAATGAGCTAAAAAAATACATCAGTGAAGCAACAAATCTCTCTCCAGATCATCCCGTGGTTATATCAAAATTCATGCTAAACTCACTTGAAGTGGATGTTGATGGAGTATGCGATGGGAAACGCGTGGTAATAGGTGCAATTGTAGAACATATCGACAGTGCTGGAGTTCACTCAGGAGATGCAATGATGTGTATACCACCTTGGAGACTCAACAACAAAGTCATAGAGACAATCACCGACTATACTGAAAAGATTGCAATAGCATTTAACATACATGGTCCATTCAACTTGCAGTTTTTGATAAACGAGGGAACAGTGTATGTAATAGAGCTCAATATACGCGCATCACGCTCCATGCCATTTGTCTCAAAGCTGGTCAGTACAAACTTGATATCTTTAGCATCAAGGGCAATACTCGGAAAAGAGTTACCAGAGATACGACATGATCACTGGAAAAAAATCGATATACATGGGATAAAAGTACCACAATTCTCTTTTATGCAATTAGACGGAGCAGATATCGTATTGGGAGTAGAGATGCAGTCTACAGGTGAGGCTGCTTGTTTTGGAAACAGTTTTTATGATGCACTATCCAAAGCGCTCACTTCTGTAGGATATCGTCTACCACATTCTGGCATGGTGTTAGTCACAATAGGTGGAATGAAAAACAAAGAGCGACTTTTACCCACCATTGTCTCACTATATCAGATGGGATTTGAGATTTGTGCAACAGAGCATACTGCAGAATTTTTTGCAAAAGCTCTACCACAAGCTAAAACCGTACACAAAATAAGCGAACCTGAACGCAAGCCAAACATTGCAGATCTATTATATGAGCACAAGATAGATTTCATCATAAACATACCTGGAACATCCACACTTGAAAAATATGTAGACATGCTCTCAGATGAATATCTCATACGACGCAAAGCTCTAGAGATGGGAATTCCCGTTCTTACAACACCCGAGCTTGCCGAGTCTTTTGTAAAGACGCTTGAATGGTCTAAAAATAACAAGACCACCGTGATGCCACTTGAACCATACAAGATATACTAGAGTACAGCATCAATATCTGACTCATCACCAAGTATTGCTCCATCCATGGATATAATTTTGGCAGATTCCAATCCGTCAAGTGCACGTCTGACTATTGGAGATGTGGATTTAGAATATGATCTTTTTCCACCATAATACAGGTATTCATTAAATGGCGGCATTATTGTTATACCTATGTTGCCTTTGCCAAATGCAAAGATCTTTTCACGTTTTGCCATCAAGTATACCCAAACAGGTTGACCGTTGAGTATTGAATCATCTTTAGAGTATGCAGGGTGTACATGACCCATTACAATATTGTGCACTGTGCCAAATTTTTCAGAAGGCATGGCATGTCCATGTGTTAAAAGAACTTGTTCTATTACAACACCAGATTGGCTAGATATAGTGATATTTTTTGGGATCAGTTTTGAAATGTTTCCATCGTGATTTCCAGGAACGAGGATAGTTTCTATATCACCTAGATCGTCAAAGAATTGTGGTACATTACGCCATTCAAAATCCGTAATTTTTTTGGTTCCAGATTTTACATCACCAAGCAACACTAGTGAATCCGAATGTGATTTTTTTATTAGATTAAGAATTCTATGTGCAGATTTACGCGCCATAGATTCTTTACCAAGGTGTATATCTTTTGATATAATATTCGACTCAAAACCTAAATGAACATCTGTGATGACAAGATATCTGTGCTTGCCTGTTATTGTCAATACTGGTTCTAAAGGCAGTATACGTATCTCTACCATTACAGATATAGAATACAGGGCAGATTAATTCCTTGTGAACTCTAATGCCAAAGCCAAGATTGCAGTTAGAGATGGTAGAGTAAAACTGCACATCTTTGAACCAAGTGGTCGTCAGATTTGGACTGTGGTAGGAAAGACCGGCGAGTATTGGGTGGACAAAGATACTGGATATTGTTCGTGTGACGCACATTTTTTTTCCAAAATATCGAACAAGCCAAGATGCTATCATGAAGAATCAGTACGTATGGCAGGTACAAATGTACAGATTACAACATTACTAGACATACAATATGGTACATTTCTTGCTGAGATGATAACAAGAATATGAATCAGAGTTGTAGTGTAAAGAGGTCTTTTGTAGACACACCTGCCCAAGCACCAGTCATACCTTTGGATATTTTATCAGGATCCACTGCAGTTATCTGTTGTACTTTGATGTGATCTGGATTTGGCGGCATCCACAACATTGCCATGTAATCTCCAACACTCCCTATCTTTTGAGATGTTGCTTTGATGATCTTTTCGGATTGAAAACCCTCCGCGATTAGAATGTCCATGGATCTATCAACAAGATCGTCTTTGCCGTGTACAAAAAGATACACATCTTTTGATGGATCAATCTTCATATGTACACAAAAGGTATACTGTATAATCAACCTTTCCAAGATATTTCAATACACGCTCAAATTCATGCATATTTATTCACTAGATCTAAGAGCAGTCATATTTTGTATGAGGTCAGCTACTCTATTTTTGTGCGTAAATGCATAACTTTCTTTATAATTATAGGTAGGGACGTGGCCTCGTACCATATTTTCAAAAAAAGATTAAATTACAACCAACGTAAAGTGTGTTTGTGAAGATTATTACTGTAGGGAGTAGGTCGTTTGTCACTAGTTTTCAGCTTGCTGGAGTACCAGGTGTCATATCTGAAACACCAAAAGATGCATTTAAAGAGATAGACAAGCTAGCCAATGACGCGAGTATAGGCCTTATATTGGTGAGCGATGATGTTTCAGACCCAATATCGGATCAACTTACAAAACTAAAAGCTAAAAAATCTAGTATTATTTTTTCATTACCTGCCGTAGGTAGTACCAAAGCCACTGTAGACTATAGAACAATGCTCAAAAAAATATTGGGCGTATAAAATGGTAAAAAAAACAAAACGTTTCAGATACAAGGCAAAAAAAGAAGTCAAAGAGAATATTGTACGAGAGATAAAACCCAAACCAGAGATTATAAACAAATCAATAGATACACCATCTAATAAAAAACGCAGGATTATAATTGCAAGTATAGCCATTGCGATAATGTTAGTTATCGCAGTTGTGTTGACTATACAATTATTGACAACATCAGAAATCTCAAACGAATCTAGTGCGCTAAATATACCACGTTCAACATCAGAAATTATAGATCAATCAGATCCAAATGTCATATTCAAACTTTATGTAAACTCGTCTGAAAAAATTTCAGATAATACATATTCAAAAATAATTGTAAAACCACGTGATGATATTGACACAATATACTCTTATCTAAAGAATACAGACAATTCTACCATAGTAGTATATCCGTCGTTTACTCGTACCGCATACGAACCTAGCGGAATAGCACATTATTATCAAACACAATGTACAAGCTGTATCACATCTAGAATCATATATGATGATGTAGGAGCATATGGAGTAGGACATACTGCATATCAGGTGTTAAAGATACTAGGTTATGAATTTATAACAGATGTAGACATTGACAAAAATCCCAAGATACTCTCAAAATATGACAAGGTCATATTACTACATAACGAATATGCCACACAAAATATGTTTGATGCAATAACATCACACTCAAACGTCGTATACCTATACCCTGGCGCACTGTCGATAAAAACTACTGCAGATTATGTAGCAGAACAACTTTTGCTGTTACGTGGTTACGGATATCCAGATGCATCTGTTGGTAATGGATTTGACTGGGAGTTTGATAATGTAAATCTTACAGATGATAATACATGTCAAAATTGGGAATTTTATAAAATCAATAATGGGCACATGTTGAATTGTTATCCTGAATCGATCATACATCTAAACCCCTTGTTATTGCTCTCGTTAAAAGAGATAGATGATCCATATTGGAAAAATCCACTGCAAAACTATGCTGATGGAGATGCAGATAAAACCAACCAGTTAAAGTTGATGCTCTTAAATGATGAGATTACCAAACTATTAAACCCACAATTAGAAAACCAGTCATCGTCAGATCTAAATGGAACAATAGATGATAATGTCACAGAGTCTCATACTCCATAACTAGATGAATCTACTTATATCTAAAACATATAATCTCACATTATACATGAGAGCTGCAGTTATAGATGGTAATGCCGTGTTTGTAAAAGATTTCACGACACCAGAGATAGGCAATGGAGACATACTAGTTCGTATGGAATCATGTGGTATATGTGGGTCTGATGTTGAAAAAGTCTTTGGCAGATATTCAAAACCGTCTACAAAACTAGGACACGAACCAGCTGGAACGGTATTAAAAGTGGGTTCAGATGTTTCAGGTATAAGAGTAGGAGATCGAGTATTCACTCATCACCATGTTGCATGTGGGCGATGTCATTTATGTAAAAACAATTGTCAAACTTTGTGCGATCATTACTCTAAATCAAATCTACAACCATGTGGACTAGCTGAAGAATATGTGGTTCCAGAATGGAATGTCTTAGGAGGTGGCGTATTAAAACTGCCAAAATCAGTTAGTTTTGATGATGCAGCCATGATAGAACCACTTGCATGTTGTGTACGCTCTTGGAATCATATGAATGCAAATGTTGGGGATACTGTGGCAGTGTTTGGTGCAGGTCCTACCGGGCTGTTGCATGCAATGCTTGCAAAGCATTACCGTATGGGGGATATAGTATGTATAGATCCAAATAAATTCCGAACAGAGTTTGCACAAAAACATGGAATTGCAAAGGGATTATCTACTGTGGATTATGCACAAAATGATATTCTATCTGTAACCGATGGTCATGAGGCAGATATCTCAATAGTAGCTACTGGAAGTATGAAAGCATTGCACAATGCAATAAAGTCTACAAGAAGTGGTGGAACCATAATGATGTTTGGGGTTCCAGCAAAAGGATCTATTCTAAACTTGGATTTAGAGTACGTATATTCAAAAGAACTCAAAATACTGACAAGTTATGCTGCATCAGACAAGGATACAGCAGAGTCGCTCAATCTTATTGCATCAGGTAAAATATCGGCAGGCACTTTGATAACTCATAGATATGCGTTAGAGATCTCGCATAAAGCTTTCAATCATGCTCATAGCGGAAAAGATGCAATGAAGATACTGATCACGCGTGAACATTCAAGGGATAGATAGTGATGCGTATTAGATTAATCATGCATGAGCAAGATGATCCTCGCAAATGTACAGCGGCTCGACTAATTCGAGATGGGAATGCAAAACGGATTAGTATTGCAGGAGATACAACATTATTATTGAATCCATTTGCAGATAGACTTTTGTTATCTACAGATAGAAAACGAGCACGCTCCATTACCGCAGTAGACTGTTCGTGGCGTCTAGTAAAGAATGTATTTGAGAGACAAAATGTAGGTTTGCAAAGGCGATTACCACCTCTCTTTGCAGGTAATCCTGTAAACTATGCAAAATTGAGCAAACTAACAACTGCAGAATCCATATCAGGTGCATTATACATAATGGGATTTCGTAAACAGGCTGAAATTATATTGGGAGGTCAAAAATGGGGACATACTTTTTTTGAATTAAATGCATCTCTGTTAGAAGATTATGCTAAACTTGATTCAAAAGAGAATCTCACACAATTGCTTAAACAATACGGTATACATGATGAATCCACATAGTATAAAACACATACCTAAATGAGATAGCATTTTAAAAATAAGTTCTACATGTATTTACTTTATAACATTTGAATGCATTTTGATAATTATGATTTTTTAGTTTTTTGATTTGATGGATAAGGTTTTTTGTAATGTTTTTTATTTTTATATGAATTATTATCTTTGAAGAAACTTTTATCTTCATTAAAAACTCTGCTAGGTTTTTTATTTGTGTCAGCGTATATTTTGTACGCTTGTTCTACTGTATGGTTTGAATGCACAATTGCACGTACTGCACGAATCATATTGACTGGTTTTTCTGATTGCCATATATTACGACCCATGTCTACTCCTACGGCACCAGATTTTATTGCATTATACGTGAGAGTGAGGGCATCTTTTTCGGGTATTTTTTTACCACCAGCAATTATAACAGGTATTGGACATGAGTTTATTACTTTATCAAAATCCTTGCAGTAATATGTTTTGACGATACGTGCCCCATGCTCTGCTGCAATTCTGCATGCAAGTGAGATATAACGTGCATCTCTTGCCATATCTTTTCCTACAGCAGTGACGGCTAGTACTGGAATACCATACTCTTCGGCCTCGTTGACTAGTCTACCAAGATTTACAATAGTTTGATGTTCGTACTTTGAACCAACAAATATCGACATGGCAAGTGCACTAGCGTTAAGTCGTATCGCTTCTTTTACACTTGTGACAATATCCTCATGCGAGAGATCTTCCCCTATGATGCTACTGCCACCAGATACGCGTAAAACTATAGGAACCGGATGTTTTGCATTTACGCACGAACGTTGTACACCACGCGTGAGCATTAAAGAATCACAATATTTCACAAGAGGTTCTATGGTCTTTCTTGGATCTTCCAATCTTTCAGTAGGTCCAAGAAAATATCCATGATCTACTGCCAACATGACTGCTTTACCGTCTATTGGTTTGATTATCCGTGCTAAACGGTTCTCCATACCCCAATCCATATTTGATGTGGACAATTTGTATGTCTTAAGCATTATGAACTATAATACTTGGTTGCATAACCTGCCTAAATATCATATAGACAAAATTCAAACCTAAACAAATAGATCACCCCATGATTGTAGGATATTGATGAAAATAAATCACATCAGGAATGATCCACGTTGAATTCTATGATATTGTTTACTGTACGGATTTTAGCTGACATGTGTGCAATCATGAGGTTCTGCATGGCATGGCCGATAGTAAATACGTCAAATGGGGCACGTATCTAACCATTCAAAAATCTAGACAGTTATCAAAATCCTAGTAAAACAGACAGCGACTAAAACATCAATGATAGTACGTTTCGTATTAAATGTCAAACAAATTTTTAAAACAATTATGGACAAATTTGATCTTGAATGAATACATGTTTTTCATTTTATGAGAAAAATATATAATTATCAATTTTCATTTAATGCCATAGCATTATGTATGAAAATTACAAATAAAAATAAAAAATTATTTTATTCAGTGGTTGAAGAATGACTACAAGAGCAGGATTTTGTGGCATTTGGATTGTTTATTTTGAATCCAGATCCCATCAGACTTTCAATATAGTCTACATTTGCTCCACGTAGGTGATCCTGGCTATAACTATCTACTAGTACCTTTACTCCGTTTTCCTCTAGAACTAGATCGTCTTCTTCAGTTGTTTTTTCAAATCCCATTCCATATGAAAGACCAGAGCATCCACCACCTTGTACATAGACTCTAAGAAATTCTGGCTTTTCTGCTTCCTGGTTGATGAATTCTTTTATCTTTTCTGCTGCTTTTGGAGTTATCGTGATAAGTTTTTGCGTTTGTGTTGTTGTCATGTAGGGTATACCATAATCAACATATATAATATTTCTGATTAGTGGTTCATATGAGGTCATTTCCCTGCCTATAATTATCAAGAAAGTTTTACATTTACGCACAAAAATACAGAGTAGATGACCTCATACTACCTCTTCAAAGATGTTCTTACCGTGTGCCTTGGTCTGTTGCACAAGATTCCTAATATTGAAAATGTCAGGGTATGATTTGGATATAAAAACTCGAGTTATGCAACAAAGTACTTTTGTAGATGTGTTTTTAACTATGAGGTATTGAAGAATGTATATGAATCGACGTTTCATACTTGTCATATGTGTGTTGAGTGCAGTTGTTACAGCTGCATTCTTTATGGGCTCACCGTTGTTTGGTGGCTTTGACATGTCTAGATAATTTTAAAAAAACATCCTGCAGACTCGATGGCATTTGAGATAATACGCATTTGAGTCAAACTCATGTTGGCAGTTATCGAAAGACGTATTCTAGATCTGCCTTTTTCCACAGTTGGATATCTTACCGCTTGTGCATATACACCATCTTTAGCAAGCCTTTTTGAAAATTTGATGGCAATATTTTCATCACCGATATGTATGGGTATTATGTGAGAATATTTTTTTACATCGTATCCAGCTTTATGCAAATATTTTTTCATATATAATGAATTTTTTGCAAGTAGCTTCTGCCGTTTGGATCTTGAATTATGTAAGATCCTCGTAGAAGCATGTGATGCGATATGTTTTGGAATAGCTGACGTGTATATCAAAGTCTTGGCTGTATTTATGCATAAATCAACTAGATTTGAATTAGATGCAATATATCCGCCAAATGATCCAAGAGCTTTACTCAGACTGCTTACGTATACATCTGGTTGTTTGCCAAAATCTGCCCAACTTCCCATACCGTTATGACCCAATGCAAAATCTCCATGTGCATCATCAAGTATCGTTATCGCGTTGTATTTGTTGGCCAATTCGCATATACGTCTAGCATTAGATAGATCTCCATCCATACTAAACGTTCCTTCTGTAACAATAAATTTCCGTTTAGGGAATTTTTTACATTTTTTTTCCAAATCATCCATATCATTATGTCTGTATACGATAGTCTTTGCACCAGAGAGGCGACATGCATCTATAATGCTTGCATGATTTAATGCATCTGACAATATATAATCATCTTTACCAGCTAGAGCAGTCAAGACACCGATGTTTGCCATGTATCCTGTAGGAAATACAAGTGATGAATTAAATGATTTTACCTTTGCTAAAATTGATTCAAGTTTATGTATTTTCTCATCGCTACCAGAGAGTAGTCTAGAGCTTGACTGCATACGATCCGTTTTCTGCATACCAATTGATTGGAGCATTCCAAGATAGTCATTAGAGCATGCATTTATCATGCGTCGATTATTGATTATTATCTCAGAGCCGCTAATCAAAGATGGAGTTATTTTTCTATACAGTCCAGCTCTACGTATTGTTAAAAGTCTCGAGTTTACAAACGCGAGTTTGTGGGTCACTGTCCAAGGCCAGCCTTTTTTATCATCGCAGAATCTTTTTCTGGACTGTTTCCTCCAGTTGTGAGATATCCTGCAGTTATGATACCGTTTGCACCACCACGTAGCAAGGAAGCACCATCATCATCAAACGCTTTTTCTCTACCACCAGAGATCTTTATTATTGAATGAGGTAGTAAAAATCGTAACACCGCAAACATACGTGCAGATTCTTTGGCATTTAGATGAGTTTGAAATTGCAATGGAGTACCTGCCATTGGGACAAGTATGTTTATAGTCACTTCTTCTGGACAAATTCTAGATAAATCCAAAGCAAGTTCAAGTCGTTGTTGGCGGCTTTCACCCATTCCAATTATCCCTCCAGTACACAGTTCAAGCCCCGCTTTACGAGCTATCTGCAACGTCTTGAGACGATCATCATATGTATGAGTAGTACATATCTTTGGAAACATTGATCTGCAAGTTTCTAGATTGTGATTATAACGACGTACGCCTATTCTATATAGAGTTTCGGCTTGAGTCTTGTTCAAAAATCCAAGACTGCATTCCACAGATATGCCAACTTCTTGTATGATACGACGTATAATGTCACACACATCTTTAAAATCTTGAAGAGGTGGTTCTCTCCATGCAGCTACAAGACAATATGATTCAGAACCTTGTGTCCTTGCATCCATTGCCCGAGATACAATTTCATCAGCTGGAGGTAGAACATACGTATCTATTCCAGTATTATAAAATGCAGACTGTCCACAAAATGTACAGTCTTCACTACACATATTTTTTTTAATATTGTGTAATTGCTCCACATCGACATTGGTTCCATTTACCTCTCTAGTAATATCGTCTGCAACAGATGTCAAAAATGATAATTCATCATCTTTTATATTCATTAAAAACTGAGCCTGTTTTGTATTCACACCGTTAGCAGATATTGATGCATTTTTGCATTCTTGTATTAGATTTTGTATATTCAATATCATATCTCAAATATGTACTCTAATTAAGAATAACTGCAAAATATATGCACAATTTGTTTTTGCCACCTTTTATAATATGATTTTATTCTAGGATAAATTGAGTTTCAGATTCTAATGAATCTATCTTAACAATATATGAACCAGATGGTAGTCCTGCAGGGATATCCCAATATGTCTCAAATGTTCCACTCGATATTACCTGTGCGTCAAGTTCATGTAATGATTCACCAGTGGTCGTATATATGATCAATTGTACACTCTGTAAATCTGGGATATTTACGCCTGTTATTCGAAGAATATTATCATTCAACACAGTAGCGTATATCTGCGTATCTGTATTCATTGCAGCAACCACATTAAATACAGCATCACCGATATTTGCCTCTCCACTTTGTGCCCGGATTGTCCATTGACCAGTTACTGCGTTGGGTGGAATTCTAAAAGTGTTATCTGAGATTTTTCCATTTAAAGAACCGCTCCCACTAAATATCTGTTTTGTCCTAACTATGTTTCCATCAGAATCCAAAAGAGATAGATCTAATAAAACTTGGGTTGTAGTTTCTATATCACCCAACACGAAAATCTCCGAACCTTGTACATATGTAGATTTTGTTGTCATTATGGTAATTAATCCTGTTCCATATACAATATTTACTCCAAAATTTACCTCTGTTTCAGTAGTAGCTTTTGTAGCTATCATTGTGTATACACCGCTAGGATAACCACCTAAATCTAGAGGATAGTTTAGTTTACCACTAGGTCCAATAGTTACATGATCTTCAAATTTTTCCCTGTTCGAGTTATCTAACACTATAATGGAAATGTGGCTATTTGGTTTAGCGTCGATGAATGCATTTACAGATTCTGATGAGCGATAATTTATTTTGTCAAGATGTAGCACGATGCTTTCTTTTGCAAATTCACCAAGTCCTCCCAATATTACCGCCGTAATGGAGTTTTGTGATACAAGCAATGCATATGTTCCTTCTGGGTCAGAATGTGTCGTTGTAAATTCTATACGCACATTGCCATTTGAATCTGGCAATACCACATCAGAATATACTTCGTTATTTCTTGGATCCGTTATTATCACTTCAACTGGATAATCAGGGTGTACAGTTCCCGTAAATGCCATAACATCACCTGGTTTAAATTTCAATAATGTCGGAGCAATGTTAATTACTTGTACGTCACTGACTGTAAACAGCCTTGATTCTGTTATACGACCGTCTGTAGCTTTTATCATATAAGATCCTGTAGGTAGATCAGACTGTACTAGTACATTATGGATCCATTCTCCAATTGAATTTGTTTCAATTATTTTAGATTCCAAAGGAATCGATTCAGAGGTTAGTACAGTGACAACTATGTATGAATTTTGTTTTGCAGTTCCACTAAATTCTGTAATTTTAGAAGGTAAAACTTCCGTAGGCCCAAATATCAAAATGTTTTGTATATCATCTTTTGGTGTTTCTGTATTTGCAGTGCCAAGCCGTATACTAAGATCCTTACGATTGTCTTGAGAATCTATTATGATAAAATTTGTTCTATCTGCTTTAATATCATTTGGGATATGTGCTGTATCGAGTATGCGACCATCATTTGATGCAGTATATGTGCCTATAAATTTTGTGTCAATGTAAAAGTCAACACTCTCTCCAGATACTAAACCACTTGCCACTATTCTTATAGTTCCGCCCACATTTGGTCTCTCTGGAACTATACGAAGTTCTGTATAGTTTGTGATTGCATTATCTTTTAGTAATTGTTCATCATCAATATCAGGCGGTGTTACAGGTTCTACAGGTCTTTCATCTAGTATAACTCCAGAACCAACAGTGTTGCCATTTATGTCAAATGCATTCCAATTTATTTTAAAATATTCACTATCGGTGTGTATACCAAACTGTATAGATGTGTTTGGTTCCAATACAGTTGCTGCTGTAAATGTAAGTATTCCTGCAGGATTTATTGACGCAATCCAATTGTTATTTATTTTATAAGATCTAAAATCTCCTGAATCTAGCCAAATTGAAAATGACCGAATAGGTACACCGTCAGAATTTTCAACTGTCAAAATAACACTAGTGTCTATGGATTCGCTTGAGACCTCTACTTGTGCCCAAGATTCAGAAACTGATGGAACTGCAAAAAGAACCACAGTTGTTGCTAGTACAAGTCCAAACATGCGTTGAGACATCATATATGACTCACATTTTTGCCTTTGGAGCTTTGTCTATATCAGACTTTGCAGTTATATTTTGATATTCACGTATTCTTTCTGCAATAAGTCTGTAAAGGGAACGCAAGTTGTCCTTTGTACGATCGGTAAGAAACCCTGCCTCATCAGATGCTATTTTTCCACATATGTATCTAGTAATCTCTTCGTTTTCAAATCTCCCCCAATCATCTTCACGTCGATCTTCCCATATGCCTTTCAGACTATCTAATATTCCAATCTCAGATCTAGCTTGTATGTCTTTTGTTTGTACATTCTCATAGCCTTCACGACGTAATTTTATCTCATAGGTCTGATTTACAGCATAGAGGTAATCATCAGGTACTAGATAATCTTCAATTGAATGAACTGGTTTGCTATCTTTTTCATAAAATATAATTTGCGATCTATTAAATCCATTTGCTGTAAGCTGTGCAGATATTTGCATCGATTCTTCACTATTGTCAAGTAGTATGAATGTACGATAATCATGATTTCTATAAAAAATCGATAAAGGTAGAACAGAATTTTTTGTATATGCAGGAACCACGTTTAATGGATTCATCGAGATGTTTGGATCTTGCAAGTATTTATCAAATGAATTCAGATATAGACTATCTGACATTGTCTCTACTATAATTACAGGACGTGAATTTATGCCAATTTCACGATCTACTATAGAACTTACCATGCCGCGTGAGAGACCATACAATATTGGTGTAAGTGTTGCATCGTCTGCATTCCAATAATCATAAAAGATATGGCTCAAGTGTTTTCGTTTGTCAAGTTCAACTACTAGTAGGTTGCCTGGAGTATAATCAAATATCATAAATGGTGAATGTGTAGCATATAGAACTTGATTTGATCCTGCTAGTGATTTTAGCAGATCAGATATTCCCATCTGTTGTGTTGGATGTAGGTTTCGTGCTGGTTCATCAAGTAGCAATATTGCTTCTTTTAGTTCAGCTCTCTGCGTCTCGGCAGCAAAATTTACTATGAATGAAAATGTCCATTTAAATCCCTCAGCACGCCTATTTAATAGGCCAGTATTAGTTATGGTTCCATCATGGTGCACATCAGATATTACCACACTCATTATGTTGCCAGGTTGATAAGTAAGGCTCACATGTATTGGATCTCCCTTCCATGCAGGGTTTAGACGGGATGTAAGTCTGTTACTTGCTGTGTTTAGGAATTTTATAAGTCGAGATGGACTATCATGTAGATTTTCCATCTCTTCTACATCTAGTTCTGCAAGATAAAAGAGGTTTCTTACTGTCTCTGCTTTATCAAATTCTTCCACGTATTCAAGACCACTGTATACTTCACCTTTTGAATTTTTTACGTATTCGTTAAGATTTATGTTTCCATAGATCTTTTTATAATCTGAAAAGTATACGAATCTTGGATGCAGATTTACTGCCACAAAATTTTCCAATGCTTTTCTATCAGTCTTGCCCGAAAGTAGATTTTTGAATTGGTTTGAAGGATTCGAGTATATCTTTTCCCATTCTTGTAATACAAGTGGTTCTTGTGATGCATTAACATGAAATGTGTTGCTAAATTCAGACATTCCGGTATCAAATTCTTCTTGAGTTTCTGGCGGAATTTTTTTAAAGAATCCAGTATCAAGTTGTATACGTATATGATTAGGTAGTGTATCAAGAAAGGCAAAGATTTTTTCAGTAAAATTATCCCACGAGTTGATCTCTTCATTTGTCTTATCACTAACATTCAATCCTTTAAAATCGTATATCGGATCATCTTGTTTGTTGGTTCGAATTATTGAGATCCTATCAATATTTGGCAGATTTGGGAATTTTTCTTTTATTAACGATATTTCATTTTTTGTTAGCTCAAATTCTCCTTCCACTATGTTTATCTCAGATTTTAGATCTTCTGTCATTTCATCACACAGATCCAAATCAGATACCTTTTCGGTTCTGTTCAATAATGTAAGCGCCTGCAATATTGTCGTTTTGCCACTCTCATTTCTACCGATGAATGCTGCCAAATCACCTACGGTTATCTCGCCAGAATCGTGTATGCATCTATAGGCTCGCACACGGAATTTACGTAGTCTCAATAGGCATTGATCTGATCGCTAGGATTTAACATATAAAACAAAAAAATATATGACAAACTAGTAACAAACAGTGCAGAATTAGATCCCCCATGAGGGTAGGTATAGAACAGAAATGTGCAAGATTATGCAAAATAGATAAAAATTGTTCATAATTATAGTAAAGATATTCTTATGCCTAGTATCACAGAGATGGCAAAATAGATATATGTTAAAACTACTTTCATGCATTTGTGACCAAGAATACAATCTATGTGATCTTTTTGCTCCCAGTAGTTGCAGGTATAGCTCTTGGAGCCATAGTCTTTGCCCAAGCCATCGAAGAAGGATATTTTCTAGTCAATGATGCACGCGTAGAACAAAACTCGGATATTCAGATAAGAGGTCTTGAGCACACATACCATCCATCTGTTCCCATAGAGATCTATGTCATTGTTTCAGACAAGTCTTATGATTGCGGTGATCTATACATAACCGTATACGATTCTGCTAGTAAAAGTGTCTCCCAAAATGGATACTTTGGAGAGTGTTTTGTGGACAAAGGTGTTAATTTACCCACATCTGAGACATATTCAGAAAAGATAGACAAAAGAGGCAAATACACCATTGAAGCAAAAATGTACGATCACATAGATTCTATACGTGTAAAAGAGACATTTTACATAAGATAGGTGAACGATATATAATGACGCATTATACAAACAATAGTATGACATTAATGATCAGTGAGGAGTTGGACATATGATGGATGTAATAGAAGAGATTATCAAATTTAGAAAAGATCTAGAAGATGCCAAAAAAGATGTCAATAGTATGAATGATAAAAGTAAAAAGCTAGTATCAGATAAGAGATCAAGTCCTGGTAAAGAGGTAGCAAAACCTATGGTAAAGAAAAAATCAGCTCTAGTAAAGAGATCAAGTCCTGGTAAAGAGGTAGCAAAACCTATGGTAAAGAAAAAATCAGCTCTAGTAAAGAGATCAAGTCCTGGTAAAGAGGTAGCAAAACCTATGGTAAAGAAAAAATCAGCTCTAGTAAAGAGATCAAGTCCTGGTAAAGAGGTAGCAAAACCTATGGTAAAGAAAAAATCAGCTCTAGTAAAGAGATCAAGTCCTGGTAAAGAGGTAGCAAAACCTATGGTAAAGAAAAAATCAGCTCTAGTAAAGAGATCAAGTCCTGGTAAAGAGGTAGCAAAACCTATGGTAAAGAAAAAATCAGCTCTAGTAAAGAGATCAAGTCCTGGTAAAGAGGTAGCAAAACCTATGGTAAAGAAAAAATCAGCTCTAGTAAAGAGATCAAGTCCTGGTAAAGATACAATAATAGAAAAAAAATCATCGATAAAAAAGAAATCTAGTTTTAAAAAATCTTTAAAAATCATCCCAAAAAAAACTCCGACTGTGAAAAAAACGGTTTCTGTAAAATCGATTTCAAAGAAAAATCCAAAACAAATAGTTAAAAAATCTCAAAATACACCTGTAAAATCAAAAAAAATAATCACGGTAAAAGATAAAGATGCAACTAAAAATTCAGTGAAAAAAACATCTGTAAAGTCAGATATGAAAAAGAAAGATTCATCTGTAAAAAATAAACCTCCCATCGAACCCAAAATAGAAGAGAACCCCCAAACGTTGGAAGAGGAGATAGAAGATGTGATGAGTGAAGAGGAGATCAAGAATCTAGAGATTGAGAAAGCAAACATGGAAAAGCTTACCTACCGAGTCTGTGAACTACTTGCAACTTTTGAATCAAACAGTATGCATCAAAACCAAATTTGGAGAAAGATGAGGTTAAACGCTAGAGATGGTGCTAGACTTGCACTGAGGCTTGAGAGAAGAGGAATAATCAACAGAGAAAAGATTCTCGACAAAGGTAGATGGACATACAATCTCACTCTGAAAAAATCTCCTATTAGCACTGAATCAATAATTAATGCACCATGTCTTACGTGTAAAGTAGAACAAAAATGTACGCTTGAAGGCGAAGTCAGTCCTAGAACATGTCAATATATCAACGATTGGGTTTTGGCAAAATTCTCTAGGTCAAAGTCTAAAAAATGAGACCAAGTGAAGCCAAGCGAGATCATTATAGAAGACTTGCAAGAGAACAAGGGTATAGAAGTCGTTCAGCATACAAGTTAAAGGAGTTAAACAAAGCATATCGTATCATAGGTCCAGGCTTTGTAATACTCGATTTAGGTTGCGCCCCTGGAGGCTGGATGCAAGTTGCAGTACAGGCATCTGGCAACCGTGGAAGAGTCATAGGTGTAGATACATCATATGTAGAAGAGGTGCAGGGAGCAGAGATATTACGCGCAGATATTGAAGATTCCAACATACATGAAGAGATTGTAAACATAGTTGGAGGCAAGATAAATGCAATGATATGTGATCTCTCTCCACAGGTAATAGGCAGTTGGTCAGTGGATCATGCAAGACAGATATCATTAAACTATAGTGCGGCCAAGATAATGGATCGTGCTCTTGTACAAAAAGGTAACGCATTATTCAAAGTATTTGATGGTCCATACTCATCAGAGTTTAGATCATACATGTCTGAAAAATTTGCAAAAACAAAACTCACAAAACCAAAGGCAAGTAGAAAAGGAAGTAGTGAAGTATATGCTGTATGCCTTGGATACCATGGCTAGAATATGCATGCCAATATCTGTTCAAATGTTGCGTTTGTTCTAAATCCAGTTGGATCAAACGAAGTAGGACTTGCAGTATATCCAGAGTTTTGTAATAGATTAATTGTATTTGCAAGCTTTGGTGGAGCATAGCCATTTTTTTTCGCAACTTCATCAAGCGTATAAAAAGTAGGTGGCAATGTAGATTCTGCAGATGATTTTATAAGAGTTTTTTCACAGATCTTATTCACTGACAAATTTTTTAATTCGATTATCATGCGCTTTGTAAAATTTTCATCAAATAATTGTCCGATCCAAAGAGGACCTGCAGTATCAGTTTTTTTACCACAATGAGGACATTGAAAATTTGCACAGTCAGCAACACCACGATTACCACAATGTATACACGAATACATGTATCCGGTTCCAGCAGAACTAGGATGTTTTTTTATCCGCACGTATACACGATAGTAATGTTGATCACAATGCACGAAGAGAGGTTCAAAAGAACGGTCTATACGTGCGCATATATGACCAAGACATCCCAATATGAGCCTCACACCAATTTCAATACCAAATTCGGTACGGCGAATTGTGGATCCGCCATATCTTCTCACACATGCAAGATTAAAGATTCCACGTAAAACTTGTAGATCCGTAGCCGTGGCAGAAAGCATTCCACCATGTGCAACTGAACGTACTGCGCATTCAAAATATTTTGCAGGAGAACCAAACGGATCAATATCTGTCACCATTGCATGCATTCCAGTTTCAGAACGTGTCGCTAGAAAACGGCATACTTTTTGATTTGAGAATTTTATTTGAAGTTTATTTTTTATGGCAGATTCTTCTGCCATCATCAATGCATTAGGATTTACGTCATTTAAGATGACGTTTTCAAATCCATTCAATTCATTTGCCACACGTAGACCACGTGCTCCGAGTCCACACAAAGAATCAATATAGGTCAGATCTCCACTGTATTCTTTTGATAGTGCAGCATATGCCAAAAGCGACATATCTCGGTTTACACATGCTCGAGGGTTGAAGAATACAGGATGTTTTGCAGGAGTATCATCAGAACTTTTTGGTACAAGTAGATGCGTCTTGCCCTCAGTTATGAATACTGTTTTGTCCATATACGTCTCTAGTACATATGGTATAATTATAGTATACACTTTGTTATTTTCAAAACTTTCTAAATAACATACATGTACAATCTCATATAACAAAATTCATCATACGCATAAAAAAAGAGTGGCAAGTTACAATGTACAACAATAAAAATACGATTATATATTTGTAGAATAATTCATTTTTCACATCCAATTACAATTACCGCATAAAACATCATATCACTAGTTGTAAAAATCAAGTATACGATACAATATGATAAAAAATTACTAGGTGCACGACGATCTTATATCATGGTTCATATTCATTCTTTCTGTGAGAGTCTGTGGCGTAGATGAAGCTGGGAGAGGGCCCATATTTGGTCCGCTGGTCGTTGCAGGTGTGGCCATAGAGCGCTCAAAATTAGGTAAACTTCGACGCTTGGGTCTAAAAGACTCCAAGAAACTCTGTCCAAATAAAAGAGTAGAATTGTACTCGAGGATAATAAAAATAGTCGATGCGTATACAATATCTCGAATACAGCCACGCACTATAGACAAAAATGTTTCAAAACATAATCTAAACAAGCTAGAAGCAAAATTCATGGGTCGCATAATAGATAGACTAGATGCAGATGTTGCATATGTTGATGCATGTGATACAAACGCTACAAGATTTGGCAAAGAAATTGCAAAGATGACCAATGATGCCATTGTCCATTCATATCATAAAGCCGATGAACGGTTTGCAATAGTTTCTGCAGCATCCATACTTGCCAAAGTGGCAAGGGATAGAGCCATTACAAAACTCGGCATAAACTGTAGCGGATATCCTTCGGATCCAAAGACTAGAAAATATCTTGTACGATACATCAAAAAACATAGCAAGGCACCTGCATGTGCACGTCAAAGCTGGAAACCAGTAAAGATTGCATTAAAAATCTAACATGCCACAATCATTGCATGATCCTTATCATATGGTAAAAGATCTATCACTTCCAATATGTCCATACTAGAGGCAATTTTTTCCTTTTCTTCTTTTACCACTTGTTCTGGTTTTTTTACAACGTCAATGCTACGAGTTTTTATTACTAAAAACAGTACACCCCTTCCTTTAGATACATTTGACAGTTTTCAAGTACAATCTGAGTTTGATCCGGCTGTGCGATATCAGCATATACTATGTCTACTTTGCCGTATACTGCAAAATATTCACTTGGACGTCTTGCATCTTGTAGTACAGGCACTATGTTTGAACGATATGATGCAACTCTGTCCAAAAAATCTCGAGCTACACGACTTGCATGCTCTACACAGAACATACGTCCTTTTGATCCCAATATATCTGATATATGACTTGCAGTAGTTCCTGAAGAGACGCCAAGGTAAAGAATTGACGAACCGTCCATAAATGGAAAAGTTTCAAGACCATTTTCAATCGAAGCTGCAAGTTTACTACGAAATGGATCCCACGTTCTATACTCAACCCCATTTTTCTCGACTAGTCGTTCTTTGTACACAGTATTTCCTGGCACAAGATTTTCGGTGGCAAGATTCATTCTACCATCGGATCGCACGCGATACGTGCCTTTGTGTCTACCTTTTATCAAAACGCTTTTGTGGTTTTTTCTTTCCACGTTTTTTACCATCTCCACTTGATCTGCCATCGTATCTCTTGTTACGGTGTTCTCTAAATCCACTGCGCGAGTCATCACGGTGTCTGTTGTTAAAACCATCGCGGTCATTGTTACGTTGTGATCTAAATCCACTGCGCGAGTCATCATCCCGGCGTCTGTTGTTAAAACCATCGCGGTCATTGTTACGTTGTGATCTAAATCCACTGCGCGAGTCATCACGGTGTCTGTTGTTAAAACCATCGCGGTCATTGTTACGATGTGATCTAAATCCACTGCGCGAGTCATCATCCGGCGTCTGTTGTTAAAACCATCGCGGTCATTGTTACGATGTGATCTAAATCCACTGCGCGAGTCATCATCCCGGCGTCTGTTGTTAAAACCATCGCGGTCATTGTTACGATGTGATCTAAATCCACTGCGCGAGTCATCATCCGGCGTCTGTTGTTAAAACCATCGCGGTCATTGTTACGATGTGATCTAAATCCACTGCGCGAGTCATCATCCCGGCGTCTGTTGTTAAAACCATCGCGGTCATTGTTACGATGTGATCTAAATCCACTGCGCGAGTCATCATCACGGCGTCTGTTGTTAAAACCATCGCGATCATTGTTACGTTGTGATCTAAATCCACTGCGCGAGTCATCATCACGGCGTCTGTTGTTAAAACCATTATGGGCAGAATCTCTACGATAACCATTTTTAGATCCTCCACGGTATCTGCTACCGCGTTCACCCTTACTGTCATCATACTTGAATTTCTCGTTTTTGCGTCTGCGTTCCATACGGAGATCATCGCCATAACCATTGCGCTCTTTGTTTTCAGGGTTTATCTTGCGATGTTTACCAAAATCATTCTTGTCTTTATGCCTCTTTTCTTCAGGATTACCATCTAATGCATCCTGATTTGGGCGTGGTTCTGGGGCTTCATCATATTTTGTACCAATCTCTTTTACGCGTATATTCAGTTTTTCCATAAGTGTTGGATTTATGCCGTTGCCGTATACATCCACACGTGCGGCTATGACCGCTTTTGCTGCAATGGCACGTGCAATCTTCCCCCTTTGCCATCGCGGAGCTGCATGTACTAGAGCGTGCTGAAATAATATGCCATGTTTTGGTGGCGGAGCTCCAGTTTTTAGCGAACGAAATAATGCTCTTTCAGCTCCAAGTACTTGTATTGTACTAGCTGGTAACGATGCAAGTTTTTTTAGGCTACCTGTCCTTGCAAGCATACGTGCAGCCACACCAGTTCCTAGTATGACTGCAAGGTTTGGAGCTACAATGTTCATTTCTTTTTCTAGATGATCTTCAAGGTTTTTCCTCAAATCAAGCATGTCCAACATTCTTTGTGCAAGAGAGATCACCATGGCAAGATTTGTATCAGAGATATCTCCTCCACGACTTTTCTCTTGTACGACTTTAAGCATACTTACTTTAGATTCTGGAAACCCTGCATCGGCGAATATAGATTCATTTAGATCATCTCGACGTCCAGATGTAACCAACTTTGAATATCCAACAATACCATCTATGATGTTATCTAGTTCTGGAAAATGTAAACCATACCATTCACGCAGACGCGAGCTTAGTGCATTACATACTTTATCCACTTCGTCTAGCGTATTTATCGACTGTATTACGTGCAGATCTGGACTACTTGAGACTTTTGTTATTCTAGACGATGAAAGTGACATTGCAAAGTCGCGCAATTTTTCAGAAGCATCTTTTTCGCTTGATGCAAAACCAGATTCTACTAGTATTTTTGGTTTTTCCATTTGTACTTTTTTCAAATAATCCTCATTAACCATCTGCACATCTATTGATTCTTTTTTTAGCAGTGTCATGAGTGATTCATCCGTCACTGAAAACCCCACCTGATCTTTTGCCAAACGTTCTGCTAAACCTATAGGAAGTGATTCTTGTTGTTTTATCGCAAGGTATTCTTTTGAAGGATTGGTAAACGGCATGGCGTATGAATGAACGTCTTTCTCATATACGGTAATTCCGAGCTCTGTTAGTATAACAATATGCATAGTTGAATCATTACAACATGACATTAAATAGGTAATTAGTGGCATCATTCTCATAGTAATACAGATCGCGCACTAGTCTGAATTTATCGAATAGATTGGCAGATTTTAGGCAGTATTGATGTTTTTAGAGCATGGATATACGCCAAACTGTTAATATGCCAAAATGCCAAATTAGTACGAATGTCTAGCCTTGTAACAACCTTTGGTAATATCAGCCTTGAAAGACCAGCAATGCTAGCTTCTGGAGTTTTAGGCATATCCATGGAGATATTTCAGCGTCTATACAAATCTGGTGCAGGTGCAATAGTCTCAAAATCACTCAGTACAAAGCCTTGGGATGGATACCACAATCCTACATTTGTAGGACTAGATAATGGCGGTTGGATAAATGCAGTCGGACTCTCAAATCCTGGTGCTAGAGAATTTGCAAATATAATAAAAGGTAACAAAGACGTACCGATGATAGTTAGTCTAGTCGGGTCAGAACCATCAGATTTTGCAGAGATGATAAGTAGATTTGACACAGAAAACATTACTGCATACGAGTTGAACCTTTCATGTCCACATGTGGCAAAGGTAGGACTAGAGGTAGGTGATGATCTAGAACTTGTTTCAAATATCATATCTGTTGCAAAATCTGCATCTAATGTTCCAATAATAGTAAAAGTTGGACTTGGGTCAACGGACTATTTGTCAACTGTAGAGACGGCGATAAAGGCCGGAGCGGATGCCATAACTGCGATAAACACTCTACGCGCAATGGCAATAGATGTTGAAACACAAAATCCAGTACTAAGTAATGTGATCGGCGGAATGTCTGGATCTCCAATAAAACCTGTTGCCATCAGATGCGTATACGAAATTACAGACAAATTTGACATTCCCGTCATAGGATGTGGAGGTATTTCATCGTGGACTGATGCTACAGAATTTATCCTTGCAGGTGCATCAGCAGTGCAAGTAGGCAGTGCCATAGGAGATGATGGAATGGATATATTTAAGGAAATAAATGATGGACTGTTAAGATACATGGATAGAAAAGGATTTGATTCTATAATGGATATGGTCGGTAGTGTCAGAAAATCCTAACGTCCACAAACTGCTAAAAGTAGAACACGTCGTAGATGAGACACCAACGGTGAGAACTATAATCGTATCTGATGAGATATTGTATGATGCACAACCAGGACAATTTTGCATGGTGTGGGTGCCAGGAGTTGCAGAGCTTCCAATGAGCATAATGGTAATACATGGTAAACCGTATGCAGCATTTACCGTAAGAAAACATGGATCTGCATCCACGGCGCTATACAATATTCGAGCAGGTGATAATATAGGATACAGAGGACCGTATGGAAACAGCTTTACGATACGCAAGGGTAGTTTGATGTTGGTTGGTGGAGGTACAGGATTGGTTCCACTTATGAGACTTGTTACGCGTTTTAGATCAGATGATGAGATTACAGTGATTATGGGATCAAAAACAAAAGACGAGATATTATTTGAAAGAGCTGTCAAAGATCTTGCTAAAAGTGATAGATGTAGAGTCGTTATAGTTACCGAAGATGGTAGCTATGGCTCAAAAGGGCTTGTAACAGATGTTGTAAAAAACGAGATTAATTCCAAATACGATGCAGTGTACACATGTGGTCCTGAGATGATGATGTACAATACGATAAAAATTGCACACGATGCAGGTGTCTTTGCACAAGCAAGTGTAGAGAGAGTTATGAAATGCGGTATGGGAGTATGCGGTAGCTGTTGTATGTCAGATGCAATAGTTTGTAAAGATGGCACGATCTTTGATGCACAGACACTTCTTTCAAATGCAGACTTTGGACATACGCATCGTGACAAGTCTGGAATTCCAGTCAAATATTAGATATGTTCAAAGATCTTAAGTATGAGGTCAGCTCATGACTAACAAATTGGTCAATAACACACGATCATATAGATCCAAGTATTATCAATAGCCCATCCATTTCATGAGTAGACGTCAGACATACGATGAATTGGAAGAATGCGTGAGAGTTTTTACAGAAAAGATTGATGTAATAAGTAAGGAAATTACACTTCTCCAGAATCGACTCGCATATTATGAAAACCCCAACTCTCTACACGCTCACTTGAATATCTAAAAGAAAAACGTGAAAAACGCAAGGCAGGAGAAAACAGCGAATCACTCCCACCAAAAAAATCAGGCGGCAGTCTAGGCCACAAAGGAACATCACGCAAACACAATCCTTCTAGAACCGTAATTCATACTATGAAAAATACCAAATGCAATTGTGGCGGCACCATGAAATATTCATACACAAAAACACGTGACATTATAACCAGCAGTTGTAGAAGAGACTAGACATGAAATCAGCATGTGCGTATGTACAAACTGCAAACGCGTATGTGAAGCAGAAAATGATCTACCAAAATCAGGATCATATGGCAAGAATATAATTGCCCTTGTTATCGAATACAGGGCAACAAGAATTCCATATGATCAAATATCTCAACTGGTCAAAACAGCATGCGGTTTGGTTGTTGCAAAATCCACCGTAATTGCAAACGTCTCAGATCAAATGGAAAAAGATGCAAAAACAATAACAAATACAATTGTCCAATCACCGTTTGTCAATATTGATGAGACATCATACACACGAGATGGACAATAGATCGTATGCATAATGAATTAATTTTCAAAATTGATGGTGTAATTCATGCCTAAAAATTTAACATTTTCAATTTAAAATTTGATTGTGCATAAGGTCTAATTAGTTTGGGCATGGTGCATCACACATAAAAAAAATATTGCAATAATCATGAACAAGAGTCGTGGTGCATATGTTATGGAATGCATATATGGACAAATTTTATGGTGTTGCAGTAACTGATGGGTATTCCGTATACAAGAGCGAGGAATGCATCAACGATGCCTAGGCTCACGAGCTTCGTGCTGCTAAACATATGACGATGATACATGGTGGTGCATGCAGAAAACTCTATGTAGAGATGTGTATGCTGTTTGAGAATGCCAAAAACTATGCTAATTGTGATGCATGCGTTTGAATACGCATTTGATTGCATGTTGGATGGATATCGTAGCTTTGAAATGCCAGAAATGAAGAGGTTGATCAAACGGTTGGTAAATGCCACAGAAACTCTGCATTTATTGAGCATAAAGATATTCCACCTACAAACAATGCTGCCGAGCGTGCATTGCGTGATGTCGTGGTTCGCCGTAAGATGAGCAGTCTATGAAAAGAATGTCCAACTTTCTAACGTGTGTTTTGACATGGAAGGCACACGGTAAGAACGTCTTTGAAGAGGTACTCCGTATTATTTAATAGCTGACCTCATACGTCTACTCTTCCAAATTAGGTCCTTTTGACGGATTCTAACTGGCCTGTCCATTTAGGATATTTTTGTGTTCAGTTATGGAGGTAATGTAATTTCTGATCGCAGCATACACATATTTTTTATATGTTGTATTCACGATAATTAGAAAATCTATCTAGAATCTGAATTAAAACGATGGTCAAGTGTGAAAAAATTAAGCACGATATTTGGATTCCTGCTAGCAACAATTTATATAATTGTATTTGGACGTATAATTATGGCAAGACCGTATATGTGGACAAAAGAAGCACAGCAATCTCAAGATGACATGGTTGAGAAAATGAAAAATGGATCCATTTCAACACAAAAATTTAACAGTGTTGATGAATTCATTAGTGCGTTGGAATAGGGAATCAACATGATTGACAAATGGAGCATTGAAGCTACATAAGATGTTATGAATATATTAAATGGATTTAAGATCATTACAAAAAAATCGTTATCAGATTTCATAAATGAGATTATTGCAGATTCTGAAAAAAATGTTGATAAAAATAGATCCGTTTGTGCTCGATTCTCTCAAGAATTAATTGATGGGCGATATATTCAAATTCATGTAGATAACACTAAAAGAGAAATTCACATAAATGCAATAGTGAAACAAAATTAATCATAATTTTGGAATTTATACATATTCCATATTTTTAATATTATGATAAATTATATATTATTTTACCCAAAACCTCCTCCCATCATTAGGATCCCAATGAAACCAATACAAACTTAGAATATCATTAATTTCTATCCAGACCTTCTTCTCTAACCAGCCTTTCTGCAATATGTAGATCCTCTTTCCATCATTATCTATTTCAACATATTTGATCCGTTTGCCAAGTCCACTAACAAAATTTGCCTTTGATGATGCCTTTCGAATCAATGAGCGATATTTGTCAACACCAAGATCCTGACTGATTCCTGCCGCTTCTGCAGGTGTTTTACCGCCAAGCCCCATATGCGGTCTTACATGATTGTGATGATGTATCATTACCAAGTCCGCGTCTAGCTGAAAGTTTTTTCCCGCATTTCATTGTGTACACGTTCTAGCGGTCTATTGGCAAATTCATTCTTTATCGCTTTGGTTTTGACGTGAGCAATATGTCTTTTATCAAGCTCTCTTCGTATGAGGTCAGCTATTAAACAATACGGAACACCTCTTCAAAGACGTTCTTACCGTGTGCCTTCCATGTCAAAACACACGTTAGAAAGTTGGACATTCTTTTCATAGACTGCTTATCTTACGGCGAACCACGACATCACGCAATGCACGCTAGCATTGTTTGTAGGTTGAATATCTTTATGCTCAATAAATGCAGAGTTTCTGTGGCATTTAACAACCGTTTGATCAGACTCTTCATTTCTGGCATTTCAAAGCTACGATATCCATCCAACATGCAATCAAATGCGTATTCAAACGCATGTATCACAATTAGCATAGTTTTTGGCATTCTCAAACAGCATACACATCTCTTCGTAAAGTTTTTGATATGCACCACCATATCTTATCGCCATGTGTTTAGCAGCACGTAACTCGTGAGCCTAGGCATCGCTGGTGCATTCCTCGCTCTTGTATACGGAATACCCATCAGTTACTGCAACACCATAAAATTTGTCCATATATGCATTCCATAACATATGCACCGCGACTCTTGTTCATGATTATTGCAATATTTTTTTTGTGTGTGATGCACCATTGTGTTTACGTGATGTTCCTTTGTGGCCTAGACTGCCGCCTGATTTTTTTGGTGGGAGTAATTCGCCGTTTTCTCCTGCCTTGCGTTTTTCACGTTTTTCTTTTAGATATTCAAGTGAGCGTGTAGAGAGTTGGGATTTTCATGATATGCGAGTCGATTCTGGAGAAGTGTGATTTCCTTACTCATTACATCAATCTTTTCTGTAAAAACTCTCACGCATTCTTTCAATTCACTGTTTGTCGAATGTCTACTCATGGAATGGATGGGTTATTGATAATACTTGGATCTATATGATCGTGTGTTATTGACCAATTTGTTAGTCATGAGCTGACCTCATACGATCTTAATTTATCAGACATTAAATTCCAACATATAACAAAACTTTAGACAATTATGAAATTGACCCATTTAAGATTGGTAATTTTTAAATTTATTCTCATGGGAAGCAAATAAGGAATCATTATGCTAGTTTTAGACATGAATCTACCCCTATACACACACAAGGTTTAAAGCAAATGCACTTGAGATCGTCGCCGTATGCCAAATCCAAAGATAGTTTTAACGGCTGATAGGACATTAATGTCGCCATATAGAAAACTCTCTTTGGCCACGTTTTTTGGTTGTGCCCCTGCATTAGATCCACACCGAGATCCAAAAAGTTTTTGGTACAAAATTCTCGGCAGGCAGGTAACTCCAAAAGTGTTATTTGATTTCATCTGTAATTATATTCCACATACAAATGGTATAGCAGATTATGCCCCATACGGTTTACGCAAAGTAGAAGCAGGATTACTGCGCGATGGTTTTAAACGCGATGAAGTAGTTGTGGCACATCCAGATCACATTGAAAAATTCATTGGAAAAGACACCAAAGTTGTCGGCACTTATGAGATGGATCCACTTGGAATGGGTCCAGTAACGATGACGTTTACTTATGGTCGCAAACAGATGTCATATGATGAATACTATAATAGAGAATTACACCAAAGAATAATTGCGGCAAAACGAAATACTGGTAGTAATGCAAAGGTCATCGCTGGTGCATCTGGCACATGGCAGTATAATTATGATCCAGCAAAGATAGAAGAGTATGGTTTGTATGCTATATTAGAAGGTGAGCTTGGAGGAATAGCACCAGAGATAGATGGTCATGCAGGTAGATTTTTCAGATATCTTATAAATGACGACTTTGAGAATATGGATCCATTTAGAAAACGTAAAGACTTCAAAGTTGACATTAAAGAGTTCAAGAGAGATGGTAATACACACCATGGTAGGTTTGTTAATTTTTGGGATAGACCAGATCTTGAAGACATACCAAACATTGTAGAACCAAGTATGCATGGCATGGTAGAAGTGATGAGAGGTTGTGGACGTGGTTGCAAATTTTGTGATGTGACTTTGCGTTCATTAAGATATTATCCTCCAGAAAAAGTCAAAAAAGAGATAGAAGTTAACATCAAAAAAGGTGGGTCAAAATCGGCATGGATTCACAGTGACGACATATTCGTGTATGGAATGGATCCTCGTACGGCCAAAAACATGGAACCAAACAGAGATGCATTAGAAGATCTCTTTACTGCCATAATGTCCACTGGTGTAGAACATACAAATCCTACACATGGAACACTTGCAGGTGCTATCGCAGATGAAAAACTTATTCCAAACCTATCAAAGATAATCCGTTCAGGACCAAACAATCTTACTGGCATACAATGTGGTTTTGAGACTGGAAGTGTGAGGTTGATTGAAAAATATGCAGATCGCAAACTTGCTCCATACAAGCCATCCGAATGGCATTGGGTACTAAAAGAGAGTGTAAAAACATTAAACGAAAATTATTGGATTCCAGCATTTACACTCATCATGGGTCTTGATAACGATGAGACGCCTGAGGATTCTTGGGAGACCATACAAGTGATCTCAGAGTTGGAGAGAGAACAACCAGATTCGATGTTTACAGCTACACCGCTTACATTTGTACCCATAGGCTTGCTTGAAAAATCAGACTTTTTCAATATTGGGAATGAGATAGATCCTGTACAGCTTGGCGTAATGTACAAAACGTGGCAACATAATTTCAAATATGGGATAAAAAAATTTATGACAAAGACTGGCGGTCAAGGCGGAACAAAAAAGATCTTTTTCAATATGATTGCACGTACCCTTGGCGGCGTTCCTCTTGGAGCCATGGAAAAATATGCAAGAAGAAAAGGGGGTCAACACGAATTAATCATAGACAAGATAAAAGCAAAATACTGGTAATCGATCATATATGCATAAAATTTGGTACGGTTATTATCTACGATTGAAGAGAATATTGGTATGAGGTCAGCTCATGACTAACAAATTAGTCAATAACACATGATCATATAGATCCAAGTATTATCATTAACCCAACCATTCCATGAGTAGACATTCGACAAACAGTGAATTGAAAGAATGCCTGAGAGTTTTTACAGAAAAGGCGAATAAAACAATATCAAAAATGGCACATCAGAATGATGTATTGAATAAAAAAATTAGTAACTATCTAGAGTTTTGGAGTAATCTGACCATCTGATCCAATATTTTTCATCATTACATTTTTGGATCAGGTGCATAATACAAAAAATCGTTCATGAATAATGAAAAGATAAACCACATTTGTCCTAGGTCTGAGAATCTAGAGAAAAAACTTGCATTATTACTCAAGAAAAACAAACAGCAAGGAGAAACAATACGAGAATGTAAAGAAACTATGCAACAACAAGGAGAAAAGATACAGCAACAAGGAAAAGCGATACGAGAATATCAAGAAACTACACAACAGACAAAAAATGAGAATGAAGAATTAAAAATCACGATAAATGCTCTTACAGCAAAGAATATTCGTGTAAAACCCAACAAACCAGATTCAGACATAAAACTTCAAACATGCAAGAACCAGCAGAAAACTACCAGTTCACATTGATAACAAAACCGAGGTGGATCAAAAATCATGTCATGTCTGCGGAAACAAACTATCCAAAATTGTGCACAAATACACACGTATAGTAGAAGATGTTATTCCAGCACAGGTATGCAAAATACGATATCTAGAAGATATTGTAAATGTTGCAAAAAAACAACCACACCAAAAATCCATACTGCATCACCAAATGAAAGATTTGGAATCAGACCAGCAGTACTTTTAATTGTACTCAAAACACTTGGATTATCATATCAAAAAATATCCCAACTATTAGAAATGATATACGGCATACACATGAATGAATCTACCATAAATCACGCAGTAAAAAAAACTGCTACAGCATTTGGTCCATTATATGAACAGATGATAAGAGATCTAAAAACCGAGTTGAATATACATGGGGATGAGACTAGCTGGCGCATCAACGGGAAAAATCATTGGTTGTGGGCATTTGTTGGAAAATGGACGACCATATATGAGATTGACAAATCACGTGGTAGAATAGCTCCAATGAGAGTGTTAAAAGGATACACTGACAAGTGATTCATGGTCTGCATGGAATTATGTTGGAAACAGTCATCAAAGATGTCATGTTCATTATATGAGAGAAATTCATGAGACTCTAAAGTATAAAAATCCCAAAAAAGAGTTTATTGTTTTTGGAAAATGTTTGAAAAAGATCGTAAATGACTCACATGGTGCTGTAAACATTCGTGATAAATCAAATGTTATAAAAAAACTCGAGCGTCGTTTATCGTCTCTTTTATCCAAAAAATATACAGAAAAGAATTGTATCAGATTTGTCAAGCGTCTAAAACGTGAACAAGACATGCTTTTCACGTTCTTGAAGACTGGAACTGATTCACATAACAATACTGCCGAGAAGCCAAACGTGGTAATACGAAAGATTACAAACGGTCATCGAACAGATGATGGTGCTACATCACACAAGATATTGATGAGTGTAAAGGAGACATGTAGACAACGAAATCTAAACTTTCATGACTATATGATGCAATATCTTGTGGATGGTACTTCAAAACTCTAGACAGTTACTTCAAATCTAATTATTATCATGACAGTGCATAAAATATATTTTTTTTTGTTTGTCATTAGGTTTTACATATAACTCACATCTATCAAAATTAAACAAAAAATAGCCTTTACTTTTATGAGGGTGATCACATTCAATATATGCATCATGTAATGTCAAATTTTCATAGGTACATATTTCCTCTTTAAATCGTAAAATAATATCTCGTGAAGGTTCACTAATATATTCAAAATCTTTACTCCAACTTGACCATGTTGGTATAATTGCATTCCAAATTCGTGTCAATATACAAATAAAAGGAAATTATGATTAAAACTCTTTCTCTTGATCTTTAGTATGCGTTTTAAACCCTTCTTCGAATTTTTCAACTGCTTCATAATCATGTTCAGTCCATTTGCGTTGCATGATGTATAATTAGTTATAATTAGTTATAAAGTATGAGGTCAGATCATGACTAACAAATTAGTCAATAATGCACGATCATATAGATCCAAGTATTATCAATAACCCATCCATTCCATGAGTAGACATCCTACAAACAGCGAATTGAAAGAATGCCTGAGAGTTTTTACAGAAAAGGCGAATGATACAATAGCAAAATTGACAGATCAGGTGGATGTAATGAGTAAGGAAAACACACTTCTCCAGAATCGACTCGCATATTATGAAAATCCCAACTCTCTACACGCTCACTTGAATATCAAAGAAAAACGCAAGGCAAGAGAAAACGGTGAATCACCCCCACCAAAAAAATCAGGCGGTAGTCTAGGCCACAAAGGAACATCACGCAAACACAATCCTTCCAGAACCGTAACTCATACTATGAAAAATACCAAATGCAGTTGTGGCGGCACCATGAAATATTCACACACAAAAACACGTGACATTATGACCAGCAGTTGTAGAAGAGACTAGACATGAAATCAGCATGTACAAACTGCAAACGCGTATGTGAAGCAGAAAATGATCTACCAAAATCAGGATCATATGGCAAGAATATAATTGCCCTTGTTATCGAATACAGGGCAACAAGAATTCCATATGATCAAATATCACAACTGGTCAAAACAGCATGCGGTTTGGTTGTTGCAAAATCTACCATAATTGCAAACGTCTCAGATCTAATGGAAAAAGATGCAAAAACAAAAACAAATACAGTTGTCCAATCACCGTTTGTCAATATTGATGAGACATCATACACACGAGATGGGCAATTAGTTTGGGCATGGTGCATTACATACAAGAAAAATATTGCAATAATCATGAACAAGAGTCGCGGTGCATATGTTATGGATGCATATATGGACAAATTTTATGGTGTTGCAGTAACTGATGGATATTCCGTGTACAAGAGCGAGGAATGCATCAACGATGCCTAGGCTCACGAGCTGCGTGCTGCTAAACACATGACGATGAGACTTGGTGCATACAGAAAACTCTATGAAGAGATGTGTATGCTGTTTGAGAATACCAAAAACTATACCAATTGTGGTGCAAGAGTTCGACATGCGTTTGAATACGCATTTGATTGCATGTTGGATGGATATCGTAGCTTTGAAATGCCAGAAATGAAGAGTTTGATCAAACGGTTGGTAAATGCCACAGAAACTCTATTTGCATTTATTGAGCATAAAGATATTCCACCTACAAACAATGCTGCCGAGCGTGCATTACGGGATGTTGTGGTTCGCCGTAAGATAAGCGGTCAGATCAGAGGATTGGGATCTGAAAAGAATGTCCAACTTTCTAACGTGTATTTTAACATGGAAGGCACACGGTAAGAGCGTCTTTGAAGAGGTACTCCGTATTGTTTAATAGCTGACCTCATACAAATATTGTATTTACAGATGTTTAGTGTATACAAAAAGGCAATAATGTTAAAAGATCTCGCAAATATATAAATTCAACATTCCAAACTACATAATTATGGCAACTCACGGTTCGCTGACAAAGGCTGGCAAGGTCAGAGGTCAGACTCCAAAAGTAGAGGGAAGAAAGAGGATTGGAACAAATTCAAGCGTTAGAAACAAGAGCAATTTTAAAAAACGTATAGTTTTGAGCAGATTCCCAGGACAAAACAAACCAGGTCAAAGAAGACGCAGACGTTAATCCCATAGTATTCATGGAATTGTTTTAATACATTTTCAATTTTATATTATTCATGGTAAAAGCAACAAGTGAGAAAGATGCCATAGCAAGAACTGAAGCTGCATTATATTCTTCTGGAAGACCGCTCAAAATGGATGAGATCATTCGAGCTTCTGGTACAGAATCTCGCATAAAGACAAAACAGATACTAGACGATCTTGTAAAAAAGACAAAATCATCATTCAAAGCTATTGAGATAGCCATCTTACCAGATGGCTCATATGTTTTTCAATTAAGACCAGAATATAGTGGATCAGTGAGAAGATATGCATCAAAACCAATTCTTCCAAAGGCCACGCTAAAGACATTATCATACATTGCATATACACAACCAGTATCATCAAAAAATCTAGTTGATACGCGCGGTAATGGAGTATATAGCCATCTGAAAGAGCTTCGACAGCTTGATTTCATATCGCATCAGAATGTTGGACGTTTAAAGATATACACTACAACGGAAAAATTTCAAAAATATTTTGGAATACACGGTGACCAAGATACAATAAAAGCCAAACTCTTCAAACAAGTAAGAAGGACATCTAGAGCAAGTGATTTACAAAAAAATGACACATCTAGAAAAAATTCCAATGGTACTTGAATATAGAAAAATCTTCAAACCATCATATGATAATTTGGCATAAATGATTTCATTTTTTATATAAAATATTTTTTGATTCATTACTAGATCTTTATGAAATCTAGAGCTAGATGAATCTGTCCTTGAGTTTTAGAAATAATTTATGCAAGATTTAGCCAAATAATTCACATTGTGTGCTAGTATGCAATTTTCGCATAGGTAAATTTCATATTATTGTGTTTGGAAAATATATTTGTGATCGCAAAGATATGTGAAATAAAAGATATTTTTTCCATACGCATTTAGATTCAACATATCAAGAAAAGACTGCAATGAAAAGGGTAAATCTATACGTAATTTTTGATATGATGCAAACATGTGTAATTTTCCATGCTTTATCTATAAATAATACCTCCATAACCTCTATTTGTGAAAAAATGTGTTGAGAATCTTGCGACAAGCAAGCTAACTGGCGGTAGAAGGCATCCTCTTCGTATCCGTAGAAAATATGAGACAGATAGATATCCAAACGAACCAACTATTGGAGCTCAAGAGTCGGTTACAAGAAAGGTCAGGGGCAAGACGAAAAAGACAGCATTGCGAACAGTTGATTTTGTTAACCTTGCAGTTTCAGGTAAAGTTACAAAAGTAAAGATTACAAAAGTTCTTGAAAATCCCACAAACAATGATTATCAAAGAAGAGGAGTGATCACCAAAGGTGCACTCTTGGAGACTAGTGATGGAAAATGTAGAGTCATTTCAAGACCTGGTCAACATGGTGCAGTAAATGCTATACCGGTGCAATGAGTTTTCATGAAAGATTACGAGCACATTATAGTGTGGCTCGATTATTTCAACAAGATACTTTCAAGAAATGCGGGTAGGCGACTAGCTAGGATATTTTGTGTCAACGATCCATCACTTAAAGAATTGTCCGATGCAGTAAAAGCAGTAGGTTTTGACATATTTGAGTTGAATGAGAATGCAAGGTATCCAAGACGGCCGTATATTAGGTCAGGGTATATAGCCATCCCAAAAAAATCAAAAAAGACATCAATGCTCGTAAAAATAGGCAAAAAGATGGTAGAGCGAAAAAGAAAATAAAGGTATGAGGTCACGTCCCTGCCTATAATTATCAAGAAAGTTTTGTATTTACGCACAAAAATACGGAGTAGATGACCTCATACAAATAAAAAGCGATCAATAACTAGCTATATGATAAAGTATTGTTAACCGAAGATTATTGATAATACTAGATTATACCATATAGTACTTGCAGGAAATTGGAAAAATTGTACATTTGGCTCATAGTGGTAGACTAATTGTAAAGCTTATCGTAGAGCTCTCTGAAGGAGATATGCTCTATGACCAAAAAGAGAACAAGGTTGCAAAAGTTGCAGAACTGATAGGACCAGTATCAGCACCTTTCGCTTCGGCAATCCCAAATGAAAATTTCAAGGGTAAGGTGAACAGCAAAATGTATTCCACATATTTGCCTGCAAGTGAAAGGAGAAAACATAGATGAACAACAAAAATACAATCAACTGTCCAGAATGCTCGTCAAAACTACTAGACGATGTACATAATGGAGAGATAGTCTGCTCAGGTTGCGGCGTTGTCGTAGAAGAGCAGACTGCAGACTATGGACCAGAATACATCAGCACTGATCCAGGCGAACGTATGAAGCTTGCGCGCGCCACAGGACATACAACATTTTCACAGCACGACTATGGGATCAGCACCAACATTTCCATGGAGACAAAGGACTTTAGTGGCAAGTCAATAAACACTACAATGTCAAGCAAGATGAAGTCACTGCGAACATGGCAAGATCGCATAAGAGTTTCCACTCCAAAAGAGAGGAGGCTTGTAAGCGTGTTGGCAAAAATAAATGGTGCATGTGATAGTATGTCACTTCCACCCAACATACGAGAGACAGCTTCTGCAATATACAGAAGTCTTGGAGACAAGATAGAAGTAAAAGGCAAGTCGGTCATCTGTATGTCAGCTGCAGTAATATTTACTGCATGTAGACAATGCGGAACGATTAGATCCATCGAGGAGATCTGTAAGAGTATGTGCGAACCAAAAGATGTAAAAGCAAAATCAAAACTGTCCACAAAATACTACCGCAATATGGTCATCGAATTTGGATCCACCATGGCTCCAAGTGCTTCGATAAACACATACATATCTAGAATCGCAAATGTCACAAAAATTGATTCCCGTGTAGAAAGAACTGCTCTAGATATTGCCGACAAGATGGGCAAAGATGGCATAATGGACGGCAAAGCGCCAAACGGTATAGCTGCAGCCTATCTATACATTGCAACCAATCTTTTGGGACACAAGATGGTTCAAAGAGAGATCTCAAACACTGCAGAGATAACAGAGGTCACTATACGTAGTCGGTGCAAAGAGATGCTAGAGCACAATAGGCTACAAATAACACTTCAACCGGCATAGTCTGCCATTTTATTTTTTTTTTTGCTCAATACGTATCCGTTAGGAACAGCTAAAATCCACTTGTCTTATATACGAATAAAGAGTTCTAGTCAATAATGGCCACACTAGAGATAAAGGATCTGCATGTTTCACGTGAAGGTAAGGAGATACTACAGGGTGTAAATCTAAAGACCAATGCAGGTGAGGTACATGCCATTATGGGTCCAAACGGTTCAGGCAAGAGTACTCTTGCATATACGCTTTTAGCACATCCAAAGTACAAAGTCACCAAAGGAGACATACTACTTGACGGTAAAAGCATTTTAGAGATGGGAGCAGATGAACGAGCAAAAAGTGGACTTTTTTTGGGATTTCAATATCCAACAGAGGTCTCTGGAGTTGGGTTTTCGCATTTTTTGCGTACCTCTTATAATTCTCTAAGCAAAGCCTTACAAGGTGATGACCGCGAAGTGTTCATCACGGTAAGAGAATTTCAAAAATACTTGAAAGAAAATCTTGCCAAAGTCGGACTACGTGATGAATTTTTGTCTAGATATCTAAACGAGGGATTTTCTGGAGGCGAAAAAAAACGTTCAGAAGTGTTACAAATGGCAGTCCTAAAACCAAAGATATCCATACTAGACGAACCAGATTCTGGTCTTGATGTTGATGCAGTACAATCAGTTGCCAAAGCAATCAGTAATGTCTCTAGTAATGAATCTACGGTGATCATAATTACCCATTATGCACGCATACTCAAATACCTAAAAAAATTAGATCATGTGCACGTCTTTGCAAAAGGTAAAGTTTTGAAGAGTGGAGATTCCTCACTGGCAGATAAATTAGATGAGAGAGGATATGACTGGGTTTTGAATGATACTGCCTAAATTTAACATGTGATCAAGTGTTTTAAAAATAAAGTTGTGGCAAGATCTCACATATTCAAAAACTAGAACATATTTTGCATGTCATGATATGTTAGATTTGGATATGCAAGATGAGCGCTTTTTTTGCACTATCGTATATACAATAAATGTCATTGCTGCTACAGCTATGATAAAAAACAACCACAAATATTTGAATGAATCATCTCTATATACCACATTGGTAGATTCTCCACTAGGCAATACAGATGCAGAATTTACCACGAGAAAGTTGACCGTATGTGATGCAGACCTCAATATAGATTCAGAGAGGGCAAATAATACAATATCACCGGCTCCATCTACAAGAGAGCTAGTGATAGTCTCATCAAGATGTATTACAGATAGGCTAGATTCTACAGATATATTTCCAATCTTTACAACATTGCTTTGTGCATCGATCATATAATATCGTATCGTGTCAGCATTCTCTGTATGTATTGTAATTTCAGCAGGTTTACCACGCATAATGATCTGTGACCAAATAACATCCACAATCTTTGGCGCCATCTCTTCTTTGAATTCCCCCATCTCTTGTACGGTAAACGGATAGATGCCATCATATGAGGAGATTCGTATTGTTCTAGATTCTGGGGCATACTCGTCTAGACGGTATGGGCCATTACTTACTAGTGCATGTCTGTTGTCAGTTATCCACTGTTTAGATGCATTATACCTATCTATACGGTATTCTGCACCATATGTAGTAAGCGATGGATGTAAAAATTCAGATTTTATAAAATCTTGCAGATATTCTTTGATCAAATATGCATCATTTGGAATTATCATAGAGATCCATTTTGTATTATGGCTTGTGGCTCCAGATTTGGAAAATGATGCTTTTCCATCAGTTACAAGTTTCTCCATTGCAGCATTCATCTCCCATGGAATCGTAGGCCATATTGTTGCCCATGCTGCAATCTCCGAGTCATCAAAGTGCCAATAATCAACATAGACTTCAAGCGTGTCATCATCAATCTGTCTTATGCCTTTTAGAGTCTGTACATAAGGGGCTGTCCTTGCGGTAAATTCTGAATCTTTTTTCGCATCATCAGATCCTCCATCATGACCCCACTCGTATACAAAGTAAAGATCATACAGTACATCTGCCATGTCAACGGATCTACCATGGTGCCAATTGCCAAAGACATAATCTAATGTTACTTTGCTTGTAGCGTTTGTATCAAAGTCAACGTTTGTCCATTTTTGATTGTGTACATCCCAATACATGGCATCTAGAGGAACATCCAATGTAGATTCTAGACCTGCAGTTTCCACACTCCAAGATGTCCTAAGTGGCAATATATCCCCCGTATACGGATGACGAAATGATGCAGGATCAGATAAGACACTCCAAATATAGCTAGAGTAATAATCAGTAAATCCCATTACAGGATTCCATGAGCCTTGATAAATTTGCTTAACTCCCACGCGCATCTCTCCAGAGTCAGTTATAGCGTTGATCAATGAGAGTCGAGTTGAAATTCCAGCACCAAAATCGTTTACTAGACCATCAACTCTTTCTGATGCAACATATAGATCATTTTTTGCCGCTACAAATATGCGGATAGCCTCTTGTACACCTTCTCTAGTAGCAGTACGCATTAATGCGGCTCGTTCAGATTCGGATGTAAAATTACCAGCATATATGGCCTGTGTCACATTATCAAGTTGAACATTTTCATAATTCCAGTATTCTGGATTGTTAAATCCAGGCATATTTGAAAACCATGGCGAATACATTTGCGCAAGACCAATCTGATCATATTTTACAAGAGCCGTTGGCGCACCCCATCCTTCTGTATATAGTGACCAATCAAGTTTTGCTGGATCAGAACCGTATACTGTGACAAATGCTTTGTTGAGATCACCGTAATCGCGTTGTACTAAAAATCCAATCTTTTCAAGATCTGATGCAAGTATTTCACCCATCGATTTTCTTATTTGATCATCACTTCGTATAAAAATACGTAAAACTATATCTTTATCATCATATCTCCAAACACCATCATGTATGATGGCTCCTGCATCGACCATTGCAAGGCGTATCATTTTTTCTGCAAGCTGTGGATCATATTGAAAATTTATTGATTGGATCTCATCTAAAATTCTCATATAGTCTGCATTGTGTGGACCATAATTTGAGACTAGCACTGTACCATATCCTCCCATCAGCTCATTTACAATGAGCTTTCTATCCACTAGATAGTTTAACGCGTATCGGATCTCTTGTATGGAGAACGGGTTGAACGTCTCAGACTCGGCTGGATTTACTAGGATGCTGTAAAAACCTCCCGGAGATTCGAATACATGTAGATCATCTCTGTCGGATGGCTCTTGTAATCGTTCTGCAGGTATTCTAAAATAATATGCATCTAGATTTCCTATCTTTATCTCTTCTAATGCAGTATTCTCATCTAGATATTGGACAAATTCCACACTGTCAAGATTTGTCCCCTTTTCTGCAAATATTATTGGTGTTACAAATAGAGATGAAATACACAATAGTAACAGCATTCTCATGCATACACGGTTTTTGAGGGGTGTATATGGATTCTGTGAGATCAGATTTTTATCACTATTGTATGATCTCTTTGTTATATCCAATTTCAACCATATGATGATCTAGATCAATTACATTTATCTAAACACACATTATGTGCACTATATGATGTTGCCAATCTCCGTACTTGATGCGATAATTATCGGAGGGATGTCTGTAAAAGATTTTGCTATAGTTACAAAGTTGGATCATACAAGTGCAAAATCTATTCTTCTAGATCTAGTTGCAAATCAAATTGGTTTACAAAATGGAGAAGTTTTTGAGTTTAGTGCAGGAGACAAGCTACGTGTAGCCATGCTTTGTTTACAGAGAGGTGCTATGATTGACGATATTGCTGCAAATTTAAACTGGAAAGACTTTGAAGGTCTAGTATCGGAGATACTCTCAAAAGTAGGTTTTGCCACTATACGTAACCACATAATAAAGAAACCACGCAGAGAGATAGATGTAATAGGAATAAAGGCAGGAGTTGCCATGCTGATAGACTGTAAACATTGGAAGAGAACGTCTACATCGGCCATAACAAGTGCAGTGTTAAAACAGATAGAACGTACAAAACAATATGTTGCACATACAGAAGAATCTATTGCAGTTCCAGTTATCGTTACATTATATGAAGAAGAGATATCATTTTCCAACAAAGTTCCTATTGTTCCAGTACACAAATTTGCGTCATTTGTGGATGAGTTTTATGGTAATCTAGAAAAAATTGAAACTATAGAAAAAACATAATTACAGAATTTTTTATACATATTTGTTTGATGATTTTTTTTTCTAATTTATTACAAAAAAACTAGTAAGAAATAATCCAAGCGATATTATCGCATGTATGGCAGTTAGTTTTAATGAGTTTGATACTGCCATTCTAAAATGTGTGAATATTTTTGATCCCATTATGGATACATTTGCTTGCCCTTCCAAAACCTCAAAAGATGCAGGTCGTACAGAATCTCGCGCTTTATTAGCAATCTGCATATACCACTCTGATATCTTTTCCTTTGGGGTAAGAAGTCCAAACTGATGATATCCCTGCCTTGTCCTTACTAGTTTGTGCGAAAAATGAGTGTCAGATGTACACATCTCTAATAGATTATATCCTCCATCTGCAAAATTATTTACGACAAATTCACGTACTCCATTTTCCATATTATTAGAATCAGACCATCCAATGTAATACTCTACACCATTTACCCTAAGGCATAAAATTCCAATCCCACCAAAGGCAAGATCTGGTACATCCAAATTCATAGATGCTGAATTTGCATATCCAAATTCAAGTGGATATGCAGGTTTTGAGATCAGATCATCAAGGCACGAACGTGCTGCTTTTACCATGTCATCAGAATCTAGATCAGAGATCTCTCCACCCATTGCGTTATGACAGTCCACTACAAGTGTACGTTCAAATCCACGATTATCAGAATACTGTTTTATTTGGCTTTGTATCGAGCCTGGTAGATCTTCTGTACCAAATGGCGAGAGTGACAAGAAGAGTATTGCGTTTTTTCCAAACAGAATTCCTGTTACACGTGCATGGTTTATCTGTACGGTGACAGGTTCTGTGCACAATGTACCTTGGTTTGAAACTGAGCATTTTGAAAGACTAGTAATATAGTTGTCTACTTGTGCCGTTGAAGGCAAGTTCATTGCATGATCTGATATGCTGTGCATGACCATTGCTTGTGAGTTCAAACTCTTGTATATCGCATACGGAATGTTACTACCTCCCACTGGATGATATGGTCCAGGATGTATACCAGGAAATACTAGTCGAACGCTGGATTTTCCATCATGAGGTTTTAAGCTAACTTGTGCAGTGTTGACTTTGGATGATTTTGACCATTCTTCTAGTATCTGCTCTACATCGCCCAAATCACTTGATCTTGATCGAATATAGGCTTGCACGAGATGGTGCGTGCTCTTTATGTGTGGTCTGCCTGCACGATCAGTAAGATACGACCATATAGCAGATATTGTAAAAAATATCCCACCATATCCAAGAGCCACAGGATGTGCCAATGTCATCTCCCAAGATCCTATTGGAATCATGGCAACAAAGACTGCAGTCGGTTGTAATATTGCAATTGCCCAAGCTTTACGAGCTTGAACCCCCAATGTAGTTGTAAGCATGCCAAACCTAAAGGCAACAAAGATTATCATTCCAAGACCGATATAATGTGCTGGAGGGGATTCGTATGACAGTATTCGAAAAGCTGCTAGTCCTGAGAGTAGTACCAATGCCCAAAGCAGGCTTCCATACAATGATTGATGTAATGCTTTAGAATATTCTTTTTTCGATATTAGTCTTGAATCTATAACTTGTGTTACTGCTAGCACTACAAGTCCAGCACTAAGATAAGGAAGTATCTCAGTAATTTCTCCTATTTCATACCAAATCTGCGACATTGTTATCACGCATGACATTATAACCATCGAGATTACAAGTGAGATCCAGTAAGAGGATGGAGTTACAAGCGTTATAGAGTACTTGTTGTGTAACCTCGATACATCATCAGAAGAGTCCACCATTTGCCTCACGATATGAGGAATATATCAAGTAACCATGAGAGAACGATGAGGCTTATCGGCATTGTTATAACTATTTTAGGTGAAATTTTTATGCCTTTTGTCTCATCTTCAAAGAACCGTAGCAGGCCAGCGCCCGAAGCTGGGAGTGGGGCATTGTTTTTCTTGCTACTCATACAAATTGGCCATTTCATGCACATTAAAAACTTTAGGTACGCCTGTTGTATGCAGATTATACGCTACCAAATGAGACAATGTTCGAGCCTAAAATTTGCAAATATGCAGATTTGCATACACAAAATTAGATATGTTGGAACATGTACAAGGATCAAAAGGATTATTTTGCCAACTATTTTGATCTCTATTGGTTGGCATAAGAGATTATTTGATCTTTTGCAGTACTGAGTATATCCTTTATCGTATGCACATAGCCATCAGAAACTACAGATGAACTCCATTTAGAAAATGTATCAGTGCCACACATTAGAAATCCTTTTGTGGTGAAATCTCCCCCCACAATCAACACATCAACGCATCCAGAAGAGACAAGTGCTAATATTCCAAGTATCAATGTAAGAAAGATTAATGCAGTACCAAGTTTCATTCTTTACACGTGTGTGTTTTATTAAATAATTGTTGTGTATTTTTAAAATCCACTCATCATTATTATACGATGTATGATACATATACTGATAATGGGCTTTAGAACCAACAGACCTCGAAAGGAAAAGGCAACATATCTTATCCCAAACACTATAGATGAATCAAAGTTACTTTCTATCATATGCGGTAAAATGTTGGTAGAATTTTCAATTCTAGGAAAAAATTATGGTAAAATTATGGTACAAAAGATAACAAATAATCGTTATGAATCGCCATCCGAATATAAAATAGATGCAATTGATTTCAATGTTACTATAGTCGGTCTACATGCTGCAATGTTAAATATGTCTCAAAAATCATTACCTGCAAAACAATTCAACTTGGATGAAATTATAAAATCAAATGCATACAAAAAAATATCTAGTATTGAAAATTTAAAACGTCGCGGTGGTTCTAAATTTCACATTGCATATGATCGTGATGAGTATCCTATAGGTATGCTTGGAATGGTTCATAATAGATGCATACTTTTAGGATTTGTGTTACTAGAACGGTTTGCTAGTAAATCAAGCTCCGAATATGGGGACACGTTGATGCGTTTTAGATTTGGCAATTATATACACTAAGTTTTGAATCTTTATTTACGTAGTTTGGATATAATATTGGATAGCATATCTATAGATTCAAGAATTTCTTTTCTGTCCTTTGAATCTGCATCTTCTAGTTCTGTTGTGAGGTTGTTTAATTTTTTTTCTAATCGTTCTAGGTTTGATTTTTCTAGTAGAGGTGTTTTTATTTCTGCGTCTAGTTGTTTTGTATTTTTAGGCTCTCGTCCACAATCAGTACACAATGCATTACCATTTTTCATAACGCGTACACCTTTACAGTACGGACATGGTTGAGCTAACAACGTAGCACCTTGTAATAGCATCTTGGCTGCTCTTTTGCTTAGATCTGTCATATCATATATGATGCACTTACCTTTAAAAAAATGCCGAATTTATACTCTGGTAAATATGAGGGTGCTTTCACGAGTTTCAACTGGATGTTAAATTATGGAGTTTTTTGTTAATTTAGGGATCTGAAACACATGGAATTTCCACACCTAGAAATTTAAACTGCGATCAATTCTGCAGATGTAAGATATGGCGACTAGCAGGTAATGTATTTTATAATGATATAGTGATATAATTCCATGATGGTCATAACCGCTAAATCTTATACTAATAAGATGTCCGGTGGTGTATATACTAGTTCTCATCTGATCAAGGGATCTGATGGTAAACACTATGTGATAAAAATCCCTCCAAAAAACGATCATAGATCAAATCTCAATGAATATCTCGGTTGCAGAATAGGAAAGTATTTTGGGTTACCAGTATTAGATAGTATTACAATAAAACTTACAAAAGAGTTCCTAGAATTAGCTAGGGATGATTTAGGTAATGAAGTTGATGAGGGCGAATATTTTGCAACGTTGAAGCAAGATCGATATGAAGTGGATGTCGATAGAATAAAAAATATGGATACAAACAACATCATTAATCAAGATGATGTTTCAAAGTTTATCATTTTTGATATATTTATTGATAACATTGATCGTAATTCGGGGAATTATTTTTTCATTCATTCTTCACTCGATCCAAAAAAAATGCAGTATATTTTAATCGATCATGGTCATATATTTGGTGGACCACAACATGATTTCAATGGTGTTAATATACTGCCATATAGATTTGAAATCCAACCGTGGAACCTCAGATGCATTACTTTAAAAAAATTAAATAATGCCTCAAGATATATAACTACAGAATTCGGTCTTGATGTAATGAAAATGTATTTGGATGAAGCACCATTACCTTGGAAATTATCTTATGGGGACGAAAATATTTCTGCGGTAAAAGAATCAATGGTCAAACGTGATAAAGATCAAATATTGAATGTTGTGTTAAATAACTCAGAAATCCACCAGGCTTTAAACTACAGGGGTATTTCATAAAATGTCATATTATCAGTATTCAGTAGCACGTTACGTTGAAGATATCGCAAGAGATGAACCAATTAATATTGGCGTAATGATAAATAAACCTAACACAAATGAATATGTTGGAAAATTCATACCAAATATTGACATGATACAAAAAATACACCGTAATGCAAATCTAACTCCTTTGAAAATTATTCTTGAACCATTTAAAGGAGAACATAAATCAAATACAACTTTATCAGACATATCTGAAAAATTTGGTAATAAATTACAGTTTACAAAACCTCGACCAATATATGCAACAAATCTAGATTCAGCACTAAATGAAATATATGAAGATTTTATAAGTATTGTAGAAAATCGCCCTATCCGAAATCATCGTAACTATGATGCAGTAATGATTTTTCGTAATACCGTGAATATTAACATAGACCATTTCAATTTCTCTACAAAAAATTATGAAATGGGATATGTGCAATGTCATAAAAATAGAAAAATTACATTTGATTTTGTGTTTAAAAATGACAAAGTTCAAGATGCAATGAAGGTAATTCCAATTTCAGCAACTACGCCTAAAATATCAAGAAATGCAGCCACTGCATTAGCATCAGATTACAGGCATATTAAAAATGAGTTTGAAGATGATGTGAATTTCCATACAGTTATCGAAAATTTGGGATCCGAAGAAATAAATCAAAAATTCTCTGATCTAGCTAAAGCAGATTTGAAAGATGCAGGTTGTAAAATACTAGATTATAATGACATACCTGAGTGTATCGCAGAAATTAGAAATAAATTCGTATGAGGTCAGCTATTAAACAATACGTAACACCTCTTTAAAGACGCGCTTACCGTGTGCTTTCCATGTCAAAACACATGTTAGAAAGTTGGACATTCTTTTCATAGACTGTTTATCTTACGGCGAACCACAACATCACGCAATGCACGCTCGGCAGCATTGTTTGTAGGTGGAATGTCTTTATGCTCAATAAATGCAAATAGAGTTTCCGTGGCATACACCAACCGTTTGATCAACCTCTTCATTTCTGGCATTTCAAAGCTATGATATCTATCCAACATACAATCAAATGCGTATTCAAATGCATGTCGAACTCTTGCACCACAATTGGCATAGTTTTTGGTATTCTCAAACAGCATACACATCTCTTCATAGAGTTTTCTGTATGCACCACCATGTCTCATTGACATGTGTTTAGCAGCACGCAGCTCGTGAGCCTAGGCATCGTTGATGCATTCCTCGCTCTTGTACACGGAATATCCATCAGTTACTGCAACACCATAAAATTTGTCCATGTATGCATTCCATAACATATGCACCGCGACTCTTGTTCATGATTATTGCAATATTTTTCTTGTATGTAATGCACCATGCCCAAACTAATTGTCCATCTCGTGTGTATGATGTCTCATCAATATTGACAAACGGTGATTGGACAACTGTATTTGTTATTGTTTTTGCATCTTTTTACATTAGATCTGAGACGTTTGCGATCATGTTAATTACGATAGATTTTGCAACAACCAAACCGCATGCTGTTTTGACCAGTTGAGGTATTTGATCATATGGAATTCTTGTTGCCCTGTATTCGGTAACAAGGGCAATTATATTCTTGCCATATGATCCTGATTTTGGTAGATCATTTTCGTATGAGGTCACGTCCCTGCCCATAATTATCAAGAAAGTTCTAACCATATGTGCCCAAGAGATCAAAGAATTCAGATGGTTATTTAAATGACAAATCCAAAAGAAAGCCTCAAAATGCAAACAAAAACACTAGGGCTGTTGGGAGCAAGTCCATGTTTGTTGGAGTTGACGCGCATAAGAAATTTCTCCAGATAGCAATGGTTGACAACAAAGGCAAAGTAATCTTAAACGTGCGAGTTGAAAACCGACATGCAGACATTAGAAAACTTTTCCAAACAAGTATACCAAAGAATGTAAAAGTCGTGATGGAATCATCGTCTGTTTGGCATGGATTATTTCGATACATGACAGACAGACTGGATCTTGATGTTGTTCTCTCAAATCCATACCAAACAAAAGCTATTGCAGCATCCACTAAAAAAACAGACAAGGTTGATGCACAAATCCTAGCAGACTTGTTGCGTGGAGGATATATTAACAAATGTTATGTGCCAAACAAAAAGACAGTTGAGCAAAGGCAGCTGGTCCGGTACAGACACAAGCTAGTTCAAGCAAGAACATCTATGATACATGGAATATTACTCCAAAAAGGAATAAAGATTCCTGGACGTACATTTTCCGACAAATATGTCGCAAGCCTCAAGGCCATATAGGATAAACGGCTTTCTTGCATCTATTCATCTTTACGATCAGAAAATAACAGATGCCAACATGATGATCTACAAGAGTGCACGCACAAGTAGAGATACTAAAGACGATTCCTGGAATTGCTGATTTTACAGCTTTGACGATTGCATCAGAGATTGACAGTATTGAAAGATTTTCAGATCCTGAAAAACTCAAATCATATGCAGGACTTGTTCCATCAGTTCGCAACTCTGCTGACGTGGTGCATCATGGCCACATAACGAAAAGAGGTAGTAGAATGTTACGATGGGTTTTAGTAGAATCAATCCATTCTCACGTGTTGCATGCACCAAAATTGCAATATTTTACAAAAGACTTGCAAAAAAGAGAGGCAATTCCAAAGCCGTCGTTGCAGCGGCAGCAAAGATGCTAAAAGTCATTTACTGGTTGCTAAAAGATGGGAGAGATTTTGAACAAAATTATAGTTAGATGTACAACCGCGAGTAAATATATGGAGATAATGCTCCGATGTTCTAGTTGCGGCAAGCTCTAACAAGTGGACGAAGATGGTTGTGGGAATAATGTCCCGAATAGATGTATGTCTCTCTCCATTTAATGAGAAAACCACACATAGCGAACGCTATACAATAATACGCAAAAAAGCACGGAATGCTTAAAAACAATGCACATAGATGTATGTCTCTCTCCATTTAATGAGAAAACCACACATAGCGAACGCTATACAATAATACGCAAAAAAGCACGGAATGCTTAAAAACAATGCACATAGATGTATTTACGCACAAAAATGCAGAGTAGCTGACCTCATACTCATTTTCTGCTTCACATACGCGTTTGCAGTTTGTACATACGCACATGCTGATTTCATGTCTAGTCTCTTCTACAACTGCTGGTCATAATGTCACGTGTTTTTGTGTATGAATATTTCATGGTGCCGCCACAATTGCATTTGGTATTTTTCATGGTGTGAGTTACGGTTCTAGAAGGATTATGTTTGCGTGATGTTCCTTTGTGGCCTAGACTGCCGCCTGATTTTTTTGGTGGGGGCGATTCGCCGTTTTCTCTTGCCTTGCGTTTTTCACGTTTTTCTTTTAGATATTCAAGTGAGCGTGTAGAGAGTTGGGGTTTTCGTAATATGCGAGTCGATTCCGGAGAAGTGTAATTTCCTTACTCATTACATCAATCTTTTCTGTAAAAACTCTCACGCATTCTTCCAATTCATCGTATGTCGGACGTCTACTCATGAAATGGATCAGTTATTGATATACTTGGATCTATATGATCGTGCATTATTGACTAATTTGTTAGTCATGAGCTGACCTCATACGAATTTATCGTTTTTGGAAAATGTTTGAAAAAGATCCTAAATGACTCACATGATGCTGTAAACATTCGTGATAAATCAAATGTTATACACAAAAACTCGAGCGTCGTTTATCGTCTCTTTTATCCAAAAAATATGCAGAAAAGAATTGTATCAGATTTGTCAAACGACTAAAGCGTGAACAAGACATGCTTTTCACGTTCTTGAAGACTGGAACTAATTCACATATCAATACTGCCGAGAGAGCGATTAGACCAAACGTGGTAATACGAAAGATTACAAACGGTCATCGAACAGATGATGGCGCTACATCTACTTAGTTGCATAACCTGCCTAAATACCATATAAACAGAATTCAAACCTAAACAAATAGATCACCCCATGATTAGGTCTATTCATGCAAACAAACAACATCAGGAATGATCCACGTTGAATACGATGGTATTGTTTACTGTACGGATTTTATCTGACATGTGTGCAATCAGGAGGTTCTGCATACATGGCTGATAGCAAATACGTCAAATGGGGCACGCATCTAACCATTCAAAAATCCAAATCTTGGAAAAAACAAGTAAGAACTAAAAATAAAGGAAAGAATGGAAGGCGATTTGAGTATTCTGATAAACTATTTGAGAGTCTTGCAATAATATACAGGTATCTCATATAGAGCGTGTCAAGGAATTGTACAGACTGCTCTAGGTTCAAATGCTCCAGATCATACCACAATATACCGCAGAATAAATGCACTAAAAATAAAGACACCTGAAAGTCCATCTGATCAGTTAAAAGATATCTATCTTGCAATAGATGGTAGTGGCATAAAACTAAATGAGCGTGGTGAATGGATACGTGACAAATGGAAGATACGGCGTGGATTTATCAAGATACATTTTCTCATAAATGTTAAAACTCGTAAAATTGTCTCTTTTACAGTCACCACAGAGGAGAAAACAGACAGCTCGCAATTCTCTATCTTGTTAAAGGCAGCATCCAAGATAGCTGCGAACAAATGCAATATCGTATTGTATGGAGATGGTGCGTATGATACAAATGCCAATTTTAACCGCTGCCAAAAGCTTGGCATTAAACCTGCGATAAAGGTTCGATCAAATTCTGCACTTCATGCTGGTCGTTATGCACGTAACGATGCAGTTCGTGAGCAGCTTGGAGGAGATAAAGCATCTTGCATTTACTCCAAATGATGCAATGTTAAAAAACCAAGCAGAGTGGAAAAAACGCATCAGATATGGTCAACGTTGGATAATTGAGGTAGTGTTTTCTGCATTTAAGAGATTCTGTCATGTCAAGAAAATGGGATCACATCGTGCAAGAGCTTCGATTAAAGGTATGGGTCTACAACATGTTTTGTGATGCCGGTTTGAGTACACCTTGATGAGAAAACGCGTATCTATCTGATTATTATTCTTATTTTATACCGTATTGTTTGTTTTCATTGGATTATTGTACTTTGGTGACATATTTTTGCTGGTATGAGTTAAGGCGATCAAAAGTTGTGCAACTAAGTATGCCACATCACACAAGATATTGATGAGTGTAAAGGAGACATGTAGGCAACGAAATCTAAACTTTCATGACTGTATATCTTGTGGATGGTACTTCAAAACTCTAGACAGTTACAAAACATCCTAATTTAACAGCAGGATCAAATTTACGAAAAAGATCTAATTTGGAAGAGTATGAATTTGAGTTTGATCAGTTCAGAATGATCAAGATGTATGTACTGTGATCATAGTCAAGATCTTGTAATTTTTGGCATATTGAGGACGTATCAAATTTGAATTATTTACGCATGAAACTATATCAGATCAAGATTGTACACCATAATGTATACGACAACCTTAAAAGACACGACACGGAATAATAATGATAATTGGCGACAATTTGTGGCACCTGTGGACTACCAAAAGATCTTTGTGCATGTGGCGAGCTTGCAAAAGATAGTGCAAAAATAATCGTAAGGCTCGAGACTAGGAGATTTAAGAAAAAAGGCACTATGATAGAAGGACTCGATCCAAAACTCAATGACCTTGAAAAGGTTGCAAGAGAGTTAAAAAACAAGTATGCTTGTGGTGGAACGGCAAAAGAAGGCTATGTCTTTTTACAAGGAGATCATCGCGATACAATAATAGATTCGTTGGTGGGTCTTGGATTTTCAGAGTCTAGTATAGAGCTTCACTAGGTAAGAGCCATATGGACGTTTCAAGTCAGATTGCGTCTTCTGTTTTTTGTGCATTTTCTGTATTCATATGCGGATTGCTTGCCGTATCTCTAGTACTTGGGGCATACGTATTTTATGCAAGTGATATCGGTGGTGAGATAAATCACGAGTATCCAGTAAATAGTGTAATTGGAATGTATGGGGGTTCACCCATATCTGCAATCAATGATATCACGATAGGGCAAATCTTTGCTATAGTGTGGGCCATTACTGTTGGAGTATTTATCATCTCAATGATTGGTCCTAAACATGGATATTTTTTTGCGCTAGAAAAAATGCGCACCTTTGGATCAGCGCCCATATCCAACTATATGTTTCAAGCTACAAAATGGTTTTCAATTCTTGTTTTAACCTCTGTAATAATAGTTGCAGTTCAAAATGTATTTGGATTGGAGACGTTACCTCCTGACATCAAGAACAACCTTGTTGGTTTTTATCAAGTATCAAATGCACCATATATCGAAGAGGGTATATTCCGCATTCTGTTAATTGGGATTCCCCTATACATGATATACTCGCACAAAGTATCTGCAAGCCATATGTTAAAGTCGCTATGGAATCCAAACGAACATTTGCATATTGAAAGAAAAACATTTACCTTGATCTTGATCTGTGCCACTGCCATATTGTTTGGCGCAGCCCATGTACTTATCGGTGAATCTTGGAGTGAGGGCAAGATAGCACAAGCAACAATAGCTGGAATAATACTTGGGTGGACGTATTTTCGACATGGTTTCATTCCAGCCCTTTTAATTCACATTATGGCAAACTATATGATATTTGCTGTTACGTATTCAGCAGCGGCAATATCAGGTGCTACGATAATTGAGGTAAATGAGAGTCAGTTTGTAAATACATTAGAGATTTTGTTGTTTATTGCAGGCATCTTTGCAGTGCTCACAGTGGTGCTTGAAATGCAAAGTAAAAGATGCAATATAGATCTGTAAATTATTATAACTTGGATGGTGCTCTCTGCTAGATGGGTTTTAAAACACACGTTGCACGTAAAGTTGGAGCTATGTTTGGCGTGTTGTTCATTACAATGCTTCTTACAATAATCCTAATTGGCGCAAACATGGACTCTGTATTAAAACAGGGTGTGGTATTTCAAGTTCGTAGTGAGTTAGCCTCTGATTCACATATTGCAGCATCATTTTCAGATCATGCTGAATTTGAAGAATATATTCAAACTCGAATAGTCGAGAGGGAAAAAGCACTTGGATTGGATAAAGCATGGAATTCACCACAACGCATAGGATACGCAATGTATCGTATAATTACGCTAGATTTTGGCCAAGCTGTATTTTTGACTAGCGATGCTGGATCCTCAAACGTCTTGGATATTTTGGCAGAGAAACTCCCTAGAACTATGTTGCTTTTTACGAGCTCTACTGGAATAATAGCTGTAATCGGAATTCTCATAGGCGCATCATCTGCTGCAAAAGTAGGTTCCACAAAAGATAAACTCACGTCTGCTTTTGCAGTAGTCAGTTCTAGTTTTCCAGTATGGTGGATTGGTATGCTAATGATATTCTTTTTTGCATTTGTGCTCAGGATATTTCCTGCAAGAGCCACACCAGATATTTCTCCAGGTGATCCTGGATATCTCTTATCGCTTGCATATCATATGGTCTTGCCACTTGTTACCATTGTTTTGATAGGATTTGGCGCATGGTCGTACTTTGTACGTAATTTCATGGTAGGTGCAATGCAAGATGAACATATACTAGCAAAAAAGACCATAGGAATACCCAAAAGAAAGATTGTGTATTCGCACGCACTTCGCAATGCAGCACCTCCAATCATCACAATACTTGCCTTGAGTGTCTCAGGTTCTCTTGGTGGAGCAATCATAACCGAAGCTGTCTTTGATTGGCCAGGAATGGGTAGGCTCTACTTTGAAGCTATAACCGTGACTGATCTTCCCGTAATCATAGGAGCAACATACACGCTTACAGTATTTTTTCTTGCTAGTATACTAGTAGCAGATCTGTTATACGGGTATTTTGATCCGAGGGTAAGAAGGTCATGAGTGTATCAAATACTAGTATTATATGGAATATATTACATACAAAATCTGGCAGAGCTGGAATTGCAATACTTGCATTTTTAGTGTCAATATCTATCGGAGTTCTTGTGAGCACACCAGTGGATACTTTGCGTGAATGGAATGATCCAAACGCATGGCTCGATAGACCAAAATCAGCAGTTCCTGCATGGGTTAACGCGATTAGCTTTAGCGAGAGCATACCAGAACATACAATCCTAGATGGAATACCCGTAGACGGTGTAGAGTTTGATGGAGTATACACGGCTATGCAGAGTTTTGCCATAAAATACCACTATGATGATTTTCCAAGTGACATCATATACGAGTATGATCTATCATATACTGGAGCGCCTCTATTGAATATCAAGGTCAAAAGACCCGACGGCATGGATATGATGTTGTATTCAGATTCCATCCCCCATTCAGATATCCCTACAGAGCATACAGAGCGCATCTTTTCTGCAGATCAGGGTATAAAATCAAACTTGCAAATGTATAGAGATGTTTTTGCATTTTCCCTAGATGAAATTTCTGCAGAATCTATCGTCTTTTCAAAGACCGATAGACATGAGCCACTACATGGAACATATTACATTACTGCAAGTTTGTACAATGCCCCGCATACTGCAAACATAACAGATTCGACATTAATTGTCGGAGGTAAGGCATACGGACTACTTGGAACAGACGATCTTCGACGTGACTTGGTAATTGGTATCGCGTGGGGTACACCACTTGCTCTCTTTATAGGCATTACCGTGGCAGGTGGTTCTGTCGGCATGGGTCTCTTGTATGGAGTCTATGCAGGATATCATGGCAAGTATATAGATGAGAGTATGATGCGCTTTAACGATGTAATATATGCTCTTCCAGCTCTGCCATTTTTGATAATTTTATCTGTCACAATAAGTAATAGCATATTCGTGATGGTCTTATTTTTGATGGCCTTTGGTTGGGTTGGAGTTGCAAAGGTTGCTCGCAGTATGGCTTTGCAGATAAAGACACAAAGTTATGTAGAGGCATCACGTATGATAGGCAGAAAGGATATCGGGATCATAATACACCACATGTTGCCTCAGCTTTTACCATATGCATTTGCAAGTGTGGCAATATCAGTTCCTGCAGCAATCACTACAGAGGCAGGCCTAAGTTTTCTTGGACTAGGAGATCCTTCATTTCCTACATGGGGACAGATTTTACATGATGCAGGTACGTATGGGGCAGCTGCCCGTGGTATGTGGTGGTGGATAGTGCCACCTGGATTGATGATCGCAATAGCTGGATTGGCATTTGTCTTTATAGGAAATTCGCTTGATAAAATCTCAAATCCAAGAATGCATCGCTAGTCTTCCAACATTTACAAATTTTAATGCACATGGGTTTTATTCTAGTCTTTCAGTTTTACTAGATTAAAAATCTGCACGTTTCATTTTAGATCCGCATCTTGGACATTCGCTTGATTTGTGTTGGTTGTTGCATACAAGACAAACGTATTTTATTGGACGAGTTTGTTGTTCTGGATTTGAACCCATGCCAAACATACTTCCACCATATCCACTCGTTCGTCCCATGTAACGTCTACGCAGAAAGAATGGAAATGCGATAAAAAGTGCCAATGCAACACCTAGTCCATATGGAAATGGTAAAACCATCTGTATACCAATGCTGATCACCAATGAAGCCACTAAAAATATGATATAAGTCTTGTAATTGAACATGCATTAGTATACTTGAAATGCCATATAAGGCTAACCAATATACGCTGCAAGATCCCAATCATTCTATTGTAAGATTTATTCGCTCTCCAGCACTAGACCATGCATAGATGTCTTTTTCTTTGTATGGGTATTGTACGATAACTGAGACTAGGCCAAAGAAATTGTGTAGATCCTCTACAGATGGTTGTGCAGTACCACTTGGATGTGTATGAACCATCCCAACATAGCTTGAATCAAATGGTAAAAATGAGTGTGGGAATCCAGCAAAGGTTGGACCACTATGTGAAAAAGGAGGGACTACGAGTGCATCTATACGTATAATCCCATTCTTGGATCTTCCTTTTAAAATCAATATGGCCTCGTTTGGATGACGTATTTTTGCATATGATAGTATGCTATCACACACTTTTTTTGTCAATGTCACCTCTCGTCGCACCAGTTTTTTCTTTCCAAACAATATGATAATACAAAGATACAAAATTAATAATGTTTGCAAAAGTTATAATGCCATAATTCATCCAATATGAATGAATTATGCCATGCTGACACGCAAAAGTGAATAAAAGCGATCATATTATATTCTAAAAATATCTTTTTGTATTTTTACGATCGGCACAAGTAAATTCTTAAAGAAAAAAAGTTATAGCGGACATGACATCAGAATATTTATGGAAAAAGCATCGATGCTACTAGGTGGTGCATTTGGAGCAATTGCTGTTGTTGCAGTATTTGCAATCTTTATCTTTCCACCACACGGAATTCAAACTGATTTTCATCAGCAGAATCTAATGATCGAATCTGTCACAGCGTCAAGTAATACTAGCATACTTGGCCTAGAGGAATTATTTGTAAAATCTGAATCAGGTACAGTCAGTATAGAAAATAAACAATCGTCAGACATGTTTGGTATTGGTTCTGGATTTGTATATGATTCACAAGGGCACATAATAACCAATGAACATGTAGTAGATGACTCTAACAAACTAGTCGTAACATTTCTGGACGGAAGATCCTACATGGCAGAGATAGTCGGAACCGACGAGTATACGGATATTGCCGTGCTGCACGTAAATACAATTGATGATATACTAACTCCTCTACAGCTAGGAGACTCTTCACAGTTAAAAGTCGGACAGGCCATTGCAGCTATTGGAAATCCATTTGGACTTTCAGGTTCGATGACTGCAGGGATTGTAAGTCAAAGAGGAAGGCTGCTTCCAGCAGGAGATACACCATTTCAGATACCCGATGTGATACAGACAGATGCTGTAGTAAATCCAGGTAACTCTGGAGGACCACTTTTGAATATGTATGGTCATGTGATCGGTATGAATACTGCCATACAATCCAATACCGGCGTCTTTGCTGGAGTTGGATTTGCAGTGCCTTCCCAAACAATTGCAAAGATCGTCCCATATCTGATACGAGATGGAGAGTATCGTCACCCATGGATTGGTGTAAGTGGTATTGACATAAACCTTGATCTAGCAGAGATAATAGGGTTGGACGATACTAGAGGATTTTTAGTAATTACAGTATCAAAGGATAGTCCAGCAGAAAAATCAGGTCTAAGAGGCCACGACATGATCAAAACTGTTGATGGGCGCGATTATTCTCTAGGAGGAGATATCATATTGACGATTGATGGCATGAATGTCAGAAGTATAGATGATATACTCGTGTATCTACAAAGGTCAAAGTCAGTTGATGATTCTATTGTTCTTGGAATACTTCGTGATGGACAAAAAACAGAGTTGACGCTTACCTTAGAGCAACGGCCAGACAACTAGATTAAATAAACGCACACCCACTTACAGTACAGTTGAGCGAGATTGTTCTGCACTCTGATGTGCTAAACGCTGCAATTGATGGAAAGAGTCCCCATTTTGAGCAAGCATTATACGCCATGGAAGATTCACGTCATGATCCATCAGAGCTGTTTGCAGTATCTAGTAATATACGCAATACATACAAAGGTAATTTAGTAACATTTTCCAACAAAGTCTTCATAAATATGACAAACCTCTGCAGAGATACATGTACGTATTGCACATACAAACGCGAACCAGATTCAACGCCAGCATTTATGGAGCCAAAGATGGTGCGCCATATGATGCGACTAGGGAAAAAATATGGTTGTACTGAAGCACTTCTTGTAGCAGGTGAGAGACCAGAGGAGAAATACAATGTGGCTCGCAGATGGCTAAAAGATAACGGATTTTCAAATACGCCAGATTATGCAGCATTTTGTTCACAGATTGCTCTAGAGGAAGGACTCTATGCACATACAAACGTAGGCAATTTAGAGTACAAAGAGATGCTTGCATTAAAAGATACAAATCCAAGCATCGGTCTCATGCTTGAGAATTCTAGTCCACGTCTTGCAGAAAAAAATATGCCACATCATCTAGCACAAAGTAAAAACCCAAATGTGAGAATAGATGTAATCAAGAATGCAGGTAGGGCAAAAATTCCCACTACTACTGGAATACTAGTTGGAATAGGCGAGAGTGAAGAAGAGACAACAAGATCACTAGAAGTTATTCGTACTCTGCACAAGCAGTATGGACATATACAAGAGGTCATTGTGCAAAACTTTGTCCCAAAACCACAAACGATAATGGGAGATAATCCAGCTCCAGATAACACATATTTTGCAAGAACCGTTGCCCTTGCAAGGATAATGATGCCAGAGATGAACATACAGATACCACCAAATCTTTCTCCAGATATATTTGGGGATTTTTTGCGCGTTGGGGTAAATGATTGGGGTGGAATATCTCCAGTAACTCCAGATTATGTAAATCCCGAGATGCCTTGGCCATCAATTGAAAAAGTAAAAAAGATTACAGCAGATGCTGGATTTATTTTAAAGTGTAGATTTGCAACGTATCCTGAATTTCTCAAAATGATACCAGAGGTGTTACGCGTAAAAATTTATGCAATGGCTGATGAATGCGGTCACGTTAGGAGATAGATATGGCAACAAGTATAGAATCTCTGTTAAAGTATGCAGATTCTACCATCTCAGATGCTTTGAATGATGCACTCTCTGGGAGAAAGATTAGTTCGATGCAAGGTGAAGCACTCTTGGGTGCAAAAGGTTTGGATTTTCATCTAGTAGGCATGGTAGCAGATAAACTACGTCAGAGAAGCGTTGGAGATACTGTAACATATGTTGTAAATAGAAATGTGAATTTTACAAACGTTTGTGTAAAACAGTGTGGCTTTTGTGCATTTAGTCGTGACTTTAGAGAAGAGCAAGGATACATGTTGCCCGTAGATGAGATTGTACGTAGGGCCAAAGAGGCTCACGATATTGGAATCACCGAGGTGTGCATACAGGCAGGTCTTCCACCAGATATGAAAGGAGATCTATACGAGAGCATATGCTCTGCGATAAAAACAGAGATTCCAGATATGCACATACATGGTTTCTCTCCAGAAGAAGTACTGTATGGTGCACTCAAAAACAATACAAGTGTACTAGAGTTTTTAAAACGACTCAAAGAGGCAGGAGTTGATACGTTGCCAGGTACAGCAGCTGAGATTTTAGATCAAGAGATGCGCGATAGAATATCACCTGGACGTATTACCGTAAAGCAATGGATTGATGTGATAAAATCTGCGCACAGTCTTGGAATACATACAACTTGTACAATGATGTTCGGTCATGGTGAGAGTGCAGGCCATCAAGCACGCCATATAGAACTGCTCCGAGACATACAAGATGAGACTAGAGGATTTACAGAATTTGTCCCGCTTGGATTTGTGCACGATGAGGCTCCAATGTATCATAATGGTAAATGTAAAAGCACAGGAGCTAGTGCCACAGATGTCATGCTAACACATGCAGTATCACGCATTATGTTAAACGATAGTATCAAGAATATACAAATGTCATGGGTAAAAGAAGGTCAAAAGATGGCACAGATTTTACTCTCATGGGGTGCAAATGACTTTGGCGGGACACTCATAAACGAGAGCATCTCAACATCTGCTGGCTCCAAACATGGTCAGCTTTTACGCCCATCACAGATACGCTCTCTTGTACGACAGATTGGAAGAAGGGCAGCAGAACGAAATACCATGTACAAAATACTACGTACGTTTGATGATAATGAGTCACATGATCTTCTAGATAATGCAGATTCGACTTCTTTTGGATCGTATTTCGAGTTGGTAAAAGCAAAGCAATTTCGCTATAAAAACGATCATGTAACCTAGTTTGTAATCAAAAATAACATATACATAGCATATGCTACAACCAAGATAATACCTATAGTCATGTTTATTTTTCCACGAAATGCAATCAACATTGCAAGTCCAAATGCCATCATTACTATATAATCAAATTCTATGGATTTTGGAACAGTTATACCAAATATTATCGAGGTAATTCCAACGATCATCAATATGTTGTATATGTTACTTCCAATGATATTTCCAATTCCTATATTTGTCTCTCCACGCTTTATTGCTGCAATTGATGTTACTAGTTCTGGTAACGATGTTCCTATTGCAAGAACTGTAATTCCTATAACCTTTTCAGAGATGCCCACATCATTAGCAATATCCACCATGTTGTTTACTGCAAGTATAGAACCTACATACAACAATGCCACACCAAATACAAGTTTTACAATGGATTTTTTATCAATCTTTATTTTTTCTTGTTTGTTTTTTGTCATAGAGCGAGTTGTTTTGTATGTATAGATGGTAAACGCTAAAAGCAATCCCAACAAGAGTGTACCATCATATATGTTCAACTCTCCGTCAAAAGAGAGTACCACAAGTAGTAAAGAGAATCCAATCATTATTGGAACGACTGTACGGACTATACGTTTCTTTATGGCAAGTGGAGTCAAAATTGCAGCTATGCCAATAACCATTCCAATGTTTGCAATATTACTTCCCACCACATTACCCAACACTATTGCACCATGAGTTCCAGCTGCAAGACTAGTTGCAAGTTCTGGAGCAGATGTTCCATATGCTACAACGGTCATTCCTATTATCAGTGGGCTGATACGGAATCTTTTAGCTATTACGATGCCACCATCGACAAGCCAATTTCCACCATAACATAGCATAGCAAGTCCAGTTACTACAAGTATAATACTGACGAGTATATCCATGTGAGATTGTCACTATATCATATGTTTAAGGAATATGGTTGAATGACTTGTTTCATGTATTATTTTTCATATACTGCACTGCCTTTATCTGACACCGTATAGCACATCACTGTGCAGAACATGTCTGCGCATGATATTACCGTTTTTGTCATACTTGACATTTTGATCTGTCTGCTCATACAGTATCTAGTCAAGAGTTGATCTATCTTTATGAGAATACGCATCGGTCTATTGATTTTTTGTCAATATGTACAAGATCTATTACCTAAATTATGGATAGATTATCATTGCAATTTTGCCCAATACATCAGATGGCGTACTACCAAAGATCAAAATCATGGGTTCTTTTCCGTGATCCCCCGTATGGAATATGACATCGTGAGGAGTTTTTGCATCTTTAATTGCCTCGCGTATGCCCCATGTCATACTACCACTTTGGGCTTTTCTAATACTAGATGGCTCAAAACTTCGATCATAGCTTGACATGTGCATTTTTGCATCTTTTATTTTTTTAATGGTCGATTCATTATATCTCATGTTTACTGCAGCTCTGATTGTGGGAAATTTTTTACACATCTCGATTATAGCAGAGGCCACGTGCCTTGACCCACCTAGTGTTATTCTTCCACATATTGTGACATTTTTTCCTGTACGTACGATACGTCCTTGTATACCCCACACGTCGTCTATGGTTTTTGGATTTGGCTTTGCATATACAAAATTTGTTTGGCATTCAGGTATGAACATATATGCATTTTTCATATTTGAAAATTTAGATATTGCATATACAAGATCATCTCTTAATGGATTATGTCTTTTTGATCCGACGATGGGAAATCCTTTTCCAATTTTTTTTGCATCGATGATAAATTTTTGAGCAAATTCTCCTGCCATTTTGACTGATTTTGTAAAAGAATATCCCATTGCCATGTATCCAGCAAGTGCAGAAGAGAATGTACATCCACTACCACGATTTTCAGAGTTGATTTTTTTATGAGATATGAAAAATGTCTCATCTCCAAACACATAATCTCTGACAACGTTTACAGACATTACACCAGTAACTAGAACATTTTTGGCTCCCATCTTTGTCAAGATAGATGCAGATGTTGTAATTTCAGAAACATTTCGACATTTTTTTCCAGATATGATACCACATTCATACACATTTGGAGTTATAGCATATGCTAATGGGACTATACGTTTTTGAAATTCTTTGACTAGATTTTTTGGTAAAAGCGTGCCACCAGTAGTTGAAGATACCGTAGGATCTACTATAATAGGACATTTGACATCCATGAGGCGTTTTTGTACGATGCGCATAGTCGGAATGGTATGCAACATACCAATCTTTATGGCAGATATATCAAAATCATCTAGTACTGCATCAATCTGTCCTAGAATTGATTTTGCCGATACAGATTCGGTTCCATAAAATGTATGGGTATTTTGACTTGTTATCGCAGTAATAGCAGATAATCCGTAAAGACCCAATCTTTCAAACACTTGTAGATCCCTTTGTACTCCAGCACCACTAGAAGGATCTGATCCTGCAATGGTTAGCGCATTCATCAACATGTTTGTACATGGGTATTCTAATTATCTAACGGTTTTAGGTAAAATTGGTTGTAATGATCGCTATTACTTAAATCACGTACGAGTATTCAAACATACATGGTCACACAAATGTCCTCGGCAAGGCGTGGGGTTCCAACAGATCAAATGCGTCTAGTTGCCAAAGATGAAGATGTAGAGCTACCATGGCTAGTACGTGCAGTTGCAAAGGGCTCGGTCATAATACCTAGTAACACTGCAAGACCACAGCAGATACACAATGTTGGAATAGGCAAGGGATTAAAGACTAAAGTTAATGTAAATATTGGCACCTCTACCTTGAACGTAGACATTGATGCTGAGATTGAGAAAGCACATACAGCAATAAAATATCATGCAGATACCATAATGGACTTGAGTGATGGTGGAGATGTAGGACAGATTCGTTTAGATCTAATGAGTGAGGCTCCAATCACATTTGGTACTGTTCCAATATATGAAGCATACAACAAGGCAATAATGAATCATAAAAACCCCATGAATATGACCGAGGATGATTTTTTACGCGCTTTTGAAAACAACGCCAAAGATGGTGTAGACTATACTACCATACACGCGGGGATTACAAAAGATATTGCAAAGCGCATAATGCATGTGAAACGCCATGGTGGCATAGTAAGCAAAGGTGGAACAATTACAGCTGCATGGATGCTAAAGTATGAAAAAGAAAATCCATATTATTCAAACTATGACTATCTTGTAGAGGTTGCAAGAAAATATGATGTAACATTTAGTCTAGGCGATGCACTACGCCCTGGCTCTATACTAGACTCGCACGATGAACTACAAGTGCAAGAGATGATAAACGTGGCAAGACTCACAAAACAAGCACATGAAAAAGATGTCCAGGTAATGGTAGAAGGTCCAGGACATGTTCCACTAGATGAGATTGCAGCAAATGTGCGACTTGCAAAATCGCTCATAGGCGATGTGCCTTATTATGTTCTAGGACCTCTTGTAACAGACGTGGCTTCTGGACACGATCACATTGCAAGTGCAATAGGAGCTGCAATATCTGCAAGTAAAGGAGTCGACTTGTTGTGTTATCTAACCCCATCAGAGCACCTTGCATTACCAAACTCCAAAGAGGTAAAGGCAGGTCTTATTGCATATAGGATTGCAGCACATGCTGCAGACCTTGTAAAGATGAGAGAAAAGGCCATCAAATGGGATCAAAAGATGACAGAAGCTAGGCGTACTTTGGACTGGGAATCACAGATAGCCCTATCCATAGACCCCGAAGAGGCTGCCCGCATACACTCGCGTACAGGGCAACATCCTGGAAATAATGTTCCATGTACAATGTGCGGTGGCGCATGTGTCTATGTCATGTTACCACAACAGAGAAAATACGACAACCAAACAGAGGATATACAAAAAGGCAAACCTGTATCACAGACTCGAAATGGAATCTAGTGTATTTTATTTTTCTAGTACACGAGAGATTGTTTTCATTTTTTTAACTGATGTTGTAACATCAGAGTTTGCATCTAGGCGTTCTTTACACGTGTTTATATAATTTACAATCTCTTCGATCTTTGTATCTTGCACACTTGTAAGCATTCTACCCATATCTTTCCAAAATTCTTCAGCAATACGACGTAGTTCGGGGTTTGATATGATGGACTCTATGAGTTGTGGAGATTCAGTCAATATACTCTCGGCTAGTATTTTCTGTGTCTTGAATGTGACACCTGACATTTTATCGGTAAGACCTGACTTTTCATCCTTTGATATAATGTTTGCAAATATGAGGTTGACCATGTGAGTTAGACCAAGTATACTAGCAATTCTTTTATCGTGTTCGTTTGCATCAATGGTGACAAAGTTTGCACCAGCCAAGAGTTGTTTTGTTACGGTGAGCTCTTTTTTTGCATCGCGTATCGGAATCGATATGACATTTTTACCTTTTATTGAACTAGTTCCAGGACCGAACATTGGGTGTATACAAATTGGACTAATCTTTGCAGGTATCTTTGCTAGTGCAGAAGAGGTCTTTGATTTTTGTGAAGCAATATCAACAAGGTATGCACCTCGTTTCATCTCTTTTGCAATGAGTCGTATGATCTCTGGAGTCTTGCGTGCAGGGGTACACAATATGACATAGTCTGCTGTCAATATTGCGCCAACAAGTGAGTTTGCATTTATCACATTCTTTACCTTTATCTCTTTTTCAGAGTCAAATCCTGTCACATTGTATTTTAAAGATAAAAAATATTTTGCAAACCACAAACCCATGCTTCCGCCAGCTCCTAGTATAGCTATATTTTTTGCAACTTTGCCCATTTTACGCGTTTACCATGTTAGATATTATTTTAATGCCTTTAATTAATTGTCCAATATCTGCGCACGCAGACAGGCGTATATAATTGCGATATTGCCCAAAAGATGCTCCAGGAGCCACGGCCACACCAAACTCTAAGAGCTTCTCTGAGATTACCACGCCGTCAAGGTTTCTAGGTAAGCGACAAAATAGGTACATTGCACCATCAGGTGGGACGATCTCTAGGCCAGCTTTTTTTGCAGCTTTGTAAAGTATATCAAGTCTGTCTTGTATGATATGGGCATTTGATGATACATTATAATCTAAAACTCTCATAGCAGCATATTGAACCGGCTCGCAGACGCTTGTCATACACAAGGCCAACAGTTGAGACATTTTTTTTACAATGGTTTTATCAGCCACCACATACCCTATACGAAATCCAGTCATTGCATGTGATTTTGAAAATGATTGAGCCACAATTGATCTCTCATATCCATATGATACTATACTTTTGTGTTTTTTAGTATATGCATATTGAGAGTAAATCTCATCACTTAAAACATACATATTGTGTGCTTTTGCAATATCCATTATCGAGTCAAACATTTTATCAGAGAGTATCTTTCCTGTTGGATTGTTTGGATAATTTAATATGATCATCTTTGTATTGGAATTTATCTTTGATTCTATCTCTTGCAATGATGGCTCCCAACCACTCTCGATGCTGGTTTTGATTATTCGTGTCTTGACACCAGCGTTGGTTGCACATTGACTGTATGCAGGCCATGCAGGTTCTATAATTATAATCTCATCTCCACATTCAAGTAGTGTCTCTATTGCAAGATACACTGCAAATCTTGCACCAGGTGTTACAAGTATGTTCTCAGATGATATAGATGAGATATGTTTTGCAATTTTTTCTCGCAAGTCATCTGATCCTTTTGGCATTCCGTATTTTACACGTCCTTTTACACACGCTTCTTTTAGTAGATCTGCAACTTGTGGTGGGTGTGCAAAATCTGGTTCTCCAACTTCCATGTGGATTATCTTTGCACCTTTTTTTTCCATCTCTTTTGCTTTTGCAAATACAGATAGGTGTGTGTTTTGTGAACCTAAATCTGATTGAACTTTAATCGATTCTCTTAACAGAAAGTTTAGCAATCTTGAACCTACGTCATCTTTGAGGCCGATATCTGCACATGCCTTGATCACTTTGGCTCGCAACTGTTCCTCGCGAGACTCATCATGGACATTTTTGCCATTTGCATCCTTTATGATTCCGATCTGGCGTACCACATCCTCACGTTTCTTGAAAAGATCTAGCATCTGGATTGTAATCTCATCTATCTGCTCACGCAGTTGACTAATCTTGACCATGACTGTGGATCACCTGGGGTATAAAACCGCCACGTATTGCAAGGTCTGCAAGAGACAAGGATACTAGTGCATCAACTATTGGAGGTGCACGCGGTACCACGCATGGATCATGCCTGCCTTTGATATAAAGATCTATACTCTTTTTTGTACTCATCTTTACGCTCCTTTGTCGCATCGATATTGACGAGACAGGTTTGAATGCAATATTCATGACAATCGGCATGCCAATTGAGAGCCCTCCTAGTATGCCACCAGAGTTGTTTGTCTTTGTGATAATCTTTTTTCTTGAATCTATTTTATAGATATCATTGTTCTTTGAACCAGTTGAGCTAGAACCGGCAAAACCAGAACCAAATTCTATTCCCTTTACAGATGGTATCGAGTATATGGCCTTTGCCACCTCTGATTCGATTGAATCAAAGATAGGCTCTCCCAATCCAACAGGTACGCCACTGGTGACAGACTTGACAATTCCACCAAGCGAGTCGCCATTTTTTTTGGCATCTAGTATTGTTTTTTTCATATCTGATGCAGTCTTTACATGAGGACAGCGCGTATCTGTAGAATAGATTTTTTTCTGCGATGGGGTTGTATTCGACTCTGGCATTGCATATTCTCCGATTTGAATCACGTAAGAGTCTGTCTTTACTTTTAGTGTCTGCGCTAAAAGTTTACGTGCAATTGCACCACCCATTATATGCGTGGCAGTTAACCTTCCAGAGAATCTACCCCCTCCTCTCCAATCGTTGTATTTTGAATATTTTACCATTGCAGGATAATCTGCATGCCCTGGACGCAGAGTATCTACAAGATCATCATATGCACGTGAATCTTTATCCTTGTTCCATATTATGACTGCAATGGGCGCACCTGTTGTCTTTCCTCTAAATGTGCCAGAGAGTATCTCTGCAACATCCCCTTCTCTTCTCTGCGTTGTAATTACAGACTGACCTGGCCTTCGCCAGTTTAGCATAGGTTGTATATCTTTTTCATCGAGTTTTAATCCTGCTGGGCATCCATCAAGAACGGTCCCTATGCATTTACCATGGCTTTCACCAAAGCTTGTCAATACCAATCTTTTACCAATAGAGCTTGACATCACAATTGGTGCAAGGTGCAGTGCATATAACTTTGATCGCTATAAAAAAATCCACCATTATGATCGGATTTGGTAAAAACGATTAATACTCTGTAAAACTGACTCAGTCTATGCTTAAAGCTGTAATCACCAACGTGGCCGAGTGGAAGTCTGTTCTCTCTGCGATCGGAAATATTGTAGAAGATGCCATGTTTATATGCAATAAAGATGGAATAACGTTCCGCGGTATGGATGCAGCCCACGTGGCACTATTAGATGTATCTTTCCCAAATCGTTCCTTTGAATCTTTTCAAGCAGATACATCGATGTTTGGTATAAAGATTGAAGATTTTAAAAATGTCCTAACTGCTGCATCTCAAAATGACAAAGTGGCCTTGACTATAAACGGCAAAGACAAACTATGCATTACAATCACTGGTGCAATGAATATGAATTATAATCTCAAACTACTCGAAGGTCGCGAGGTAAATACCCCTGTGCCAAAGATCGTGGCAGATTCAAAGATAAAAATATCTCCTACAGCACTCACACGAGTCATATCAAACATTGAAAAAGTCTCAGAGCATGTTACTATAGATTCAAATACAAAACGAATCCAGTTTTCAGGCAAAGGGGATATTGGAGATGCAAAGATTGACGTGCTTAAAGACAATCCAGAACTATCCACACTAGAGGTCAAAGAGAGCTCTAGTTCAGTATACAATATAGAATATCTTACACAGCTTGTACGTACGATTGGTCACTCGTGCAACAATGTCGGAATAGAATATGGTTCACAGACACCGATAAAACTATTATTTGAGATGCCTTCCATGACACAGGTAAATTATTATCTTGCACCTCGTATTGAAAACTAGAGTTTGATCTTTCCACCGACTGTACAGATATCTTTGATAAAGTCTGGATACGAGATTGCAACAGATTCAGGGTCAGTTACGGTGCACTCTCCAATGTACATACCAGCTAGACAAAATGCCATAAATAATCTATGATCTCCTCTAGCATCAAACTTTGCAGGTTTTAATCGCTGAGTACATTCTATGGTGAGGCTATCGTCGGTTTTAGTAATAATAGCTCCAGTCTTTGCAAGCTCTGTAGAGATTACTGTAATCCTATCTGTCTCTTTGTATTTTGTATGTCCTATTCCAGTTATGATCGTCTTTTTGGATCCTTTTAGTGCAAGTACTGCCATGGCTGGAAAAAGATCTGGCTGATCTATTAGATCTATTATTTGCGTATCTGCACTTTTAGAATTTTCTACAATGCACCTCTCATTCTCAAAGCAGATAGAGATGCCCATCTTTGAGCAGATCTCTATTATGTGCGAGCTCTCAGATGGCCCATCCTTTGATCTGCCTATATCTATCTCTAGTCTTTCACCAAAGAGAATTTTTGCTACAACAAGCAGTGCTAGTATCGAGGTATCAAAAGGAACGGTAAACTTTGTTGCAACATATCTTTGTCTATCGCACGAGTATCCAAGATCTGTGCGTTTTACTAGTACACCAAACCTCTTCATCGTCTCTATGGTGTATGCAACATAGTCTTTTGATACAAGTGACCCATCAATATCTACAACTATGCCATTTTTACTCATCGAACCGGCCATGAGTAAAGCAGATACATATTGGCTAGATACATCTCCTCGAATTGTCACATTGCCGCCCTCTATGATGCCGTGTATGGTTATTGGAGGCATATTATCATATGCGTCAATCTTTGCACCCATCTTGCTTAGTGATTCTAGCAAGGCCTTCATTGGACGCTTTGAGAGACTCGCATCTCCATACAATGTGCTAGTACCATCTATCAAAGATGCAACTGCTGTAGCTATCCTCATTGTAGTTCCAGAGTTTGCCGCATCTATTTTTGCCGGTTTTATCTCTAGTGTTCCTGTTATCTCTAATAGATCATCTCTAATTGAAATATCTGCACCAAATCCTTTGCATGCAGATATTGTAGATCTAGTATCTGCAGAGAATAATGGATCATATATGATACTTTTACCTTTTGCCAAAGATGCAAGAAATATAGCTCTATGTGTATAGCTTTTACTTGCAGGACATTTTATAACCCCTACAAGATTTGATTTTGCTATGCTACAAAACATAAACGTGCGCCTTTTTACAATTTATGGGCATAGTAATTATGCGACCCTGTGATCGTGTAAACTGTTTTTTTACCTTTGTAATATTTGGTTTTTTAGCAACAGCTGCAACTGCCGGGCCATTGCCTGAGACAGATACACCAAGTGCACCTGCACCAACAAGTGCTCCTATGAGTTTAGGATCTGTATTAAGTATGCTCGATGCGGCAACGCCGTTTAGAATCATCGCATTCCAATAATCACCCAAACGCGCCATCTCCCATGCACGCCTAAATGTTTTGGACATTTGACGCAAGCGTTTTGGATTACCACGTGCTCTTTTGTATGGTATGTATATTACTGCGTGCAGATTGCGTGGAGCCTTTTTTGCAACGACGAGTTTTTTTCTCCAATTGTCAGTTACACAAAATCCACCATAATAGCAAGCACATGCATCATCGTACGCTCCAGTGATACTCACTCCAGCATCCATGGATGCTGCAACACCGGCGCGTATTACTTTATCATCATCTATCTTTTTTGAGAACAGCTTTGCGCACGCTAGCGCAACGGCAGTTGATATGGCACTAGAGCTCTTTAATCCATATCCGGCAGGTATCTGTGTGCTCAAAGATACGGTAATTTTATGCGATTTTAATAGTCTCTTTGAGATTGACCTCTTTACTGTTTTAGAGACTAGTCTCTCACTTTTACTCTTTACATAGATCCCACTGCCATTTGATTTTGTTACAGTTGCCTCTGTTACAAGATCTACCCCAAGTGTTGCACCTTTCTTGGCAGCTATTGCATTGACTAGAGATATTGCACCATATACTCTAGCTCGTACTGTATCTGCCATCTAAAAACCTCCAACGATTGCACGCCTCATAACCTTTCTTGGTGCATCTATTTTGTGCCATATCTTAAAAGAGCGGCACGCCTGTCCAAGCAACATCTCGTATCCATATATTATAATGGATCCAGCTTTTGTAGCCTCGCGCAATAATTCTGTCTTCATCGGTCTATACACTAGATCGTATATGATCTGATCTGCATTCATAGACTCTGCAGGTATTATACTTTGTTCATTCTTTAAACCAAGTGAGGTTGCATTTACAATTAATGATGCGCTCTTTGCCAATCTTGGTGCATCGTGTATGGATTCTATCTGCACGTCGGCCAACTCGAGTAATGCTTTTGCAGAACTTTTTGTACGGTTTGCAATTGTAATACTAGATACTCTCTGTCTTGCAAGAGATGCAACTATGGCTCTTGCAGCACCTCCAGCACCTAGTACGAGTACATCCATATCCTTTATGTCAATATTACGTTCACGCAATGGATCCAAAAAACCTTCCATGTCAGTATTATATCCAGACAATCTTCCATCTGATATCGATACTGTATTTGCAGCTCCGACTTTTTTACAATCATCATCATACGAGTCTAGATACTTTAAAATCTCTACCTTGTGAGGTATTGTAACATTAAAACCAGATAAAAGTGCATTCTTTATAGACTCTACACCATCTTTTAGCTCGTCTCTGCCTATCTTGTATGCAATGTACGATGAATCCATTTTGAGCTCTTTAAACGCTGCATTATGTATGAGCGGAGACATGGAGTGATCTATTGGGTCTCCGATAACTGCATACGTTCCTGTCATACAACTAGTACAAAATGTGGAAATTTAAACGATCAATGTATCCAACATCTGTCTTGCTGAGAGCTGTCCTGGAGCTATTGCTCTACCAAGTGAGACAAATGTGAACGGACTGCCCAAATACAGGCACAATAGGCGCGAGATTTTGCCCAAATCACCCATCGCAAAGGCAACCAAATTTGTCTTTGATCTTTTAGAGTACAAAGCCAAGATCGTCGCTGCATCAGAGGGCTTTACGGCCATGGTAACGATCTTGACATATTTTGAATATTTTTCCATTAGAGCCATCTTTGAGTGCAACTCTTTAATGCTAGGTGTTCTTTTAAAATCATGCCACGAGCAGAGCACATTTGTCTTTGTATCTGATATGTATCTGTAGAGATTTGGATTTTTTTTAATCACAGTATACTCTACATCCAAAAGATATGGATTATACTCTGCTATTAATTTCATTATAGATATACGCTCTCTCTCTGTTCCAGTAAATACTCCCCCTTGGGATTTTGGACGGAGTGTGCATATGGTCTTTGATATCTTGCTCTTGCATAACTCTAATGCTATTGGCACATCGTTAGGTTTTAAAAAATCAAGTCGTAGTTCTGCATAATCGCATACTGTAAGGGCTTTTTGCAAGGTAGAATTTATTGTACGAGGAGTTTTCTGTGCAATGCTTGCACACATTTTGTATTTCATTTTTCTAGGATATATTCGTCAGATACTTCCATACCAAAGTGTCTTCCAGTTGCAGGTTTTGCATAAACTAGAACAGTGTCACCTTTTTTAAGATGTGTTACAGATACGAGGTCGCCTCTAGAACGGATAAAACGTATCGTCTCTGCATCTTGTGCTATGATTCCTCCTAGCTCTGATCCCACTTTGGCTTTTATCATTAGCATTGGACGGCGCTCTATCTTTGATCTTCCAACTGTCACACGTCTAGCCTTTCCTTTTGAATCTAGCACCAACACTTCAGTACCAGTCTCAACCTCTGAGAGATATTTTGTAGTGCCGTCGACTCCAAGTGTATAACAATGTACGGCTCCAGCATTTACACGAAATGGTCTAGGGGATGTAAACGATGAGCCAACTGATTCGTTGTGCACCAAAAACATAAAATTTGATCTGTTGCCTATCAGCATACCTTCCCCGCGATGCAACATTGATGCAGTATCTACGCAGACTCGCTCTCCATCTCCAACCTCTTTTATCTCAGTTATAGTGGCCTTTTGCATCTTGAAACTTTTTGTACCCATGTACAGTAGAGCCTCTTTTACTTTTGATATCGAGGATGCATCAAATATGACACCATCGACTCCTATATCCAATATCGAGAACATCTTTCGAACCTCTGAAGGGTCTTTGGCGATAGCAAGTATGCGAGTGTGCAATCTATGAAGTTTTGCGATAATGTTCTCTAGAGGTATTATCTTCCAGTCTTTGACCTCTATAATGACAAAATCTAGTCCTTTCTTTGCATGTACGAGTATCTCGTCGATATCCAAGTTTGATCCTACTTTAAAGCGTCTGCCAATTTTTTTACCACGAATCTTTTTTGCATCTTTATCAATTATGACATATTTGGCATCTTTGGATGACCAGAGTGCATCCAACTTTGAGCCAGATATGTTCTTTGGGTCTGTATACACTGTCTTTATTCCCTCTTGTTTTAACTCTGAAAAGAATGCATCCAACTTTGATCTTGGCATCTTTGGAGCCACTATGAGCTCTTTCATATTAGATCAGCCGCTTTTTGGCATTGTCTATAGAGCTAGATCTAAATATAATATCCGCTAGTGCACTAGAGATGGCAGCTGGATCTTTATGGGCAAAGATGTTTCTACCATATGTGACACCTTTGGCACCTGCTTTTATGGCATCGTGAGTCATCTTTAAGAGATCCTCATCAGTATCCATCTTTGGACCTCCAGCTATGACTATGGGTACAGGTGTGCTCTTTACAATCTCTGCAAACGATTCAGGATCACCTGTGTATACTGTTTTTACGATATCTGCGCCACATTCTGCACCGATTCTTGCTACATGTGCCACTGTATCTGCATCGTGTGGGTCTTTGATATTCTCTCCACGTGGATACATCATTGCCAAAAGTGGCATATTCCACATGTGGCACTCGTCTGAGACTTTGCCCAACTGTGAGAGCATCTCTGCATCATCACTTCCACCTATATTGATATGAAGTGATATGCCATCAGCACCAAGTCTTACAGCCTCTTCAACTGTTCCATTCAACACTTTACGATCTAGTTGAGATGAAAGTGATGTGCTAGATGAGAGGTGTACTAGAATTCCAATCTTTGTCGGGTTTGGCATTGATTTTAAAATTCCTTTATTTATTATGACGCTCGTCAGTCCGTTACCTGCACACTTTGATATTATTTTATGTGGATCTTTTAGACCTAGTATTGGACCATTTGATATTCCATGATCCATCGGTATGCACAACATACGTCCTTGGTTCATGATACGATTCATACGTATTTGAAGGCCGCTTACCATAATGGTGCATATTCTAAACCCACTTAAAAATAGTGTGTAAAATAACCATTGTGGGCATGATAAATCAAGATGACTATTGCAGAGTTTAAATCTCTAATTTGATTTTGCAAGATACGGTTCTGCAAGTTCATCTGCTCAATTTGTTCAGAGGTGATAAATCAAAGGTTATTAACCGTGCAGAGAGATATTATGTATTGGCTCAGGTTTGGCAGACTATATCCTCTAGTGAGATTGGAGATATTTTAGAGAGATCACTAGCTGGTACTAGACTCACAAAAGATGACTGCATCCGCATGCTAGAATCTCCAGATGTACACCTGATGGGAATGGTTGCCGGATATCTTACAAGAAAGATTTATGGTAAAAAAGCATCATTTGTAAACAATATCATCTTAAACTATACAAATGTCTGCATCACGGACTGTAAATTCTGTGCATTTTATAGATCTCCCAATGATAAACAAGCATACACACTGACCCTAGAGCAGATAGAGTCAAGGGTTAAAACAGCATATGATATGTTTGGCATACGGCAGGCACTCATACAGGGAGGACACAATCCAGATCTATCACTAGAATATTATGAGAGTGCTTTTTCAATGATCCGCTCAAAGTTTCCAATGGTAGGTATTCATGCCCTCTCTGCATCAGAGATCGATATTATAGCAAAGGTAGAGAGATCATCTACAAGAGAGATACTATCTAGACTAAAGGATGCAGGGTTGCAGTCAGTTCCAGGAGCTGGAGCTGAGATATTGGTAGACTCTGTAAAGGATGTAATCAGTCCAAAAAAAATAAAGAGTGCAGACTGGATACGAATAATGCAAGAGGCTCACGAGATAGGTCTTCCTTCATCTGCTACGATGATGTATGGACATGTTGAATCTGTATCTGATATTGCAACCCATTTTGAACTAGTATCATCATTACAGCAAAAGACAGGAGGTTTTATGGCGTTTATACCGTGGAGCTTTGAGTCAAACAATACAGAGATGCAAGATGATCCAGGCTTGAATTATAAAACCGGAGGAATAAACTTGCTACGCATGATTGCCATATCTAGACTATATTTTTACGGCCTCATCGAACACATTCAATCTTCATGGCTTACAAACGGGGTTGGAATGGCACAGATTGCACTACAACATGGTGCAGATGACTTTGGTGGTACGCTCATAGGCGAAGAGGTTGTCTCGTGTACGGGGGCACGCTCAACTGAGCTCACTGACAAACGTATTGTAAAATCCATACGCCAGATGGGATACAAAGTTTTAGAGCGCGACAATTTTTACAAAACAATTAGAGAGCGCTAGAGTCCATACTCTGACCAGCGTTGATCGACGCGTTTTACTGTATCTTTATCTGCACAGACTGGAATTTGAATCTCCCTCTCGTATCCTTCTTCTGCTGTTTTTTGTGTGGCATCTATACCCATCTTTGAGCCATGGTTTACTCTAGGTGATGCAGGGTCTAGAGTGTCAGTTGGTGCCCCATCTATAATTACAGTATCCCTTGCTGCATCTGCTCTTGTGGTCATGGCCCAGATCACATCGTCCATATCATGCACGTTTATGCCCTCATCTACTACTATGATCGTCTTTGTGAGTGCAAGCTGGCCTGTACCCCACATTCCCATCATTACTTTTTTGGCCTGACCTGGATAACTTTTACGGATTGCCACTATGGCCATTCCTTGAAACCATCCAGCTGGAGGCATTGCAAAGTCTGTAATCTCTGGCTGGAGCATCTGTAAAAGAGGCAAAAAGGCGCGCTCTATCACTTTGCCAATATATGCATCCTCTAGTATTGGCTTGCCAACTACTGTGGTAAGATATATTGGATCTCTTCTCCTCATCATGCCAGTTAGTGTAAAGACAGGATACTCTTCCACTGGAGTATAGTATCCTGTGTGATCACCAAACGGTCCTTCAGGGCGCATATCATCTGAATCTACATATCCTTCAAGAACAATCTCTGCATTTGCTGGAACCTCAATATCTACTGTCTTGCATTTTACAGTCTTTATTCCAGATTTTCTTGTAATTCCTGCAAACAGATACTTGTCAAGACCTTCTGGTACTGGGGCAATGGATGCAAAAACGGTTGCAGGGTCTGCACCTAGAATTACTGCTAGCTCGATTTTGCCATTGTTTATCTTGGCATGTTGTGCTCCACGTTTGTGTCTTTGCCAGTGCATTAGAGCATGCGTATCATCGAGTATCTGCATGCGGTATACGCCGAGGTTTCTAACACCAGTCTCTGGGTGTTTTGTTGCAACTAGACCAAGCGTGATGAATCTTCCAGCATCCTTTGGCCAGCTCTTCAGTATGGGCATCTTTGAGAACGAGGGAGAATCTTCTATAACTGATGTTACCGGACCATTTTTTTCGAGCTTTGGAAATGCTTTACCCATTTTTGAGATCTCGGGTAATTTTCTAATTTTTCCCATGGTGCTAGATGGCATCTCCATACGAGTCATCTCTACGATTCTTGAACCGATATCGGTAAAATCATCCATTTCAAGTCCAATCTGTAACATTTTTTCAGAACCAAACGCATTACCAAGAACTGGCATCTCATAACCTTTGACGTTTTCAAAGAGTATAGCTGGACCTTTTGCATACATTGTACGTCGCAGAATCTCTGCAATCTCCAACTCTGTATCGACTTGAACTGTAACACGTTTTAGCATCCCTGCATTATCGAGTGCATTTACAAGATCTCCAACATCCTCTATGGGCATTGTTTATGATATGATTAGTTTTCTGTATAATCTTATCTACGAGTATATCTTAATGTTTTTTACATAGTAAAGCAATCATACACCAATGTCACACTGTTCAGTATGCAAAGGCATAGGTCACATAGAACTACTTGACACCCCATGCCAATTTTGTAACGGTACTGGAGAGTATACAAAGGCAGCAGATGCTTTTCTTACATCGCATACATGTCAGTGTATATTATTGGATAGAAAAAAATGTCCAGTGTGCGGTAAAAATTGCCATCATGATACACCAAATAGAGTAAAGATTGTGGCTCCGCCAGTTTAGATTGGAGGTAGTTCAGTTTTTTTACCAAATCCACCAGAACCATATTTACAGTAAAAACACAGATCAGAGCTCATATGATCTAAAAGTTCGATGTGTATGGCACCTATCTTTAGAGCAATCTTTGTCATGATGCGATATTTTAGAGGCATTGATGGAACCACTTCTTTTAGATAGACTCTATGGTGATCTGGACAAAACTTTAGTGTAACTGTTGCACTCTTGTCACCGGATTCGTTTACTTGACGAGTGAACTTTATCTGCTCGCGGACATACTCGTGTTTTGGACAGGGGCAGTCTTTGCCTCCAGGGTGCTTGTATGCTGGAATATTCTTCCAGTCAAATCCAGGATAATCACGCTCGAAATCGTCCATGTATGTCGTTAAACTAGTTATCTTATAAACTTGATATGATCTAGACCCGTTTTACGCATTAAACTATATAACCTATGTTTTTACACACGATACATGGCAACAAGAACTACCAAAAAAGATCTAGAGGCAAAGATTGCATTATTGGAGAAGAAACTCCAAAAGCTTACCGAATCTATAGACCTTGAAAAAACATCACCCAAACCCAAGGTTGAAGCAAAGCCTGCAGAGGTAAAACCCAAAGGTACACTACCAAAGGGAACAATAGATACAAAACCTGCAGAGGTAAAACCAAAGGGAACAACCGATGCGCCAAAGCTGGCAACCACAAAACCCAAAGGAGTACTACCAAAAGGTTTTGAGGAAAAACCAGCAGCTCCAAAACCTGCCAAAGTAAAAAATGCACCATCAAATATGGCACAAGCGTTAGAGACTGCATATCAAAACTGGCCAATGACAAACACTGCAGACTACAAGGCAAAGACTCCAGGGTATACACCTGCAGGAAACCGTTATTTTGCAAGACAGCATGCAGTAATTGGCAAAGTTACCACAAGAGATTGGAATCTACAGAAAAAAGCAATTACAGGATACACGGCACCTTCAGATCAATACTTTGCTACAAAGCAAAGACTTGCATATCATCCAGCAGACAAAAACTTTAACAGTTTTGGAATAAAGGTAGATAGTTTTGTACAACAAGCACCTCCAAAACCCAAAGTTGAAGCAAAGCCTGCAGAGGTAAAACCCAAAGGCGGATCTCTACCAAAAGGATTCAAACCATCTACAACTGAGACAAAAGCTGAAGTAAAACCTGCAGAGGTAAAACCCAAAGGCGGAGCTCTACCAAAAGGATTCAAACCTGCAACAGCAAAGTCAAAAGGCACACTTCCAAAAGGATTTTAATTTTAACATTTTTTACTTTTTATACACATGCACATTGTGTTGTGTACTCTCTCGCTATTTTTGATAATACATCAAGCATTGTATGTGCCTAAAACCATTTGTCCAAACTGTGGTCAAAAAGAATGGGTGGAGAATCCAAATATACGATCAAGTGATGGTTGTAATGCAGATTTAGAGAATGACGTCAATATGGTAATTGTATGTACATTATGCAGTTTTGGGAACCAGACTAGATATTGGCAAAGCATTCTAAAACTTGTTTTGAATGTCCAGCAGGCTTTACATTTGGAAATACTTTGAATATCGTGCCTTTCTCATCTGCCAAAAACGTACTCCTTGAAACACCCATGTATTCGCGACCCATGAATTTTTTCTTGCCCCAGACTCCAAACATATTTGAGACTATATTCTCAGTATCTGCCAATAGGGTATATTTTATTCCCATCTTGTCACAAAATTTTCTATGTTTCTCTGGATCATCTGGACTGATTCCTATTACGCGTATTCCAGCTTTGACAAACTTTGAATGATCTTTGGAAAATTCATCAGCTTCTGTAGTGCAGCCTGGAGTAAAGTCTTTTGGATAAAAATAGATCACAATTTTTTTCCATTAAACTCTGAGGATTTTACAATATTACCATCTTCATCTTTAATTGTAAAACTTGGCACTTGCTCTCCTTCTTTCAACATGGTATAGTTGAGATGTATCTAGTATTTTTTTGTTTCGTGATCAATACGATATTTTATATATCAACAAAAACGCGTACGCATTATGAATGTAAATCCACGTGCATGGTTGGCAGAAGCTATTGCAACATATGCATTGGTATTCTTTGGACCTCTCTCTATAATTTTGGCTTTGGCATACTTTGATGAAGGTCTGACAACAATGTCTGTACTATTCATATCATTTTCACATGGTGGAATTATCGCCTTGATGGTATTTGCATTTGGGCACGTCTCAGGAGCTCACATAAATCCTGCAGTCACAATACCTATGATCATAACGCGTAAAATAGGTGTCAAAGATGGTATCGCATACATTGGTTCACAGCTAATAGGCGCCGTTGCAGCATCTGCCACACTTGCAATAATCTTGCCAGAGTTGGGAAAAAAGGTAAACTTTGGAGTCCACACAGGTCCTCAAGATATAATAAACAACAGTATAGCTAGTGGCTTTTTGGTTGAAGCTCTGCTCACATTCTTTTTGGTAATGGTGATATTCATGGCAGCAGTGCACAAAAAAGCAGCATCAGGAATGGCCGCCCTTGCCATAGGAGGGACTGTATTTGTAACACATTTGGTTGGAATTCCACTCACAAATGCAGGAATAAATCCAGCACGTACATTTGGACCAGCATTGTTGTCAGGATATTGGGAATTCCATTGGTTGTATTGGGTGGCACCAATAGTTGGTGGAATTATTGCAGGTGTATTGATGAATTATATTTACGTGACAAAATCTGAATCTACTTCTGCATAGTATGAGGTTACCTCATGACTAACAAATTAGTCAACAACACACGATCAAGTATTATCAATAACCAATCTATTCCATGAGTAGACGTCAGACATATAGTAAATTGGAAAAATGCATGAGTTTTTACAAAGATGGATGAAACAAAATCAAAAATGGCACTCATGGATGTAAAGAGTAAGGAAAACACACTTCTCTAGAATCGACTCACATATTACGAAAACCCCAACATATACCGATGATCCGAAGTCAGTTTAATTTCATAGAAACTTTTATTGATCCGAGTTTTTAACCATACAAACATGGAAAGAAATGATAAAGCCATCCTTGGGGCATTCAAAAAACAGTGATTTATGCAGAAGAATGCATGCTGTATATCTAGTCGTGGTAAAAAATAGAACCATCGCCGATGTTGCATAACAAAGTGTGCAATGGATATACAAACTGACACAAAGATATGAAAAAGAAGGACTTGACGGCCTCAGGGATAGGCCAAAATCTAGAACGCCACCAAAAGTAGAGCGCAGAATACTAGAAAGAATACAAAATACAGTGGCTAGTGTTGGCTGTTTTATCAGACCAAAATTTCTACGTAAACAAATCTTTGAAATGACTGGCGTAAAATATTCCTTGCAACATGTACGCAAAATAATGCGCAGTTGGAATCTCTCTGCAAAAGTTCCAGTAAAAGTGCATGCAAAAGCAGCATCATCCAAAGATGTTCGTAGATGGCATAGATCTATTTTAAGCAAGATTAGGCGTGCAATTCATAAAAGATACGTGATACTTGTGCAAGATGAGGCCATATTTACAGAGAATGGAATACATTATGCAAAATACTGGACAAATGTTGGAGAACGGTTGATTGTTCCATATAATGGAAAACATCAAAAATTTATTGTGTTTGGTGTTGTAGGTCCCGACGGAAGATCATTGTTTAGATCATATAACAAGTTTACTAGTAAGACATTTGTTAAATTCCTCAAAACTGTACGAGCTGCATACGGACGTGTGATGATCATAGCGGATCAGGCAACCCAGCATACATCACGAAAGGTTCGAAATTATCTAGCAGAATGTAACGGCGATATAAAACTGGATTACTTTCCTACAGCTTCTCCGTATCTGAGTGCTATTGAGAGATGTTGGGGAATGTGCAAATTGGAAACTATTCATTCTGAATACTATGAAACAGTCTGGGATATGAGATCAGCTGTGATGAATTATCTTAGAACCATGGTATTCAAGATGGATATATTCACGTTTTTCAAAAGACGGGTTATTGTTTAAACTAACTTATGAGCGGCGGTATAGTAAACTTTTCATATGATCGAAACAATGATCTTCCGTCGGGACCTACAACACCAAACACAATAAATTTTTGATGTTTTCCATTATATGGAACAATCAACCGTTCTCCAACATTTGTCCAGTATTTTGCATGATGTATTCCATTCTCTGTAAATATGGCCTCATCTTGCACAAGTATCACGTATCTTTTATGGATTGCACGCCTAATCTTGCTTAAAATAGATCTATGCCATCTACGAACATCTTTGGATGATGCTGCTTTTGCATGCACTTTTACTGGAACTTTTGCAGAGAGATTCCAACTGCGCATTATTTTGCGTACATGTTGCAAGGAATATTTTACGCCAGTCATTTCAAAGATTTGTTTACGTAGAAATTTTGGTCTGATAAAACAGCCAACACTAGCCACTGTATTTTGTATTCTTTCTAGTATTCTGCGCTCTACTTTTGGTGGCGTTCTAGATTTTGGCCTATCCCTGAGGCCGTCAAGTCCTTCTTTTTCATATCTTTGTGTCAGTTTGTATATCCATTGCACACTTTGTTATGCAACATCGGCGATGGTTCTATTTTTTACCACGACTAGATATACAGCATGCATTCTTCTGCATAAATCACTGTTTTTTGAATGCCCCAAGGATGGCTTTATCATTTCTTTCCATGTTTGTATGGTTAAAAACTCGGATCAATAAAAGTTTCTATGAAATTAAACTGACTTCGGATCATCGGTATACGTTGGAAACAGTCATCAAAGATGCCATGTTCATTATATGAGAGAAATTCATGAGACTCTACAGTATAAAAATCCCAAAAAAGAGTTTATCGTTTTTGGAAAATGTTTGAAAAAGATCCTAAATGACTCACATGATGCTGTAGACATTCGTGATAAATCAAATGTTATAAAAAAACTCGAGCGTCGTTTATCGTCTCTTTTATCCAAAGAATATACAGAAAAGAATTGTATCAGATTTGTCAAACGACTAAAGCGTGAACAAGACATGCTTTTCACGTTCTTGAAGACTGGAACTGATTCACATAACAATACTGCCGAGAGAGCGATTAGACCAAACGTGGTAATACGAAAGATTACAAACGGTCATCGAACAAATGATGGCGCTACATCACACAATATATTGATGAGTGTAAAGGAGACATGTAGACAACGAAATCTAAACTTTCATGACTATATGATGCAATATCTTGTGGATGGTACTTCAAAACTCTAGACAGTTACCAAATATATATTATAATTTTACATATAGATTTACGATGACAAATACAATAAATTTTAACAGAATCACCACATCATTATTGAATCAAACGTTTGATAGTATTTTTTATCAATTTTTTCACTTGGAGGATTATTTAGATCGTTCTGATACTCATGTAAAAGAATGGGTAATTGTAAAATTAGTTACTATAATTGAACAATTTTGTAGAGAAATTGTCAAACATCAAATAGATAATAAAAAATACAAACAATTACCTGAAAAACTTCAAATAAACATTTTCGATCTAGAACGTGCAAAAGAATTACCGACTAGATTTCTTATAGCGTCACAATATAATTTTCAAAATACTTCTGCTATCGTTAAGGTACTTGATAATTATAAAATAAGTGATATTTTTGACGATGGTGTTAAACATAATATTGATGAATTATTCCACACTAGACATGATATTGTACATACAACATCTAAGCAAGATTATGATATCAAAAAAGGATATAATGCAACACAAAAGCTACTAAAACGAATATTGAATAAATCATCACTCGATTCAACTCACTATGATAACATACATGGATATTATTTGGGGAAAAATGGAAAATTAGATAAAGCTATGGATTGTTTTAATCATGCGCTCAAGATGGATCCTACGAACATCATTGCACATTATTATGTTGGTATAACGCAATGCATTACATACAGTGTTGATAATGCGTATGATCGTGCTACAACAATAATTCATTTAGACCCGAAAAATCCTCATGGATATTATTTAAAAGGATTTGTATTTATGAAACAAAAAAAATATCATAAAGCCATCGACTGTTTTAAACAAACGATTCAATTACATCCTAAACACCATGATGCAATGTATCAAAGATGTGTGGCGCTAATTATGTTAAATAGATATGACGAAGCAGCATCATTTGGATATATTCCAAATGAGATTAATTCTGAATATACTAGCATTGTTATCGAGATTACAAAGGTACTTGTTGAAATTAACAAACATGATAAAGCCTTAAAATTCTTGAATAAGGAACTAAACATTCGTCCTAATAATTCTGATGCCCATTATGGAAAATATATTGTGTTTTATGAATTAGGTAAACATGATGAAGCTAAACAATGTTTAAACGAGGCCAATAAATTAAACCCCGATAGCAATTATCCCGCTCATCCAAATGATAAAAAAGAAAATGTAGGGAATTAGTAGGCTCCCCAATAGCCTTCTACCGTCGATTGTGGTTCGATCACTTTTGTGCCACGCATAAACGTCCGAGATTCCGAACCCTGGAGAGTTTATGACCCTTCGAGCCTGTTCCCCCGGGGCTGTGAACCTTGAATTTTTATGCATGCAGATCTAGTTATTTTGCCAAAACAACCTTGCCGTTTGGCAAAACGCCTGTAAACTTCCAGCCTTTCTTGATTAGTCTTTCTGCTAGTTCTGAATCAGCTACACACTGGCTTGGAGCATTTTACCAGCATTTAATCTCTCAAGTGCCTCTAGTATAGCTTCAAGCTCGTTGGGTTTGGCATTTTGAATGTGCGTATGTACCTTTTCTTTTGTCTCTGCGGTTTTGTCTTTTTGCATGGTTTCAATATCTAGATATTTTTCTGCACGTTTGAACGAATCACGCATTGCATCGATTAAATCTTCAGGTAGCATTGTTTTGTTTGTAGTGTATGTTGCCTCTATGCTACCTGTGTGACCCATAAAGAATACGCGAAAGTCGTGTGCGATTAATCCTTTGGATTCGGCAATCAAGAGCTGTGTATCAAAGTATGCCCTTAGAACATGGTCTCCAGGTAAATCTCGGTCTGAATACCTGGCGGACTCTGCGACTGATGTGCATTGTAGGCAGAAACGGTTTGTCTTTGTTTAGACCTCGGCGGTTGTTTGCTCCTGATTCTGGCGCTATTACTGGCATATTTCCATGTAATGCCTCACCTCTTGAGAGTCTCTTGTTTAGATATGAGAGTATTCTATAGGTGGCAGCTGTTGTTGCCAGAGTAAAGTATTGGTGTCTGGTTTTTGAGAGCTCTGCTCGGACTATGATACGTATTGGTTTTTGAGTGCAGATTGCCACTCCGCCTTGTATTGCAATATCTGTTAGATCTTTTATTTTGAGTCCATCTGTTCCATTATGATTGCCTATGACTTCTGGTCTTAGTCCAGATTTTGCCATGAGTGATATGATGATGGCATCTCTTGGAGTTGCACTGTTGAATATTTCTGTCATCTCTGCTGCATTTGGAACTCGTTCATTCTCCAAAGTAGGCCACTTGTGTGCATTTGTTACTTGAATTTTGCGTTGCACATGATGTTATCGTTTTTGTCATACTTGTGACATTTTGATTTGTTTGTAGAACTTTCATACTTTGATCATACAGTATCTAGTCAAGAATTGATCTATCTTTATGGGCAAATATGCATCGGGCTATTGATTTTTTGTCAATAACCATATGTGCACAGAAAAATTAGGACTTTAGAAGGTTGTAAGAATAAGAACAAAAAGAGATCTGGTCATCACAAAACTAAAAAACAAACAAAATCATTACCGCATTTTGACAGATCCTACATGTACGTTGGTATTGACGTCCACAAGGAGTTCCTTCAGGTTGCAATGATGGACAAAAAAGGTAAAATTGTCTTTAACGAGAGAGTCGATAGAGACAACGATGAGGTGAAAAAGTTTTTCTTAAAAAATGTTCCAAAGAGTGCAAAATGTATCATGGAATCCTCATCTGTTTGGTATGGCTTGTTTACGTTCATGACAAAAGATCTAAAGCTGGATGTATCTCTCTCGAACCCATACCAGACAAAGGCAATTGCATCATCCAAGAAAAAAACTGACAAGATTGACGCAATGATACTTGCAGACCTTTACCGTGGCGGATATATTGCACTGTGCCATGTTCCAACAAAAATTATAGTGGAATGGAGGCGCCTTGTACGACATAGACATTGGAGTGTACAGATGAGAACGAGTGAAAAAAATGCCATACATGGATACAAGAGGGGATAAAGATTGCAGGTACAACATTTACTCAAAAGTACAACGAATCGCTTCATTTCATAGGTGATTACAGAATTGATGAATCATCTAGAGGCGATAGACTCGTATGATAGACTCATTGCAAAAACAAACAAAAGGATATACCAAATTGCAAGATCTAATAAACAGATCCAATTGCTAAAGACAATTCCAGGAATTGGTGATTACAGTGCTTTGGCAATTATAGCTGAGATTGATGATGTGAAGAGATTCTCACCGTTTGTGTTCGTATGCAGGTTTGGTTCCAAGTGTACGTAATTCTGCAGATATGGTAAAGCATGGCAGGATAACAAAAAGAGGCAGTAGAATGATGAGGTGGATTTTGAGTGAAGCAGTCCGCACACATGTAAGGTGTGCACCAAAAAGCAATGTCACACGGTTTTACAAAAGACTCGCAAGAAAAAAAGGCACGGGCAAGGCCACAGTAGCCACTGCATCAAAGATGTTACGTGTCATATACTGGATGTTAAAGATAAGTTTGAAAGCAATTACAGTTAGATTCGCAACCGCGTCTTATGCATTGGAGATTAAACTCCGGTCAATAACTGCGGCATGATCTAACGATTGGATGAAGAAAGGTTGTGAGGGTAAACCTCGTATGGATAGTTATCCTTTTCTTCAGAAACGGAAAGTACACACCTAGCGAAAGCTATGCAGGATTAACGAAAAATGCTAGAATTGTTTATAAAGATAGCACATGGATATGCATAAGATCTAATAATCTAATTTACATTCATATCCACAACTATTACATTTACAGATATAATTTTTTATTGTTAAAGTGGCTTTACATTTAGGACATCTTGACCTATTGAGATATTGATAAATTCCATACAAACCTCCAATAATCCCCACGGTTGCAAATATAATTGGTAAAACCATAATTAACACATATAATTAAACAATAAATACTTTTATTAATTATAAAATTTTGATTATGTTTAGATTTTATTTACATATTATTTATATAAATTTTTACATATGATTTACTTTGTTGCATAACTACAGTATTCATATCCAAATCATATCATTACATTTTCAGTTTTGGGAAGCTTATACCTACTTTCTACATGATTTTTGTGCGAGGGCAGTTATTCCGGTTTTTTGTGCGTCAATTTTAATACTTTTTTGATAATTCTTGACAGGGACGTGACCTCATACCAGTTTTCAATTCGGCACATTTAATGCCTTTGTTGTCAACC
>JAJIZT010000001.1:726366-729436 GCA_029948415.1 Cenarchaeum symbiont of Oopsacas minuta
CTAAAAACCGAGTTGAATATACATGGGGATGAGATTAGCTGGCGCATCAACGGGAAGAATAATTGGCTGTGGGCATTTGTTGGAAAATGGACTACCATATATGAGATTGACAAATCACGTGGTAGAATAGCTCCAATGAGAGTGTTAAAAGGATACACTGACAAGTGATTCATGGTCTGCATGGAATTTTGTTGGAAACAGTCATCAAAGATGTCATGTTCATTACATAAGAGAAATTCATGAGACTCCACAGTATAAAAATCCCAAAAAAGAGTTTGTTCTTTTTGGAAAATGTTTGAAAAAGATCCTAAATGACTCACATGATGCTGTAAACATTCATGATAAATCAAATGCTATAAACAAACTCGAGCGTCGTATATCGTATCTTTTATCCAAAAAATATACGGAAAAGAATTGTATCCGATTTGTCAAACGTCTAAAGCGTGAACAAGGCATGCTTTTCACGTTCTTGAAGACTGGAACTGATTCACATAACAATGCTGCTGAGAGAGCGATTAGACCAAACGTGGTAATACGAAAGATTACAAACGGTCATCGAACAGATGATGGCGCTAATTCACACAAGATATTGATGAGTATAAAGGAGACATGTAGACAACGAGATCTGAACTTTAATGATTGTATGATACAATATCTTGGGAATGATACTTCAAAACTCTAGACAGTTACAAAATATGTTGAATTCTGAATATACTGAGATCGGCGTGGGTGTCATTATTGATAGTGATGGTGCAGTATATGCAACACAGAATTTTTGCTGATTTGGAATAAGATCGTGTCTACTAGATCCCGTTGATGTTACAGAACCGCATTAACAGTAGGGTATTTGTATTCTATATTTAACCGTATGGTTAGTTAACCGATCTGTTAAACATTTATATTAATAATTAATTGGGTATCACCATGACAAGATGGGCAAAAGACGAAGATAATTTTAAAGTCAGTTTGAGTAAAAGTAAAAATAAAGATGGGTCGTATAGTAAAATATGTCGCATTCCGAAGCCAATTTTAGAGATATTGGAAGCCACAAAATATCTGGAATTTAAAATAACAAAAAATGGAAAAATTACTGTAGAGTGAAAATAATGCCACGTACCCCTCAAATAAATAGACTTGTAAACTTACGTAAAAAACTAGAATCAGAATATAATAATAGATTTTACGTAGATACATTAAAAATTAAAAAATTAAAAAATAGACTAACTCATGTGGATTTATTTTCTGGTGCTGGCGGGAATATTGAGGGGATGCGTCAAGCTGGATTTGATACTTTATTATCGATAGAGATAGATCAAGATGCATCAAACACAATAAAAAAAAATTTTTCTAACGTGAACCATATTGAAGGAGACATATGTAACATAGATAAATTCGAAATTAAAAAAATAGTGAACCGTAAATCAATCGATGTTTTATCTGCTGGATTTCCGTGTCAAGGATTTTCAATAGCAGGATTTCAACATATAGATGATAAACGAAATATTTTGTACAAACAAGTAGTACGAATGGTAAGAATATTAAATCCCAAATATGTGGTTATGGAAAATGTTCCTGGAATTATTAGCATGAATGACGGTAATTTTGTGAATGACATACGTAAATTATTTGCCAGATATGGGTATCCTGATATGTCTATATTAATTTTGGAATCCGCTAGTTATGGAATTGCACAAATACGACCACGTACAATATTCATTGCAAATCGTTTAGGTAAAAAAAACCCATACCCAAAACCAATACTACAACCAAACGAATTTGTGCCCATCGAATCAGCAATACGAGATTTGGAATGTCATAATAGAAATTCAAAAACAAATCACGAATGGACCGAACACAGACCTAAGATGATAAAACGATTATCAAAAATCAAAGCTGGTGAATCACTTTACAAAACATATACTGATGCAGCAAAAAGACAATACAAAGGTGTTCCATCCATGACAATAAAAGAAAATCATGGCGGAACACACATCCATTACAAATTAAACAGAATGATTTCAGTTCGTGAAATGGCACGATTGCAGGGATTCCCAGACGGGTTTATATTTTCAGGTAGAATGAAACGGGCTATGTGGCAAGTAGGAAATGCAGCCCCCCCACCATTATTCAGACATATTGGACTAGCATTACGAAGTCAATTAACGTGAATATTTTGGACGTAAATGCTTACAAAAAAACATTTAGGGATAATGCAAAAACATTAATGGTTTTTGAAGTTTTAGAAGATAGAGAATGGCATTGTAGAACGTGTGAGTATGATCACGTCGGATCTACACAAATTGCTGGAAGTGGTGGCATACAGGGATTACAGAGAGGTAGTACAAATAGAGATGGGCTGGAAATTGACTCTAAAAATAATTTATGCGCAAACTGCAAGAAACGTACAATGCATGATAAATGGTCAGGTAATGCTAAACCAAAAGTAACAGGAGGTAGTTTGTCCAATCCTGTACAACAAAAAGTATTGGAGTTGTACAATTACAAAGATGTTGTGGAACAGATAAAACGATCTGCAAATGAATTAACAATAGATCATAGATTCCCAAGATTGCGCTGGACTGATGGATATGGAGATGCAGATATGAAAACAGATATGAGTATTGAGGATATCAAAAAGAGATTTCAGTTATTAAAAAAATCTAACGGTACTGCAAGCCACAATCACCTCAAAAGTAGAGCATGTGAAAAATGTTTTGAGGAAAACAAACGAGGGTCTCCATTTGGAATAAAATTCTATTATAACGGAGATGAAAATTGGGAAGGTGAAAATCTTAAGGATGAAAATGGATGTCATGGGTGTGGGTGGTATGATTTTAATAAATGGCGTAAAGCATTAAATAAATTTATCATCGATAAAAAATAACAATCTAGAATAGACCTTATGCATATCCATGTGCTATCTTTATAAACAATTCTAGCATTTTTCGTAACTGTCTAGAGTTTTGAAGTACCATCCACAAGATATTGCATCATATAGTCATGAAAGTTTAGATTTCGTTGTCTACATGTCTCCTTTACACTCATCAATATCTTGTGTGATGTAGCGCCA
>JAJIZT010000001.1:730015-972115 GCA_029948415.1 Cenarchaeum symbiont of Oopsacas minuta
ATGATAGCAAGGAAGAGTTTTACAAAGAGATCCAAGTCGTATCTAGGCTGACAAACCTGCATATCCTGTTCAATGACCGCAAGTATGTCGAACCTATGGAACGAGTCTGTTCTTAAAAAGTAGGTTCATCTCTGCAATATGTCTGTGCATGATGTTACCGTTTTTGTCATATTTATGACATTTTGATTTGTTTGTTCATACTTGTGACATTTTGATTTGTTTGTAGAACTCTCATGCTTTGATCATGCAGTATCAAGTCGAGAACTGATCTATCTTTATTGGTAATAACCATATGTGCACAGAAAAACTAGGACTTTAGAAGGTTGTAAGAATAAGAACAAAAAGAGATCTGGCCATTACAAAACTAAAAAACAAACAAAATCATTACCGCATTTTGACAGATCCTACATGTACGTTGGTATTGACGTCCACAAGGAGTTCCTTCAGGTTGCAATGATGGACAAAAAAGGTAAAATTGTCTTTAACGAGAGAGTCGATAGAGACAACGATGAGGTGAAAAAGTTTTTCTTAAAAAATGTCCCAAAGAGTGCAAAATGTATCATCATCTGTTTGGTATGGCTTGTTTATGTTCATGACAAAAGATCTAAAGCTGGATGTATCTCTCTCGAACCCATACCAGACAAAGGCAATTGCATCATCCAAGAAAAAAACTGACAAGGTTGACGCAATGATACTTGCAGACCTTTACCGTGGCGGATATATTGCATTGTGCCATGTTCCAACAAAAATTGTAGTGGAATGGAGGCCACCTTGTACGACATAGACATTGGAGTGTACAGATGAGAACGAGTGAAAAAAATGCCATACATGGATACAAGAGGGGATAAAGATTGCAGGTACAACATTTACTCAAAAGTACAACGAATCGCTTCATTTCATAGGTGATTACAGAATTGATGACCATCTGCTCGTATGATAGACTCATTGCAAAAACAAACAAAAGGATATACCAAATTGCAAGATCTAATAAACAGATCCAATTGCTAAAGACAATTCCAGGAATTGGTGATTACAGTGCTTTGGTAGAGATTGATGATGTGAGGAGATTCTCACCGTTTGTACTCGTATGCAGGTTTGGTCAAGTGTACGCAATTCTGCAGATATGGTAAAGCATGGCAGGATAACAAAAAGAGGCAGCAGAATGATGAGGTGGATTTTGAGTGAAGCGGTCCGCACACATGTAAGGTGTGCACCAAAAAGCAATGTCACACGGTTTTACAAAAGACTCGCAAGAAAAAAAGGCACGGGCAAGGCCACAGTAGCAACTGCATCAAAGATGTTACGTGTCATATACTGGATGTTAAAGATAAGTTTGAAAGCAATTACAGTTAGATTCGCAACCGCGTCTTGTGCATTGGAGATTAAACTCCGATTAATAACTGCGGCATGATCTAACGATTGGATGAAGAAAGGTTGTGAGGGTAAACCTCGTATGGATAGTTATCCTTTTCTTCAGAAACGGAAAGTACACACCTAGCGAAAGCTATGCGGGATTAACGAAAAATGCTAGAATTGTTTATAAAGATAGCACATGGATATACATAAGGTCTAATCATATCTTGTAAAAGTATATTCATCAGCATGACATTTTAAACAATTTGTGCCTTACAATGGATATGTCATTTGAACGATGTAACTTCGATCACAAATTCTATAAGTGGCATATACTACCTAGTTGCATGGTAAAAGAGATCATTGGTGATAGACCAGTAGACATAACCAAAGAAGGTAGTGAAATCAAGATAGTTTTTCACCCCATCGCAAAAGGGGCAAAACATCCGGATGCGTCAGTTTTTAGTATAAAATTGACAAAAAAGGATCTAGAAACTATCAAAAAAGCATTCTAGAAACATACTTCTAGGTCTAAAAAACATACTGCTTTTATTTGATTATATACTGCCTTGGATCATTTTATATTACACCCTGATTGGTACTCAAATATGCCAGATTTGATAAATTCTGAAACATATAGCTTTGATGCAATACGTGGCATTCAAGCCAACCGCGAATATTATGTGGTAATATGCCCAATGAAGATCATCCCCAAACTCTTCATATTCAATGAATATGAAATTCCTGCAAAACTTAGAGCACAAAGAACTCTAAGGGAATCTAGAATTCCTGCGTTAACAAATTATATTTTGAGTAATCCAAAAGAGTATATTTTTTCATCACTTACCGCCTCTGTTGATGGTGCCATGAAATTTATCCCATCACCTCATTTAGGACCTGAAGGAAAAATCGGCAGACTGTCTATAGACATGTCATCAAAACTTTTGATAAATGATGGTCAGCATAGGCGTAAGGCCATAGAATCTGCACTGATAGAAAAACCAAATTTAGGTAATGATTCCATATCGGTGGTATTTTTTGAAGATCGTGGATTAAAGCGCTCCCAACAAATGTTTGCAGATCTAAACAAAAATGCCGTAAAACCATCAAAATCACTCAATATTTTATATGATAACCGCGATGAGTATTCTCAATTTATTGTTGGACTTGTAGACAATCTTGAAATATTCAAAAATCGGGTAGAGTTAGAAAAAACCACCATTGGCAAACATGCAAAAGAAGTATTTACGTTGGGAGGAATCTCTGATGCTACAAAAAAAATGCTTGGAAAAGAATCCATACGCAGACCAAGTCAAACTCAAAAATATACAATACGTGAATTTTGGAATTGTGTTACCCAGCACATGCCAGAATGGCAACTTTTAATCAAAGATAAAATAACTTCAGATGATCTGCGTGCAGGTTATGTCAACGGTCACACCAACTGTCTAAATGCATTGGGAATTGTGGGTAAAGAAACAATTAAACAGTATCCAGACAAATGGAAGAAAAAACTTTCTGCATTATCTCGTATTGACTGGTCGAGAGAAAACCCTGTTTGGGATGGGAATTTCATACAGGATAAAAAAATGGTTCGAACCACGGTTGGAATTGATCTTGGTGCTGCAGCAATACTAGAACATTGTAAAATATCCGTCCCAAAAAAGCCAAAGAGGTCTAAAAAATGACCCAATCCGTCTTTAAAATGCGTACACTAGAGAGCATTTATGAAGAAATTCGTACAGTCTATCTTAATGATGCCCGTCCATGGATTCTTGGATTCAGTGGAGGTAAGGATTCTACCTGTATGGTTCAGCTTGTATGGAATGCGCTCTCAAAACTACCAGCTGAAAAATTGGAAAAAAAGATCTATATTGTCTCATCTGATACTTTGGTTGAATCTCCACAAATAGTAGAGCGAATAACTTCATCTTTGGACAAGTTGGAAAGAGCATCCAAAAAATCACACATTCCAATATCAACCAATCTTTTGAGACCTCCAGTATCTGACACATTTTGGGTGAGGATATTGGGACTAGGTTATCCGGCACCAACCTCGATGTTTAGATGGTGCACAGATATGCTCAAAATAGCAAACGCCGACAGATTCATCAAGGAAAGAGTGTCAGAATACGGTGAAGTTATTGTTCTTCTAGGAACCCGTAAAAGTGAAAGCTCTACTAGACAACAATCAATGAATCTACGGGAAATTGAGAATAGTGTACTAAGCCATCACAAAAAATTTGCACAAACCTATGTTTACACACCGTTGGTGGATTTTGAAACAGACGATGTATGGAATTATCTATTGCAAAACAAAAACCCTTGGGGAGATAGTAACAGAGATCTTCTTGCATTGTACCAGGATGCAAACGCAAGCGAATGTCCATTGGTGGTAGATACTACCACGCCCTCCTGTGGCAGTGGGCGATTTGGATGTTGGACATGTACGGTAGTTGACAAACAAAAATCACTTGACAGTATGATTGAAAATGGTCACGAATGGATGGAGCCGCTTGCCGAACTACGTCACGAGTTAAAGAGAACGCAAGATTCTGAGATGTGGCCAAAAATACGCCAAATAACACGCAGAAATGGACGTGTGGATTTAAAGAATAATGGTACAGATTATACTCCAGGACCGTACACTTTGGAATTTAGAAAACAATATCTCAAAAAACTGTTAAAAGGTCAGATCAAAGTACAAAAACACGACATGGAAATGGTGTTGATCTCAGAGGATGAGATACATGAGATACAAAGGATTTGGAGGATGGAAGAGGGTGACTGGCAAAACACGGCATATTCAATATATGAAGATGTGATAGGTACACGTCTTGAATCCATAGCCGACGATACGGGAGGATTTGGAAGCTCAGAGCAAGGATTATTAGAGTTGGTCTGTAATGATTACAAGATTCCTTACAAACTTGTAAGCAATCTGTTAAACTCGGAGCTTGAATTGCAAGGGGGCTCAAGTCATGCAAAGATCTTTGAAAAGATCAAAAAAGAATTGTCCAAAGAATGGCGTGATGATATTGATATAATACGAAAAGAATTATTCACACAACGAGATGAAGAAAAACAAGTGAGGCCTAATGCTTTTAGCTAGAATAATATTGGATAACATAGGCGTATACAAAGGCTCCCACGAATTTGATCTTGAAACAACACCCCAAAAACCCATAATATTATACGGAGGAGTAAACGGGGCAGGCAAAACCACACTGTTTGAATCAATTCCTCTGTGTCTGTACGGTCAAAGATATGTAGAAGATAAAATCACTAAAAAAGAATATCACCAAAAAATTCGCAGATTATTTCACCGTAATGCAAAGACCAGTACCAGTGCCAAGGATGCGTCAATAACACTAGAATTTCAATACGCTCAAAACGGCAAAATTACTCAATATCAGATAACACGCATATGGCAAAATAATGATGGAAGAGTCGATGAATTTTTAAAAATATTTGCAAAACCTATAGGTAGCAAAAAATATTCCATGATAGACTCTGAGGAATCGCAACTTCAACACATGATAAACCAAATGATGCCCAAATCCGTGACGGATCTTTTCTTTTTTGACGGTGAACGAATTCAAAATTTGGCAAAGTTTGGTAATGAGAATGTGCATATAAAATCATCTTTTGATGACCTGCTCGGTTTGAATACATCTAGGCAATTACATGATGACATCGGTCTATACCTGCTCCGAAATTCTGATGGTGCCGATGCTCAAGCGTTGGCAGATTTAGAACGTGTAAATCAAGATAAAAACGAGGCACAGAACAAACTAGAGAGTCTGCAAGAAAAGCGTGTATTTTTAAACGGAGAAATATCCAACAAAAATAGAGACCTTCAATTAAAAGAGGCACAATTTTTCAAACTTGGAGGCATTTTTGCAAAAAACCGGCAAAAATTGGTTGATGAAAAAATTGAACTTGATAGACATATTGCAAACAATGAAATAATTTTAAGCAATCTCGTTGAAAAAAATCTACCATTTGCAATTGTAAAAGATCAGCTAAAACAGATAAAATCCGAGCTACAATCGGATATCTCAAAGCTTGGAGAAAGCTTTGAAAAATCCACATTAAATGGAGCATTTGATTACATGACGGAAAAATTAAACTCATTTTTGAATTCTTATACACCTGAAATAAAAAAAGAGATTTTACAACATCTTTATAAAATATCTGATGAAAAACTAAAATCATTATCTGGAAAACAACAAATGACGTTTGATTTTTCATTATCTGAAATGAAAATAATGCAAGATCGAATACAAACCATATTGGATGAAAAATATGAATCTGTACACAGCAATAATGATAAACATAAAAACATTCTTGAAAAACAAAAAGAAATATCTATAAAACTAGATGTTGCACCACAACAGGATGAGATTGGCCCATTATATTCGGATATAAAAGAAACAACTTTAGAAATAGGCGAGATGGAACAAGAGCTTCAAGCCATAACCAACATGGAATCTCAGGAAAAATCAATGATTGTCTTACTAAACAGTAAAATCAGAAAACAACTTTCAAAAAGAAAGATAGATCAGCGAAAAAATAGAGGTATGGACATGATACCTGTAATTCAAGAGGTTTTGAATGATTACTCTCAGAGACTGCGCACGAAAAAAATTAAAATATTAGAATCCAACATATTTGAAGGAATCAAAAAATGCTTCCATAAAGACGGATTGATCTCTAATATTTCTATAAACCCTGAAACCTACAATGTAACGCTATATAGAGAAAATGGCAACGAAATATTGAGAGAAGAGTTGTCAAAAGGCGAGCTTCAAATGTATGCTACAGCCATCATTTGGGGTCTTGCCAAAACATCTGGACGCTCATTACCGTTTGTGATTGATACGCCTCTGGCACGACTCGATGAGCAACATCGGGAAAATCTGATTCGAAATTTCTATCCTGCCGCTTCTCACCAAACGATCATATTTTCAACAGATGCTGAGATCGTGAATTCGTATTACGAATTGTTAAAACCTAGCATTTCAAAGTCAGGGGTCATTCGATATGATGAAACTCGAGACTGTAGCTTTGTGGATACTGCGTATTTTGAGAAAAGAGGTGATCTGGTTGCAGTTTGACAAAATCAGGGCAAGCTCACGCACCACCCATCTGTTTGGAATGCTCAAGACCAGTACTGGAATAGGACCTGAAGCCTGGGGGAGGCTTTCAATATGTATTTCAATAAGACAAAAAGGAATACCAAATCCCGATGAATACAATAAAGATGGCACAAATTTTCTACCATCACATCTGTTCTCTCATGATGATAAACTGTATCTGGCATTGATGATACATAGATTGAAAGAAGATCGTCTTGATCCAAAACTGTACCTAAATGATATGACTAGAGCGCATCTTAATCGTGGAGCGATATCACTAAAACAGAGAATAAATAGTTTATTTGATATATACAGATTCATGGATGAGATGAAAGTCTGCAAATTGCAGCAAAAACATGGATAAATCTAGGTGTTAAAAAGACGCCATGAAAAATCCCAAAACGTCTACAAATCCAATTTACTTGGATTTTCATGCAACCTCTCCTATGGATCCACGGGTTTTGGAATCCATGATGCCATATCTTACAAACATCTATGGGAATCCCTCGAGTATAGATCATTCGTATGGATACGATGCTGCAAATATAGTTCAAACATCTAGAGAAAATATCGCATCTGCAATACACGCGCATATGGACGAGATCATATTTACATCTGGAGCCACAGAATCAGACAATCTTGCATTAAAGGGCGTGATGGCAAAAAACATCGACCGCGGCAATCATCTAATTACATGTGTTACAGAACATAAAGCAATTTTAGATACTGCAAAATATTTGGAATCGCACGGAACTCGGGTCACATATTTACCAGTTGATGAATTTGGTAGTGTTGATCCTAGAGCCGTATCAGATGCCATAACTGATGATACAGTAATGATCTCTGTAATGTTTGCAAACAATGAGATTGGAACTATAGCAGAGATTGGAGAGATTGGAAAAATAGCCCACGAGAGAGATGTTCTGTTTCATACGGATGCAGCTCAGGCCATGGGGCATCTGAATATTGATGTTGAAAAACTCAACATTGATCTAATGTCATTTTCATCACACAAGCTTTGTGGTCCAAAAGGAATAGGAGCACTTTATGTACGCAGCATAATGCCGAGGGTAAAGTCAGAACCTCTGATACATGGTGGTGGTCAAGAAAGAAATATCCGTTCTGGAACACTAAATGTGCCAGGAATCGTGGGCTTTGCAAAAGCGGTGAAAATTGCACAAATGGAAATGGATTCTGAAAATATGTTGTTTAAAAAATGGATCGATATAATGTTTGATAGCCTATCCCAAGTTGGTGCAAAGCTGAACGGACATCCTACAAAGAGATTGGTACACAATCTTAATGTAAGATTTGATGGAATTGAGGGAAAGGCGATAATAAATTCCGTATCCAAAAAAATTGCCATATCTGCTGGTTCTGCATGTACCACCCAAATGGTTGAACCATCCCATGTACTCCTAGCAATTGGTCTAACCGAAGAGCAGGCGCATACTGCTATACGAATAGGGTGTGGACGGTTCAACACCAATGAAGATATTAGGATCGCCATAGATGAGATCCATTCATCCATTAAACACTTGACACAAATCTGTTAAATGAGGATTCATTTATTTTCATATATTCTCTAAACATGATACATTTTGAATCAAGTTTCATGTAAAATTTATAAATTTAGTGAATATATCAATAATCATGACGGCAGATGAGAAAGCGATCAAAAGTTTTCGATCAGAAATACAAAAAATATGTGATGATGAAGGATTAACTTTAGATCGTGCATTTCCAAGATGGATATGCGAACATATTTTGGGCATTACTAAAAGTGATGTAATATCAGAAGCTGTATCTATTGGTGGAAAAAATGATTATGGCATAGACATTTTTCATATTAATGAAGATGAAGATAATCAGTACGTATGTTGGATACAGGCAAAATATGGAGAAATGTTGGATCGATCAATTGATAGAGATGGCATAATATCTTTTGGTAATACCATCAAATATTTGGAAAATTGTCCAAATCAAGCAAATAAAACATTTAAACAAAAATCTGATGAATTCAAAAAAATTATTCATGATAATGCAGATATAAAGAAAAGAATGATTTACGTTGTAACAGGTAAACTAAACGAGCAGGCAAAAGAACAAATTACACGTGATGATTGGAAAAAGAATTTTACAGGTTATCAAAGTCCAATAGAATTTGAATTATTCGAAATGGATAAAATTCTTTCATATGTGAGAAAACCTCACACGCCATTGATTAAAATTGAATACGATGGTTCTGTGATAGAACGAAAAGATGATCTTACTAATAAAAAATCAGTCACAGGATACGTAAGTGCTAAAAATATAGTCAATATTGTTGAAAAACATCATGCAACATTGTTCTTTGAAAACCCTCGCAATACATTGGGTCTAACTAGTACAAATAAAGAAATTCTCAAAACACTTAGCAACAATGAATTAAAAAAGAGTTTTTGGAAATTAAATAATGGTGTTACTGGAATCTGTTCAAATTTTAAAAAAATTTATGATGATCCTAGATCATATGAAATAGATAATTTTAAAGTTGTAAATGGAAGGCAAACCACATCAACATTAGAAAAATTTAAGGGCGAATTGGAGGATGTATTTTTGTTAATAACCATTCATGAAACAAAAGATGATGATGAACGAGATCGTATTAGTCAAGCTACAAATACACAAAATCCAATCAAACCTGTCGATCTAATAACTAATTTTCAGGAATTACGTGATTTAGAAATGGAATGTAATAATCAATTTAGTAAATTTTATTTTGAACGACAAACAAAAGGTCTTGCCGATATGTCTATAAAAAAAGAAATAACACCTAGAAGAATATTAGAAAAAGAAGAAACAGCTAGGTGTTATTATGCATATGCAATTGATCCAAGATTAGCAATCATGCCTGATAAAGATCTATTCACTAAAAAACTCACACTATTTGCAGGCGAATCCCATTTTGACAAAGTTTTTAAAGATCGGAAAATAAAAGAATTAATCATACCACACATATTCATGAATATGATAGTTGCATTATTAAAAGAATACCAAAGAAAATTTAAAGATGACGAAGATAATGAGGATTATTCAAAATACAAATGGCTTTTAAGTAAAAAGCTTGTAAAATACTATATTTTACGATTTATAAATAAAGCTATGGAAGACATTGAACAATCCAAAAGGACAACTATTGAAAATAACATAATTCAAATTTTTTCAAAATTAGAGAAAAATGAGGAACTGCCAGATATATTTTTAGACATTGCAAAAAAAGGACTTGAATTTTTCATAATGTGTTATAAACTTACTTGGTGGTATAATTACCCAAAAGATCTTGTGAAAAAGATTGAAGATCCCAACCGACCAGAAAAGCGAGAAGATCTTCCTAGTGCAGCAGATATTGTACGAGTGTTAAAAATGCAGGAAAATGTATCTAGTTCAATATTTGAAAATAGATTAACTATAATAAAAGCAGCTGGAAAAGATCAAATCAAAGACAGACTTAGCAAACTTGAGGATTGGAAATAAATGTCGTATAATAATATTAATGAAAAAATATTAAAAAAATTAGAAAAATTTTCTAAAAATGCATCAGAATTAAAAATGTGTAAAGAATTATTGGAGCATGAATTATCTTGGACTGACATACATAATCCTCCATTTAAACGAGAATTTTCCCATACATTAACCAAGTTTTTTCCATTAGGTGAAAATGATCATGTCTGAAAATATCAAAATTACATCCATAAAATTCTTAAATTATCGACAATATTTTGGAGAGCATAATATCAAATTTTCAAATCGTGATGAAGGATTTTCAGTAATTGTTGGAGAAAATGGAGCTGGTAAATCCAACATATTAAACGCCATGAATTGGTGTTTCTATGCAACCGAACCTCATGCTACGAAAAAAAATGCAGGGTATGGAATAATCAATGAAAAATATCTAAAGTCGATTGATAATGGGCGTATTGCCATAATGATGGTGCAAGTTGACATACAAAAAGGCGTTACTAAATACAGAATTTCAAGAGTCTTGCAGATTATAAAAAACGAGTATCAATATGAAAGCACAGATACAAAAATAAGAATAATGACGATGGCACACGGGTATGCATTACCAGCAGGCTGCGAAGTTATCAAACAACAATCTACATTTGAGATTATGGTGAAAAGAGAACATGAGCAAGATTTTCATCTTGTACGTGATACCCCACATAAAATACTTATGAATGAGATATTGCCTGCAAGTTTATCATCATATTTCATTCTAGATGGAGAGTTTTTAGAAAAATTTTGGTCAGGCATACAACGAGTAAAAATCGGCATAGAACAAATCTCTCAACTTCATTTACTTACACTTACAAAAGACCATTTGGAATCATTCAAAAAAGATGTGCCATTGCTTAACGATAAAGACATAGATAATCTCACAACAAAGATCAGATCGTTGAATTATCATAAAGATTCAGAAGATGTTCATGGCGTTAAAACATTTACTAGTGAACCTAGATATAATTATGATGTAGATCTTGACAAAAATGAATTTTATCATGCAACCGGAAAACCTAGAATTGACGATATAAAGGACGATATTAAGAAAATGATAAATGACGCAAATGAAATTGCAGAGAAATTTGGTCAATCAAACATCGAAGTTGTAAAAAATATGAATACCGAGCAAAAACAAACTCAGAAAAAATATAAAGAATTTTCTTTAGAAGAAGAAAAATATGAAAAAGAGTATTATGCAAGTTTAATCGAAAACACTCCATTGATTTTTCTCAAATCTGCAATTAAAAATTCCATACAATTAGTAGACAATTTAAGAAAAAAGGGAGAATTACCTTATGAAGCAAAAAAAATATTCACAAATGATCTACTAGAACGTGGTACGTGTATTTGCCATACTGATTTAGAATCAAAAATAATTAATGGCATTGAAACAAATAATGCAAGAAATGAAGTAATTAAAGTTAGAGATCATATGAAAGGAGACCAGAGTTTAGATGTAACTGTTGCAATGAAATTTCATTTTGAAGAAAAATTATTGGGGGATTATGATAAATTTACCAAAAATGTGTTTGATGACCCTAGAATAAAATTTTCTGATGCAAGAAATAATTCTAACGAATATAATAAAAAATTAAAAGATATTAACATACAGCTCCAAAATATTGGCAATGTAAATATTGAAGCACTTGCTAAAGATCACGATTATGTAATGAAACTTATCCAATCAAAGACAAATGAAATAAAAGATATAGAATATCGATTAAAATCTAACAGTGACAAAGTGCAAGAATTAGAATCTAAGCGTAAAGTTTTATTTGGAAAAAATAAAAAAGCCCATAAAATTGAACATGAGCAAAATATTTGGAATACATTACTAGAAATTATAAAAAGCACTCAGGGAGAATTAAAACAAGAGATCAAAGATGAAGTACAAGAAAAAACAATGGAAATATTTTTAAAAACAATGTATAAAAAAGATCAATTTGAAAAATTTATTATTAAAGATAATTTTGAAGTCGAATTAATTGATCCTAGCCATAATTCTATATTGGGGTCATTGTCTGCAGGTGAGAGTCTATTTTTAGCGTTATCATTCATAAGTGCAATTAGAAATGTTACTGGATTTAAATTTCCATTAATTATTGATACACCATTGGGAAAAGTATCTGGAACACCTCGTTATCTTCTCAGTAGAGCATTACCCGAGTATTTGCCTGACGAGCAAATTATATTTCTAGCTACTGATACTGAATTTCTTAATCCTGACACAAATGTACATGAAATAGAAGGCAGGCCTGAATTACCATTTGGAGAATTGCTTGAAAAAAAAATAAATGTGAAATATTATTTAATTAAAGGAATGGAAAAAAATATCGCTCAAATTGTTGATTATGTCCCAAAATGGAGATCGAACTAAATGTATGAAAATTATTTTCCAGATATAAATTATGGAGAATCTAACAAGCATATGTATACTGAGCTTATTAATAATTCTTGGTCGCCATTTTTTGAACATTCTATTTGGGAAATTTTTATTTTTTGTATGTCATATGCATATGCAAAAAAATTAAATCCAAAAGATCCTGACGGAAAAGGAACACTTAATTCAAAAGTGTTTAAACCTAATACTCGTTACATAATGTATGCACTAGCGATAGATCACTATGATGATATTGAAGTTATAAAAAATTCAAACAAAGTTGTAAAAATTTGTGAAGAATATGCTAATGTTGGAATTAAAAAAATTTATCAAATATTTAAAAATAAACCCTCGGAAGTTCCTATAGAGAAAATATTTCAAGATATGATATCTGAAATTAATGAAGAATAATTATGTCATATTTTTTATATATTCATAATCTAGTAATTTAAAGTCTATAGAGTACAAATTTGCAATATTTTGGATTTTCTCAATTGCATGCTCTTTATTTATCGCAATCATTGCAAATTCTTTATGTCGTAATAATTCTTTTGCTACTAATTTTTTCTCTCTTAGTAATATCGGTAATTCTAGATCAATAGGTGGAGGTTTTACTAATATGTCATAAATTATCGCTTTGGTTTTACCAGTTTTTTTATTTTGTCTCAATACGCGTCCTCTTCTTTGTATATACTGTTTTGGGTTTCCAGAACTCGCCATGATTATTGCAGTTTCTACTGATGGTATGTCTACGCCTTCATCAAGACATTTAATTGCAGTGATACAATCATAATGTCCTTGAGATAGTTTTTCAAGAATCATCCTTCTATCTTTTGTAGGATTTTCAAATGTTATTGAGGTACTAACTATTTGGTTGTCATTTAAGATTTTTTTAACATCGTTTAACTGTATTGTATTATTCAATGATGCGATCGGAGAAGGATTTGACGTGCAATAAATTAAAGTTTGTTTTATGTTAAATATTGAATTTATAATTTTTTCAAGTATGAGTAATTTGTTTTGTGCATTTGCAACAAGATTCGCTCTTTGTATTTCTGCATTATAATTATATTCTTGTCTTTGATTTTCATCTATTTTTTTCATAGAATATTTAGCAGCTATTTTTTTTGTCAATATGTTGTACATTTCCATTTCATCTGGAGTCAATTCTGCATAATATGGATGGTATTCATAATTGCAAAGATAGCCTTTGTCAATTGCAGTTTTCAATGGCAGATCATATACTACTTTATTGAAATATTTGTATAACAAATTGGTTCCTTCAGAATCATAATGCCTGATAGGAGTTGCACTTAAACCCAAACGTCCCTCATATTGATCTAGTAGTGCAAATCTAGATACTTGTGATCCTATATTATGTACTTCATCTACTATCAATATTTTTTCTGCATTCTGAATTTTCAAAATAAATCTCTTAAAATCATCATCATTAATTGTTTTATGTGTTGCATACACTATTACATGCGATATTATATAATTTCCATTGAATAATTTCATGTTGAAATCATTCATAATATATTCAAATTCATTTCTCCAAGTATGATTTTCACCATAACAGATGATTTCGCGTCCTACATGAATTTTATCCTCATCTGAAGCATCCAGATTGTATTCCATTAATTCTTTTTTCCATTGATCAACTAAATGAGTTTGAGGACAAGCTATAACAGTAATTGTTCTTTTTTTTGTTTTTTGAAAGTTATTAATACATCCTAACGCTGTGATTGTTTTGCCAGTACCTGTGGCCATGGAAAATATACCTACATGATTATTTTCTATCCAATTATTTCTAGCAGTTAATTGATATGGTCTTAATTTTTTATCATGTTTATCAATTTGTTCTTTTTCATATTTAATTAATTGATGAATTTTATTTAATGTTTCTCTATATTCTTTATCTGATTTTGGGGATATTTTTAATAAATGATTTTTAACGGCAATAGGAATATCAAAAATTTTTACATGAGGTTCATCATTATTCCAAAGTTTATCAAATGATTTTTGATCATCATCAATAGCTTGTTTATTTGTTTCATCTTTCCAATTACAAAATGCTTTGAAATTTTCAAAATTTTTAGTCCAACCAAAATTTGTTTCATTAATTGAACCCACAAATGATATGATATTTTTATTTGCATAATACACGATACCTAATTTTTCATGAAATATGCCATTTCCATTTTCAGTTAATGCAATTTTTATTTCTAATTGTGGTTTTCCTTGTATTTTGTGTACTAGTAGATATGCCATTAGTTTTGAAAAATAGTATTTAATATTTTTAGGATCATTATGCAAATCAGCAAAAAATGATTCTGTAATAATTTTTTCTTTCTCAACTGTACTTTTTTCTAAAAGATCTTTGTCATGGGATGAAAAATTTGGACTGGTCAATAATTGAATTCTACCATTATTTTCTATAAATTCTATAATCTCTTTTGAAATTGTTATAAACGATGTTGATGAAAAATAGCCAGCTTTTCTTTGATATAGTATGGAATTTTTTAACATGGGGCGATAAAAATCCTCAACAAGATTATCGTTTATTGAATTCCAACTTAATTTAGGCTCAAATTGATCTTGCATCTCATCACTATTTTCCAAGAATCCATCTTCCAAACCCATATTCGTGACAGATCTTATAATGACTTTGGATCTCATTTTCCCATAATCCCTTTAAAGAGAGTCGGTAGAGAGATTTTTCCATCAATTCCATAGTTTTTGAATATTTTTGATCACGTCCAATAAGATTGTCTACATATTTTTCTTCTGGAAGTGAACTGCTTTTTTTTAGGTTGCATTCTTTACAGGAAAGAACCAAATTCCATGCATTATCATCAAATATGTACGACCATGGTATAAAGTGATCAACATGGATGCATTTCTCTATTAGTTGATTGTTGCAATAAAAACAGTGATCCGAGTATCCCAAAAATACTTTTTTGTATTTTGTAAGCGAACCTCGTTCTGCTTCCTCATTGTCAACTTTTGCAGCAAGCATTGGAAGTCCATGATTTACTCTCTCCAAATATTTTATCCATTCTGCTAAAAGTGCACGCATTAGCAATCCGTAATTTTGTCTAAAAAATTCATGTGCTTCAGGTTTGAGAAATATTTTCTTTGCATCATCATCATAATCATAAAATACGTTGGCATCGGCGACAGAATTTCCACATGTAATCCGTTGAAATCTCTGTACGACCATTCCTTTTTTCTTTCTGGCCTCACCAAAAACATTTTCAAGTATGCCATTTCTTGCTTGTTTAATTTTATTCTGATCAAGATGTTTAAACTTGTATGGAGGTTTATCTCCGAATGCATCTTCTAGTATCTGTATCACCATAGGTCTTTTTTTAATGTGAAAGTCTTGTTTTATTTTAAATTTATATCTCTGATACCAATAATGTCTTAGAAACTCATTTGCAAGATATTCATATTTTATCTCCTTTGTCTGTCCTGTGGGTAAATTGTTTTTGCAATAATCTAATAAAGTTTTTCCTAGAGCAAATTTGTAAGTGTTATCCTTTCGTGATTTTGATATGATTGACAAAAATATTGTCCTCATACTCATATCGCCATCTTGTGACATTGGTTTGCGGATCTTTGTGCTCATTGTCGGCATATCTATTGAAATATTTGGATCCACTAGTCGGAAGAGCATAGTTCGTTTGGTACTACTCCAGTCTACGATAATCCCTTTTTTTCGTAGCTTTACAAGCTCACTGCTAGTTTGTATCATCAAAACGTTTGAAATTCTTTTTGGACCCCACAAAGAAGGTGGAAGATGTAATTGTAATGCTACCCATTCATCTAAATCATGCTTTTTGTGCCAAACAGGATTGTCTTGGTATTGTAACTGTAATGAATCTCCTGTATGAGATACGCCAAGATTTTTTACAGTATTGCCTATTTGTTTAAGCCCATGTAAAAGAAGATTTGGGATTTTTTGACGTTGAATTGGATCTAATACTGATTGCATTTACTTTTTTTTCCATGTTTGCGTTTATGTACTTTTTTAAAACATAAAAGTATGAGGTAAGCTACTCCGTATTTTTGTGCGTAAATGCCAAAACTTGATAATTATAGGCATGGACGTGATCTCATACACATAAAAGTATAAAGTCTGATATTACTTAATTGTACAACTTTTGGTTACCACATCTCATACGATCGAAAAAGCTTTTGATTAGAATGGAATTACCAAAACGCATACAAAAAGTTGAATTAGTTTGATCATGAAAAAATGTTAATCATCATATATGAAAACAAAGGGTAAAGTCATGGATAAGCCCGTTAGAACAACCTAGTCGACATCCCATTATTAATCTATAATCAAGTTTTAGAATCTTTTCGTTCTTTTAATTTTGAGACAAGTCCTGCATAAATGAACGGTAATATCGTAGTCGCCTCTGCATGCAATGTAGCCTGTTTTGCATCTTGTGTTACCTTGCCCCATGAGATTGCTTCCTTTACTTGTGCACCGCTGAGGCTACCATCAAACTCTTGTGCAGTCGTGATGTAAAATGCATAGTCTAGTCCTTCCCTATACTGATTCCACCACAGTGTATGGTGTTTTGAAATTCCACCACCAATCATGAACGCACCTGATTTTTTGGCTTTAAAGATCAAGTCAGATAGCAGTTCTGCATCACCTAGTAGATTCAGTTTAAAGTCACGATGTTTCTGTGCAAAGAGCCAGATTTGGTTCCCTACAGCGCCATCTACAATTCCTGGAACTATGACCTTTACATCATTTTTGTAAGCCCAGTAAAGATACGAATCCTCTCCAAGATGTTTTCCAATCATCTTGCAGATATCTACACTGGTCATCTCCCTTGTCCCGTTCTGGTATTCTTCTTCCAAAAACAATTGCATCTTTTCCTCGATGAGTGGACCATAGCTATCTACTGGTACAAGAATATTACCTAATCGGTGAATGTTCTGATCTGCCAGTTTTTTATCATCCATGCTAAAAGATCCTTCCATATAATGCGAAAAATGCCTTGCAATGTCATGGTCTAACGAGCCACAAGTTACCATGGCAACATCAAACCATCTGTTTTTAATCATGTCTCGAATTATTCCCCTAGTCCCAGTTGATACTATGGCAGCCACAAAGGATACAAATTTCAGACATTCCTCATCTGATATCATCTCTGTCAAGATCTTTAATCCAACTGACAGATTTACCGATTCAAACCCACCTGATTTGGACATTTCTTCAAATATTTTCTCAATAGATGTATCCTCATCAATCTCCATATCCTTGACTGGTCTACCAATCTCTATCATTATCTGAATGGTAAAATTTAGGTATAAAATTATATCTAATTGGTTCTTTTAACGAGTCACATATTGGTAAATATGATAACAAAAAATAATGGTTCACAGATTAGATTCCAAAAGAAATATGTACATAATGACCAAACTAACAAGTTTCAATAATACTTACCATCATCAATTTGATCTTTTATTTTATGTTTGATGATTCAATTATATCCAACATTGATAATCATGATCCCGCTATTGCAAAAACATGGAATTTGTACTTGGTAATAATGATGAATCTATCTCATAATATATTATATCTAAAATGATTGTGTGTCTTTTTACTGCCATGAGGAGCATGCATTATTCCCATCTAAAAGATAATGTATAGTTTAAGTCCTTTATTGACACCCTTTTCGATATTACCATGTTGGTTTTAGATGGTACGATCTTGGTTATCAGTAAAGCAAGTCCATGTTTTCGGGATTGATGAAGTGGCTCATCAAACTATCATTATTGACATATAGTCAAAAACATGAAAGATATCATGATGAGATGACAAATGATAATATGTGTGATACTTGTGGCAATCGACCATAGAATACGAGTTTTATGGATCACATAGTGCAGATTTTTCACAGAATCATAAAAAATATTAATGGCAAAAAAGTAGGAATGTTATGAAAATCCTAGTCGATGAAAATATGGATGGTATGGATGAAAAACTCAAAGAATTAGGTTATGACGCATATAGTGTACGAAAGCTCCGAAATGATGGAAAACAACTCGGTTCCGACTATTCTGTGATAAGTTATGCTCGTGAGAATAACATGGTCGTAGTCACAAAGGATTCCGAGTACAGTAAAGCAAGTCAAGAAAACAATTTTCCACTAATTCTCTTGGATGATAATTTTCTTCTCGACATAATCATAAAAAAATTAAAAGAGTTATCATAGTCAGATTCAAGCTAGCTTTTCATCATTCCCTAAAATTTTCATAAATGCAATTTTGATAGAAAAGACTCACAACATTAACTACACGACCACAAATCTGCATCTCTGAATTTTAGGGTAATTTCCATCACCATTCTCAAAGTTTAGAAGACATGTTCATTATTATGCAGATCGTGTAAAAATGAAAGTGATTGAATGTATGCTCATTTTAATACTCATTGGGATTTTGTCTGTGATGAATGTTTATGCCATAATTTATAATTCTAAAAATTATGATGTACATAATATTTCAAAAATGAGTGATCTGTAATTCATGTATAATCAATCGAGTCATCTGATGGCCTTATGTTTTAGCGAATAAAGCATCACGGTAAACCACGTTAGTTGATCAGAGCTGATCGCCATCGAATTTTCTTAAAAAATGATTTTTCATATACGTATCAAAAACCACATTAAGCAGTGCAAGATAGTAATCTTGGGCTCGTTGCATAGCATGGATAGTGCGAACGCTTGCGGAGTGTTAGGTCGAGGGATCGAAGCCCTTCGGGCCCGCTTTTTGTAAATAGCGAAACCCTGCCGTATGTTATATGATTTTAATGGAGATTGTCGATCAGTCGATCAGGATTTGTATGTTTGTAACGGCAAGGGTGGGGCATAGAAGGTGCCCCAATAACCATCTCTTTTTTTTTCTTATAATCTACTTTATGCATATCCATATTTTAATAATGAATGCATTCATAACACAATGCCATGCGAATTGACATCAAACCAAAAGCTGCTGACCGTTTACATGAAAACGAAGTAAGCGATCTTTTTACTTCGCAGGATACGTATGCCAAAATCATGAACAGAGAAACCGTATTCATCACGGGTCCAAAAGGCACTGGCAAATCCATGATTTTGCGCTACATGTCAATGCCGATACAGTCAGAACGTCAAAAATCCAAGAAACAGATATCGTATGATAAAAAACATTGTGGTGTGTACATAAATTGCAGTAAGCATTATTTTGGTCAAATCCATGAACCCAATTCAGACATACAGCAGACACTAATTTGGAAAGAAAATTTCATACACATGTTTAATCTTACGATATGTCATACACTGTTTGAAAATATTGAAAATTCAAAAAAATATCCTGTATTTCAGATGGCCGAATCAGAGGAGGCTGCAGCATGTAAGAAAATTTCGATTATTTTAGATTGTGAAGAAGTTTATTCCTTTGAAGATATTAGTAATAAAGTTAGAAAAAAGATGATGTATCTATATTCAAATTTTGATAAAAAAGAAACAGGTACGACAACGGTAATTTCATTTATTTCAGAATTAGAAGAAATTCTAAGAAATAAAATCTCAATGTTTAAAAACAAGTCACTTTGCATATTATTAGATAACTATAATGAACTAACAGACATACAGCGTGAGATAATTAATGACATTATATCATTACGAACTATTTTCAAGATCGCAACACTACCACCAAATTTTTCAACAATGAGAGAATCTGGTAAATTCCTTAGTTTTATGAATGATTTTGACATAGTTAATATCGGCACTACAAATCTTAGCAGAAAATCGCCTAATTTTAATGCCACAAAATGCTTCCTAAAAGAAGTTGCCAATAAACGTCTGAAAGAATATAATGTAAATATTGAAATTTTACTAAGTGCAGATAACCTCGAGATTTTCAAACATAAAACATCATATGTTGGGTTCGAAAATTTTGTTTTGTTGTCATCTGGAAATGCAAGAATGTTTCTTAGATTATTGAATATTGCAATTCAAAAATGGTCGGATACGGGAAAATCCATACCTCAATCGATTCAACAACAAGCAGCGTACGGATTAGCCTATGACTTAATGAGAAAGGATACGAATTTCTTATCAAAGCCTCATAGATCTATAATTCGTTCATTTATTTTAAAAGTGGGATTATTATTTCAAAACTATCACAAAATTACAAAAAAATATTACTTGCAATTAGGAATAAAAGATCCCGAAAAAATTTCAGATGATACACGTGATCTGTTATCTTTGGCCACAGAACATAATTATATAATGCAATCGCCAGTTGATCGTACATCACGTGAAGGGTACAAGCTTGAATCTATTACTTTGCTGAATGCATTATTACCTTATTTTGATTTGGCATTAAGAACGCACCAAGTACGGGAAATATCTGCAAAACAACTCAACAACTTGATCAATAAAGACAGTACAGTCAAAAATTTAAAAATAATCCTAGGTAAAAAAACAATAGACCTGAAACCAAATAATATGCTTTCTTCATATATGAATGACGAAAAGAATTCAGTTGTGAATCATAGTAAATCAAGAAATGTAATAACAAAAGAAGTACAACAGATTGTAAACCATATTTCAGATAATCAATTAGGGGTTTTTATCGGATCTGGGATTTCTAAAGAGATCGGATATCCTACAGGATCTGATCTTGCTGAGAAAATTGCACTACACTTTGAAGGAGATTATGTGGGTGAAGATCTTACTGCAGTTGTTAATAGAGTCTTAACACAGTGTGAGAAAGGAGATTTAGTCCAATTCATTAAAAATCTATTTAAAAATATTACAGAAGAAAAATCAACATCATATACAAAGCTTGCAGAATTGCAACTTGATGAGATGTTTACAACAAATTGGGATCATGCCATAAAAAATACCTTTAAAAAATTACATAAAGACATCGAAGTTGTTGTGAGAGATGAACACATACCATTAATTGGAAATCATAAACCAATAATATACAAATTACATGGGGATTTTGATCATCCAGATCTGTTTGCAATAACTGAAGACGATTACAATGACATTGAAAATACACGTTCTGGCATTATCAACGCCTTGAAAGTTATTCTTATGCGCAAACATTTTTTATTTTTGGGATATAGTATGGAAGATTTAGATCTATTAAAAATTATTGGTATGATAAAAAAATTACAAGGCGAAGTTCCGCTCACATCATATGTGGCAATTTCAGACGTATCAGAAGAAAAAAAGAAGAATTTTGAAAAAATGGGCATAATTTTAATCCCCATCAAAGGCGAGACATTAATTAATTCCATACACAAAGAGATAACGAGGAAGAGATAGATGGATAGTGAATTTCAAGATCAAATGTTAGATAAATATGATGTTTATCTTTGCTCATCAGGATATGAAGAAAGGACGTGTGGTGGCATACAGAATATCAAAAATGATACAAAATTTGGACGCTCTTTTATGATATTATTGGAACCCGATGATCCGAGATTACTTGAAAGTAATCGAGCAAATGCAGAAAAAATTAGAGAAAATCTTGCAAGACATTCTAGCATGCCAAAATCTGTTAGTTTCAAACCCGAACAAATATCGGAATTTACTAATTTTTTATATGAAAATACAAGTAACCATCAAAATATTCTGATAGATGTTACATCTTTTACAAGATCTTTTCTTTATTCAATTTTAAATGTATGTACACGAAAATATCTCAACACTCATCTAATATATTCAGAGCCAGAAAAATATACCAAAAATTATGCACAAGGTCTAGAGGATGTAATCATAATGCCATCAAATCCTGGAATTCCAAATCAGTCTAAAAAAATTCTATTAGTTTTGTTTTTAGGGTGGGAAAATATCCGACTTGAATCCTTGATAGAGCGATGGGAACCCACCAAAGTCATTACCATGATAGAATTTGCAGATGACGAAAGAGGAGATTGGAATAAAAAAACCAGAGATAATTGTAAAAATATAATCGATAGTTATGAGTGCATGGAAATTCCTGCATTAAATCCACGAGAATCGCTTGCACGGTTAGAAGGAGTCTATAATCATTATGGTGAAGAATATGACATATGTCTTGCAAATGGAGGTCCCAAAGTTCACTGTTTTGCCATATCGGAATTTGCATCTAGGCACCCTGAAGTACAGATAATATATCCAAAGCCATACAGATGGCAGCAGGAGTCATTATCAATGGATAATATTATTCCAACCTCATCAGGAATTGGCGAAACTCATTTTTTCAAATTTCCAATATGCGCACCAATAGAAGAAATCCCAGCTTGAAAATATTAGAATATCTGTAACTGTCTAGAGTTTTGAAGTACCATCCACAAGATATTGCATCATATAGTCATGAAAGTTTAGATTTCGTTGCCTACATGTCTCCTTTACACTCATCAATATCTTGTGTGATGTAGCGCCATCATCTGTTCGATGACCGTTTGTAATCTTTCGTATTACCACGTTTGGCTTCTCTGCAGTATTATTATGTGAATCAGTTCCAGTCTTCAAGAGTATGAGGTCACGTCCCTGCCTATAATTATCAAGAAAGTTCTAGATTTACGCACAAAATTACAGAGTATCTGACCTTGTACCTTCAAGAACGTGAAAAGCATGTCTTGTTCACGCTTTAGTCGTTTGACAAATCTGATACAATTCTTTTCTGTATATTTTTTGGATAAAAGAGACGATAAACGACGCTCGAGTTTTTGTGTATAACATTTGATTTATCACGAATGTTTACAGCATCATGTGAGTCATTTAGGATCTTTTTCAAACATTTTCCAAAAACAATAAACTCTTTTTTGGGATTTTTATACTGTAGAGTATCTCTCATATAATGAACATGGCATCTTTGATGACTGTTTCCAACGTAATTCCATGCAGACCATGAATCACTTGTCAGTGTATCCTTTTAACACTCTCATTGGAGCTATTCTACCACGTGATTTGTCAATCTCATATATGGTCGTCCATTTTCCAACAAATGCCCACAACCAATGATTCTTCCCGTTGATGCGCCAGCTAGTCTCATCCCCATGTATATTCAACTCGGTTTTTAGATCTCTTATCATCTGTTCATATAATGGGCCAAATGCTGTAGCGGTTTTTTTTACTGCGTGATTTATGGTAGATTCATTCATGTGTATGCCGTATATCATTTCTAATAGTTGGGATATTTTTTGATATGATAATCCAAGTGTTTTGAGTACAATTAAAAATACTGCTAGTCGGATTCCAAATCTTTCATTTGGTAATGCAGTATGGATTTTTGGCGTGATTGTTTTTTTGCAACATTTACAATATCTTCTAAATATCGTATTGCATACCTGTGCTGGAATAATATCTTCTACTATACGTGTGTATTTATGCACAATTTTGGATAGTTTGTTTCCGCAGACATGACATGATTTTTGATCCACCTCGGTTTTGTTATCAATGTGAACTGGTCGTTTTCTGCTGGTTCTTGCATGTTAAGTTTTATAACTGAATCTGGTTTGTTGGGTTTTGCACGAATATTCTTTGCTGTAAGAGCATTTATCGTGATTTTTAATTCTTCATTCTCATTTTTTGTCTGTTGTGTAGTTTCTTGATATTCTTGTATCGCCTTTCCTTGTTGCTGTATCTTTTCTCCTTGTTGTTGCATAGTTTCTTTACATTCTCGTATCGCTTTTCCTTGTTGCTGTATCTTTTCTCCTTGTTGTTGCATAGTTTCTTTACATTCTCGTATTGTTTCTCCTTGTTGTTTGTTTTCCTTGCGTGATAATGCAAGTTCTTTCTCTAGATTCTCAGATCTAGGACAAATGTGGTCTATTTTTTCATTATTCATGAACGATTTTTTGTATTATACACCTGATCCAAAAATGTAATGATGAAAAATATTGGATCAAATGGTCAGATTACTTCAAAACTCTAGATAGTTACCTTTTATCTAGTATGGATTTGAGAGAACAGCGTTCAGATCCAGTCTGTCGGTCACGTATCGAAATAATCCATACCAGACAGATGATGGTTACATAAGGTTAAGTTAATTTGTTATTGTATATTTTGATAATATAAGGAATTGATTTTTTTACATCATCGTCAGATATTATAATTGATCTAAAATCCCCCTTATAATGATGACTTGTTTTAGATATATCCTCTATAAACTGAGAGGATTCAATTATTCCATCTTCAATTTTTGTATTATAGATTAAATATATTTGATTTTTTTGAGCAATCATTTCACAAATATTCACATTTTTATCATAATTTTTAATCGAACCCTGTTTTTTTATCATAAAAAATCCAGTATTTTTACAAGATTCCAATATGGTGTTTTTTAATTTATGCCATAATTCTTTAATTTCCATACTATCTAGATATTCTTTTTCAGACAGATCATCATCATCAAACATAAAAGTATCTGACACTTCTTCAGGTATTTTCCATATTTGTAGTGCCTTGTTTGCAAATAATTGTGCACGTTTTATAATATCATCTTTTTTCCATTTTGTATAATCACATAGTTCACGAGTAATTTTTAGATGGCTTTTACCATATTCAATTTTCTTTTTCTCAAAGGAGAGATTGCTAATTTCAGGGTTATGGGCGGTTAATGTTAAATTACCAATTGTATGTAAGAATTTATCATGTATAAATTCCCATGAATCTCCTAAATGTTTTTTCCATTCTTCAGTTATTGTTTGTGGAAGAATATGTTCAATTTGTAATTTTTCTCCATCCACAACTTCATTATTATCTTGGTGTTCTAACCTAACAAGCATATACTTACAGATATTTTTATTAGAATACAATTTTGATTCAATTATTTTTTCTCTAAATAGATCATTTCTAGGAAATCTCAAATTTGGTGCGGTTTTGAGCATAAGTACACGTTGTATGCTCTTTACATATTCTTTATAGTCGATATGAGATATCAATTCGGTAAACATTCTATTTGCAGCCTTCATTCCAGTATCACATACAGTACATCGAAGAAGATAGCAATCGACTAATAAAAATATTATAATCGTGTCATCAATTGTAATTTTGTTATTGGCATAATCTACTAAAATTTTTAATAATAATGAATGAGCTATAGTAGTATCTTGATCAAGTATATATCCAATTACTTTGTTTAATTTATCCGATTCATGATCTTTGAAGATCAATTTTTTATATTGTTTAGAACATTCATAAATTTTTTCTATTAATTCGCCCATATTTTTATTACGTGCGTGGTCTTTAAAAAATTCATAGAGGTTAGCTTTAGAAACAAATACTCGTTGTTCCATCATCAGGTAATTTCGTAAAAATTCATCGAGGTTGCCGTCTTCACCACTATCGTTTTCCATTTTTTGCCAATATTTTTTATAAATTGTTTTTTGCACATTAACATCAAATTTCATTAATATATAATTACGTACTAGATCGGTATTTGATAATGCCAAACCAGTAGAATTCATACTTTCAAAAATTTCTTGTGGATTATCTCCACCGTCTTTTTTAATGAGTATGCTTACCGTAGTCAAACTACGAAAACCACTCCAAATTTTATCCGGATCTACTTTATCATTAGATATTTTATTTTTAAAAATATTAAAATTTGCAACAATATTATTTGATTCTTCAGATTTGCTATTATCGAGTATATTCTTAAATGATCCATCATCAGTATCAGTTAAAACTAATTTATAATAATCAGGTAATTTTTGTTGTGCAGTTGTATTAAAAAGTATCTGGTCTATTTTTCCTACTGTTACATTTTTTTTTTTCATATTATTTTCAGTAAGATAATTCTTTAATGCTGCTAAAAGTAACATTAATGTTGTGAGACGTTGTTGTCCATCAATTATTTGATATGGCATTACATCAACATTGGCAGGAACTACATCTCCAACATACGTGACTGCACCAATAAAATGTGGAACATTATTTTTATTTATTTTTAAAATATCTTCATACAATCGCATACATTGTTTTTTACCCCAATTGTATCTGCGTTGATATATTGGTACCGTATATTGAAAATTATTGCCTAAAAGTTTCCATACTTCTAATTGCACCGCCTCCATTATATAGTATAATCAATATGTCAGTAATAAATAAGTGATGTGGACTTTTTTAGGTATGAGGTCACGTCTCTGCCTATAATTATCAAGAAAGTTTTAACCATATGTGCCTAAGAGATCAAAGAATTCAGATGGTTGTTTAAATGACAAATCCAAAAGAAAGCCTCAAAATGCAAACAAAAACACTAGGGCTGTTGGGAGCAAGTCCATGTTTGTTGGAGTTGACGCGCATAAGAAATTTCTCCAGATAGCAATGGTTGACAACAAAGGCAAAGTAATCTTAAACGTGCGAGTTGAAAACCGACATGTAGACATTAGAAAATTTTTCCAAACAAGTATACCAAAGATCGTGATGGAATCATCGTCTGTTTGGCATGGATTATTTCGATACATGACAGACAGACTGGATCTTGATGTTGTTCTCTCAAATCCATACCAAACAAAAGCTATTGCAGCATCCACTAAAAAAACAGACAAGGTTGATGCACAAATCCTAGCAGACTTGTTGCGTGGAGGATATATCAAATGTGCCAAACAAAAAGACAGTTGAGCAAAGGCAACTGGTCTGGTACAGACACAAGCTAGTTCAAGCAAGAACATCTATGATACATGGAATATTGCTCCAAAAAGGAATAAAGATTCCTGGACGTACATTTTCCTACAAATATGTCGAAAGCCTCAAGGCCATAAAAGACTATACCGCAGATCATAAGTTCGTTAAAAAATCCTCCATCTTTGGTTTAAAATAATCGGCTCTGTCCATGAATAGCACCAAAAATCCACCGTAAAACTTTTAGATCATGGTTTCATACGACCGCAAAAACTTTTGATCAGTAGATCAAATCAATTTTAATGAAATTATCAAAGCACAGACGAAAAGGAGAATTCGACAGAACGCAAAATATGGTAACTGTCTAGAGTTTTGAAGTACCATCCACAAGATATTGCATCATATAGTCATGAAAGTTTAGATTTCGTTGTCTACATGTCTCCTTTACACTCATCAATATCTTGTGTGATGTAGCGCCATCATCTGTTCGATGACCGTTTGTAATCTTTCGTATTACCACGTTTGGTCTAATCGCTCTCTCGGCAGTATTGTTATGTGAATCAGTTCCAGTCTTCAAGAACGTGAAAAGCATGTCTTGTTCACGCTTTAGACGTTTGACAAATCTGATACAATTCTTTTCTGTATATTTTTTGGATAAAAGAGACGATAAACGACGCTCGAGTTTTTTTATAACATTTGATTTATCATGAATGTCTACAGCATCATGTGAGTCATTTAGGATCTTTTTCAAACATTTTCCAAAAGCAATAAACTCTTTTTTGGGATTTTTATACTGTAGAGTCTCATGAATTTCTCTCATATAATGAACATGGCATCTTTGATGACTGTTTCCAACATAATTCCATGCAGACCATGAATCACTTGTAATGTTTCCAGTGTATCCTTTTAACACTCTCATTGGAGCTATTCTACCACGTGATTTGTCAATCTCATATATGGTCGTCCATTTTCCAACAAATGCCCACAACCAATGATTCTTCCCGTTGATGCGCCAGCTAGTCTCATCCCCATGTATATTCAACTCGGTTTTTAGATCTCTTATCATCTGTTCATATAATGGGCCAAATGCTGTAGCAGTTTTTTTTACTGCGTGATTTATGGTAGATTCATTCATGTGTATGCCGTATATCATTTCTAATAGTTGGGATATTTTTTGATATGATAATCCAAGTGTTTTGAGTACAATTAAAAGTGCTGCTAGTCTGATTCCAAATCTTTCATTTGGTAATGCAGTATGGATTTTTGGCGTGATTGTTTTTTTGCAACATTTACAATATCTTCTAGATATCGTATTGCATACCTGTGCTGGAATAATATCTTCTACTATACGTGTGTATTTATGCACAATTTTGGATAGTTTGTTTCCGCAGACATGACATGATTTTTGATCCACCTCGGTTTTGTTATCAATGCGAACTGGTCGTTTTCTGCTGGTTCTTGCATGTTAAGAGTGTTTTCTTTTTATGACTGAATCTGGTTTGTTGGGTTTTGCACGAATATTCTTTGCTACAAGAGCATTTATCGTGATTTTTAATTCTTCATTCTCATTTTTTGTCTGTTGTGTAGTTTCTTGATATTCTCGTATCGCTTTTCCTTGTTGCTGTATCTTTTTTCCTTGTTGCTGTATTGTTTCTCCTTGTTGTTTGTTTTCCTTGCGTAATAATGCAAGTTCTTTCTCTAGATTCTCAGATCTAGGACAAATGTGGTCTATTTTTTCATTATTCATGAACGATTTTTTGTATTATACACCTGATCCAAAAATGTAATGATGAAAAATATTGGATCAAATGGTCAGATTACTTCAAAACTCTAGATAGTTACAAAATATGTTGATCACAGTATCTATGAAAGCAAGAAAACAAGGGATAAAGCCATGGAACCAAAGTCCGTTAGGACAACATGGCTTTGACCCCATCGGAATGGCAACCTGCCTTGTCTTTAAGACAATGCGTCAGTTGTCATTCGATGAGCTTGTAGACTATCTAAAAGACACACCAAAATTACTAGAATCCCTCTACTTAAAAAAAGTACCTTCAAGATCTGCATTGCATGCATCTTTTTGTAGAATTCGAGAAGATTTTATCACGTGGATACATCAGCAGACCTGGTATGAAAGGTACTCTGTATGGAGATTCTACTGGATTTGTAATAAATGGTCAACGTACATGGTTGGATGCAAAAAATGGTATTAGTTCTAGGCGTGATTATCGTAAACTACACATTGTGAGAGCAAAAAATGGTATGATCATAGCACATGTGGTTACTGATGGAAGACGTCATGATGCACCTGTATTTGAACAAATGTGTAAAAAAATACCACAAGGTTCAGGCTATGTGATACTTGATGCAGCATATCTTTCACATACTATATGCACACTCATCGAAGATATGGGACGTATTCCTGTAATAATGCCAAAAAAAAATATTCGTGTAAAAGGATTTGATGCAATGGGCAGGATGCTCCGATGGCATCGTGATGATTTACAAGGATTCTTGAAAATATATCGCAAACGTAGTAATGTAGAATCTACGTTTTCATCTATGAAAAGAAGACTATCTGGTACCTTGAGTGCACGCAAGCTTGATACACAGAAAATTGAATTGGGCTTTTTCGTCTTGTGTCATAATCTTCACGTATTGGCAACGATCTAACTCTGGTAACGGATATTGGATTCGTCTCTCTAGCCTTGGCTATACTCAAAAATCTAGATTTGTGCATTTTGATGGTTTGAGTGATTTTGATATCGTTAATTTGGATGGGATTGCAGGTAAATGTGTTGGAATTATTGATGAATTCTCGTATTCATGGACAGAGCCAAAATAATCAGTAACGTTATTAGGCAGTTTCTTTGTTCTCAAATATTTCATGAAATTACTTCTCTTATCCTCTAGTTGTGGATAATACTCTGAATGATCCATAGCCTGCTTGGCAACAAACCAGATTGTCTCCATGACGTTGTGTTGTGGCGATGCTTTTGGAAGATATTCGATTCGAATTTTGTCTTGATTTTCCTGCACATATCTTTCAAGATCTTTTGTTCTGTGTTGACTAGCTCTGTCAGCGATTATCATTATGCGACCGTATTTTGCAACTGCATCTTTTACGTATCGTAGAAATGTTGGACCATCAAATTTATCATACGATCTAAAGAATCGCTCACCGGAAATTGAGATCATTCCGTATGCTATGAATTTTCTATGATCGCCCTTCCATCGATAGATGGGGCGCTCATCTTCGTTGCACCAGTATTTTTTGATCATCTTTCCATCGCTGTTGACTATGCTCTCATCCTGGACAAAAATTTTTGTCCTCTTTGACATTTCGTGCGTAATTATCTGCGTTATGCTCCTATACCATGTATAGCATTCATCGTATGATGTAGGCGCTGGCGTGTATTTTTTGTGGAACTTTTGCCTTTAGTTTCCATCCACGCATAATTCTGTAAACATGTGTAATATGGTATGTAATTCCAGTTTTATTTTTAATATATTCGCGTACCTGCTTTGGAAGTATCATGGTTCCTGTTTCTGTAAATGTTTTTTCCATCTGCATCATGGTGTGTGAGCACACCAAAGGTGGATGACCGCATCTGGACCTTTCCTCCAGGCGGCTCTGTCCATGAATACGAGAATTCATCAATAATTCCAACACATTTACCTGCAATCCCATCCAAATTAACGATATCAAAATCACTCAAACCATCAAAATGCACAAATCTAGATTTTTGAGTATAGCCAAGGCTAGAGAGACGAATCCAACATCTGTTGCATCAGAGTTAGTTCGTTGCCAATACGTGAAGATTATGACACAAGACAAAAAAGCCCAATTCAATTTTCTGTGTATCAAGCTTGCGTGCACTCAAGGTACCAGATAGTCTTCTTTTCATAGATGAAAACGTAGATTCTACATTACTACGTTTGCGATATATTTTCAAGAATCCTTGTAAATCATCACGATGCCATCGGAGCATCCTGCCCATTGCATCAAATCCTTTTACACGAATATTTTTTTTTGGCATTATTACAGGAATACGTCCCATATCTTCGATGAGTGTGCATATAGTATGTGAAAGATATGCTGCATCAAGTATCACATAGCCTGAACCTTGTGGTATTTTTTTACACATTTGTTCAAATACAGGTGCATCATGACGTCTTCCATCAGTAACCACATGTGCTATGATCATACCATTTTTTGCTCTCACAATGTGTAGTTTACGATAATCACGCCTAGAACTAATACCATTTTTTGCATCCAACCATGTACGTTGACCATTTATTACAAATCCAGTAGAATCTCCATACAGAGTACCTTTCATACCAGGTCTGCTGATGTATCCACGTGATAAAATCTTCTCGAATTCTACAAAAAGATGCATGCAATGCAGATCTTGAAGGTACTTTTTTTAAGTAGAGGGATTCTAGTAATTTTGGTGAGTCTTTTAGATAGTCTACAAGTTCATCGAATGACAACTGACGCATTGTCTTAAAGACAAGGCAGGTTGCTATTCCGATGGGGTCAAAGCCATGTTGTCCTAACGGACTTGAATCCCATGGCTTTATCCCTTGTTTTCTTGCTTTCATAGATACTGTGATCAACATATTTTGTGTTCTGTCGAATTCTCCTTTTCGTCTGTGCTTTGATAATTTCATTAAAATTGATTTGATCTACTGATCAAAAGTTTTTGCGGTCGTATGAAACCATGATCTAAAAGTTTTACGGTGGATTTTTGGTGCTATTCATGGACAGAGCCACATAGATGCATTTACGCACAAAAATACGGAGTAGCTGATCTCATACATTTTTAGTCTGTTGCACAAGCTTGGGAGAAAGTCCATGCTGTAAACATTCGTGATAAATCAAATGTTATAAAAAAACTCGAGCGTCGTTTATCGTCTCTTTTATCCAAAAAATATACAGAAAAGAATTGTATCAGATTTGTCAAACGTCTAAAGCGTGAACAAGACATGCTTTTCACGTTCTTGAAGACTGGAACTGATTCACATAACAATACTGCCGAGAGAGCGATTAGACCAAACGTGGTAATACGAAAGATTACAAACGGTCATCGAACAGATGATGGCGCTACATCACACAAGATATTGATGAGTGTAAAGGAGACATGTAGACAACGAAATCTAAACTTTCATGACTATATGATGCAATATCTTGTGGATGGTACTTCAAAACTCTAGATAGTTACATAGAATAGTATTTTTAGATAATGAACATATGATCTTTTTAGAATGTATTGGTAAAAGAAATTTAATGGATTTAGAATTTTACGACATTGTATTTGAAAACGGTAATATCCAATCATCATTTTCATCACAATTATAGATTATAATGTTGGCTGGATCATGTCCTTAATTACTTGGATTTATACTCACAAGTATAGTTTTTATAAATCCAACACAATGCAAAACATGGTCTGGATTTATACAAAAAAAGACATTTTTGGTAGAAAAAGACCTGTTAAAAAATACAAAAATGGTCACCCAAATGTAGACTATTTTGCAAAAGGTATGGCATGTATGAGGAAAAAGCCAACAATGAACAAGAGTACAAAATTTGCAGAAATTTATCCAACTGCAGAGCTAGAGATCGATGCAAAGTTGACAGTTGCTAGTTGTACAACTCGAAGCATCGAGCTTTGGAAAGAACCAGATTCGGATCTAGTTCGTATAATTTTATGCACAGATGAAAAAGATATGTCATTTTTTGCAGATTCGATAAACATCAAAGATTATGAGTTTATCGATCAAATAGAACCTAAAGGAATGCCAAAAGACCCAATACGTATTGATGCAGAATTGAGTTTTCAGATAAACTTTTCATCCTTTGATATTGACAAGGTCAATATTATCGAAGAGCTCGTTAGAGTCATATCAAATATGGAATATGCGCACGTTCAATTTTTGTTCACCTGTGATGAACGCATAAATAAAATATGCACTGATCATATACATTATCTTGAAAATAGAATTAAAAAAATAAAAACAGGCAAGATAGAGCGCAATTTTGGAATTGACAGTCATTATATCCCTATTGTACATGAAAAAAAAGTAAATACAGATCTAGAATCATCAAATACTGAAAAAGATATACTGCAAGAGTATAATGCACGAGAAAACAAAAATCTATGTGCATTGGCACTAAGGTTGAGATGCTCTCGTGATGATGCAGACGTACATTACAACGCCATAGAGAGTGTATTTCACAATCTACAAATAAAAAACGATCACATTGAGATAAACTCATACCATGATGGAATGTTTGATGAGCACATAAAATGCAAAACATTGCTAAACGATGAATCCTTGGATGCACTTGCATCAAATGCAAACATGTGGAAAAACCTACAATGGGGCAAAGGACGCGACTATGTGCCATTTTTATGCATTACAGATGTAGAGTTGGCAAAGATATGTGCCATGCCATATGCAAAATCTCTACCACTCAAATTCAGACGAAAACGCACAGATTCACCACAGCCACCGCGCATAGGATTATCATTTAGTATAGACAAAAAGACTCCAAATGAGACCATCAAATATGGCAAGATGGTAAAGGCAAAATCAAATAACATTGTATTCAACCCAGATGATCTTTTGCAACATGTATACTTGCTTGGAGCAACAGGATGTGGCAAGACTACATTGTTGCAAAATCTCATAAAGCATATAGAAGCTTTGGAAGATTATGCGACATTTATCATAGACAACAAAGATAGAGGAGGTTTTGATCTATTGAAAAAAATGATTGGCGATACGACAATATTTTTAGACATAAATGAGACAAATTTTGGAATAAATCTACTAGAGCTCCCAGAGCACAATCGTGCTGATAGAGACCTTGTCGTCTCGTTTATGGTAGATCATATCATATCGCTGTTAAAGAGCTATTATTCCCAGTCACAGACATATATCCAGTTGGAACGACTGTTGAAACTTCTCTTACAGCTACTTTATGCCAACATAGACTCGCCCACCATGAGGGAACTATACCGGCTTATTGATGTATTTAGAAAAGATGGGGGCGTAGAAAAGGTGTTAAACACCTATGAGATTCCAACTCCAGAATTTGCCCTTGCACTTCGATCAGCTGCAAACCTACGAGGCGAATCATGGGTTCCACTCATAAACCGTATAGAGACTTTTGTAACAGACTCATACAAGGTAAAACATTTTGGTGTAAGACACACGACATTCAAATTTAGCAAGTTTATGGAACCTGGTACAACTGTGATTATACGTGTTAGTGATACACAGACACCAGAAGATGCACACAGGATGGTTTTAATGTCTCTAGTTGCAAAGCTTTGGTTTGCCATAAAAAAGAGAGCATCTGATACAGAGTATCAAAAACGCATTCCAGTCATACTAGTACTCGATGAATTTCAGCGCATCGGGGATATGGAGATGCTACGTGTAATGCTCTCACAAGCAAGAAGCTTTAGACTAGGGGTTGTGCTAGCTCATCAGAATACAGATCAGATTGACAAACATACACTCGAATCTATCATGTCAAATTGTGCCACACAGATATACGGTCGAACTTCTGGTACTGATGCATCTAGAGTGGAATCGATGACAGACCCATCGTATGCAGGTCAGATGAAGAATAATCTTGCAGGTATGGCAGATTTTACGTTCTTCATAAAACAAAAATCAATCGGCGGTAGCTTGCTTGGCACACCTGCATTCCTAAATGCACTACCACCTCCACCAGATATCATAGATGATGCAAAAATTACCCACATGTTACAAAAATCCATACAAATGTACGGAATTAAAGAATCATACGAGAATATGGAGTATGGTCAAGTCTTTGGTGGCAATATAAGATGGAAGACATGCATTGATGTACGTCATCTATTCCATATGGAATTAAAAGTAATCAGATGTATCGGCGATGATCAATGTCGACTATTGGATATAACAAAGTGCACAAATGCGATGAAGCGTGATGATGTCACATCTGTATTAAATACATTAATTGGTCAAGGTTTTGTAATGATAGAGTCAAACCCCGATGTTAAACATAGTTCACTATACTGTCTGACCAAAAAGGCACTAAATGCATACATTCATCTAGACTATACCAAAATTGGTAGTGCAAAAGAGACACCAATTGTAGCAGAGATGGCAGCGAAATATTATCGCAAAAAGGGATGGTTTGTATGCATTGCCAACCAAACCTCACAAAATAGACATTATAGACCAGACCTTGTCGCATACGATTACAGGACAGATAGTGCAATCTCTGTAGAGATTGAATCAAGAACAGAGGTTGAATCACATCCAGAACATGTACGCTTTAACATGAAAAAATGGAGAGATCTTGGATTTTCAAAATGTCATGTATGGTCTGCAAGTCATTCTATCACAAAATGTAGAGATGGACTAGATGAGGATGCAAGTAGAGTAGAGATATTCATAGTCAAACTTCCATCAGGGTATGAGCGCAAAAAATATGTCTATAAAAAATCAAAATCTGCACTCAAAGAAAAATAAATAGGCCAAATTTTAACCCATCATTCAAATTATCTGAAAAGATTCTTGCTCTAAAATCAAAGCAATATTATTGATGAAATGGTATATGAAAAACCAATTGAATGACTTCAGTTGGATGTTTTTGAATATTTTAACACAAGGTGCAAAAGATAATACATACAAATTTGCATTGGCAAGATTTCTATTAGAATATTCTAAATCTATTGACAAAGATGTATTATTAAAACATGTAAAAAATGATACGCCATACATAATCGATTATAAAAAAATAGCACATGAATTTTTAAAGTATTATTGGTCACAAGAATTCAGATATAGATTCAAACAAAATTTTCATAATAGAAAAACTCCACTAATCATCAAAACATTACGTAACATATTTGGCAATGTATATATTCCAGAATCATTTGAAAAATATTCTCAAGAATCTACAAATTTTGAAAATATTAAACAAGCAGAAAAAATTATAATGCGTGGCATGTTTGGAACTAGAGAATCTAAAACATCTAATGTAATACCAAGATTTCAAAAAATTCGGTTTGGTAATAAATTCATTCAAAATAATATTTTTTATGAATTTGATGATCATGATAAACAGATATCTGTAAATCCTAACGCAATGTTGTTTTTTAATAATAATTATCCATTTTTATTTAAAACAACTATTTTAGAATGGGCAGGATTTTTAGAAAAAATTAACACATTTCCAAGATTGATTGCAAAAATAGAAAGTGGTGAAACTATTCGAGGTTCATTAAAAATATATAAAAAAATATTTGTAAACACCAAACATTGTTTTTATTGTAATGTAAAATTGGATATGCATAAAACAGATGTTGATCATTTTATTCCTTGGTCGTACATATTTAATGACAAAGCATGGAATCTTGTTTTAGCATGTGAGTCCTGCAATCGTAGGAAAAGTAGCTCACTAGTAGATGATTGTTATTATAATATGCTAATAAAACGCAATTCCTGTCTTTACCCTGTGCTTAAACCGATGAGAGAATCGTTACACGAACTTGATGTTGGAAATGGTTGGTCTGCTGAAATTCGTCGCTATTATGACAATTGTGTTAAACATGGATTTCCAATTATTCCTAGATTCCATCTACTTGAAGATGTCTAGTTTGTAATCAAGATCGCTAGACTAATTTAACAAGAGATGACAAGAATAATCATGAATAGAAAACAGTCTATTGCCGCATGGATAGGTATTATCGGAGGAGGAATCGGATTTTACTTTTTGTATGGAATTATAGCAGAATTGATGCGCTAAGATCTCTCAAATTTTGATAGCTTTTCGAGTGTGACACCATGTGCATGCCGTTCTTTTTGCAACAGACCTTTAATTACAGCTAGCTCATTTTCAGCAGATCGTAATTTTTGACTCATCGATGCAACCACTGCACTTGCAGCTTCTACCACACTCTTGCTCTCAGATGGAGGTACCAAATTTTCACCAACAGTCTTTGTTGCAGGTGGTCGTTTCAAAGACTTTTCAGCATTACTAATTGTCTTTAGAGCATGTTTTTTCTCTTCTTCTAATTTCTGTAAAACTTTATCTGATTTTGTAATTTGGGATTTTATCAAAATGTTTTTTTCTTGATTTGAGGTGATCTCTCCTTTTATCTCCTCTAATAGATTCTTTGCCTCTCCATCTCTGCAATCTGTGACTTTACCACAACATGTTGTTTCTCTGTGGATTTTAATTCATCATCTTTTTTCTTTCTAATCGTTTCAGCTGATGCAGTATCTGCTATTATATCGGTGAGTCTTTTTTGAACGTTTTCAAGTTCAGCTGATGCAGAGCGTATATCACGTCTCTTTTCATTCAACTCTTTCTTTGTGGACATTAGATTACCTACTGCATTATCGTACTCTAGTCGTACATCAGAGAGTTTCTCCTCTATTGATATACGTAGTTGTTGCTTTGTACTGACAATCTCTTCAAGTGATGTAACCTCGCGACGTTTTTGTTCGATCTCGCCAGATATTGCATCTAGTTCTTTGCGCCGTGCATCTCTTTGAACCTCTTCTAGAGATGGCAGAGGGGCAGACTCTTTGACTTTGGGTTCATCATCTCTCAATAGTTCAGATTCAGCTTTTTTTATAGCATCATCGTTGGCTTTATTTCTAAAAAATCCCATACGAGTATACACTCCTATCTACATTAAAACAGTTCACTGCATTTTACCTCTATGACGCACAAAATTCAAATAAAATCCCAAACATCCAACCAAAAATCCAAACAAAATAGCAACGCCTCCAAGTAAAGGAGAGTCGGCAAGATATAGTGGAGATGTTATAAACAACAATGCTCCCAATATTATTAGAAAAAACCCACCACTTTTGTTCTTGTTATGATCACCGTGTACCATTACTTTAGAGACTCCCTTATCATAGATGCCACCTTTGATGGCCCCATATCTGCCATGAATGGACCAAGACGAGGTCCACTCTCAGAGCCCAACAGTATCTGATACATGCATGTAAAAACATCACGTGGTTTTGCACCAGCTCTCCGAGCTGACTCGTATGCTGCATTTTGCACACCATCAGGATCAGATTCCAAAGAATCTGCAAGACTCAACAGTGCTGTGAGAACAGAACCCTTAGCATCTATTGAATGTACACGCTCTGTTCCAAAATCATCCACATAGTTTCCTGCCATCGTTACAAGTCTTTCAATCTCTAGAGAGGTATTCTTTATAGCTCCATAATCTACGAGTTTTTTTACAACATGTGTTGTACGATCTTTTTTAAATATACGAGCTAGTTCAATAGCTAGTCTGTATTTTACATGTGGCGATATGGTTTTAGGTGGCTGGAGCAGATTTACATACTCGTATAGACCTCGCATCTTTGCATCTTTTGCAGCATTACTAGAACCTTTGGCAGCAAAGTATGCCTTTTCTAATTCATGATACTCATCCATAAGAGATGGGATATCTTCAAAACCTAGCTCACGAGCACCAGTGATCCGCTTGTATAACAGCAACAAGAGAGATTCTTTGATCCATATCTGAGCCACCGCTGTGATGTTATCACATTGCCAAGTGACTTTGATATTTTTTTGCCACCTCTATCCAAAAACATCTCGTATTTTACATGGTGTGGAGGTGCATACCCGAGTATACTCTCTGCAACCCAGTCATTTACATGAACTGAATCCATTATATCCTTACCATATGCCTCAAATCGTATATCATATGCCATCCACCTAGCAGCAAACTCTACCTTCCAAGCAAGCTTGCCTAGATCAACTCCGATACGGGATACTCCCTCATGTCCACAACCTTTGATTGTATTACCTCCAATCTCTGCATCTTTGCATACATAAGAGACGGTACGTTTTTGCCCATCATACTCTAGAGATTCTGTAGTGTATAGCTTTTTACAGTTGGCACAGACTACATAGTATGGAAGATATTTTGTAAATTTTTCCTGTCCTACAGCATCTGAAATTTTCTTACCAATCTCTTCTCTCTTTGATAAAATCACATGAATCTGCTCTGCAAGATCTCCCTTGCGATAGGTATCATATGCACGCTTGAATTCATAACATACTCCTAGATCATCTAGTCCTTCAAGCAATAAACTACTCATGTGAGAGCCAAAAGAGTCATGGCAGTCATATGGGTCTGGAACAAAGGAGACTGGTTTTGCTAGATGCTCTACAAGAGAGTTTGGAAATCCTCTAGGTATCTTGCGCAGACCATCCATATCATCAGAGTATGCAATTAATTCAGACTTGTATCCCATATCTTGTAGAGCAAGTTTTACACCATATGCTCTCACTGCATCTCCGAGGCTTCCAACATGTGGAATGCCAGATGCTCCAAGACCACTCTCAACTCTAAGCATGTCTGTATTTTTACATAGTCTCTTTTCGCGCTCTAGCATCTCGTATGCTAGCTTGTCAATCCACGTACCGCGCCCTATCTTTTTCTCCATACACACTACACCATATCTTTGGCCATGTATGGACCATCTAGACGATATCCAAACTTTGCATAATATCCACGTGTGCCAACAGCACTAATTATCAACATCTTTGTACAATCAAACTCTTCTTTTGCTATAGATTCAGCCTTGCTCAACAAGTCTCTTCCAATTCCAGCATGTTGTATACCTCCATCTCTTGTACCTATTCTTACAGTCTTGCCAGTAACGTGTAGCTCTCGTACTATGCATGAATTTAAAGTAATTTCAGGTCTGTGTGCATCTTTACTTGGCATCCGAAGTCGCAAGTATCCAAAGACGCTCTCATCTGCATCCTCATATGATAAAAATACTTCACGACCACCTGATGAATCATAATCTGCACGGTATAATTTCAAATCCCCATTTATGGAATCCTTGCCAGATAGACCAGCTTCTCTGCATCTGATACACATACACCGTATACCATTCTCTGCCATATGGCGTAGTACTGTCTGTCGCAGATTTCCATACTTTGGACCAGCTATGATCTCATCTGCAGATATCTCTCGCTGCACTCTCATTATACGCACCCATTTTGGAATCTTTGATTTTGCTTTTGCAATTAGCGAGATCATACGCTCCTCTTTATATGGTTTGTATGTTTTTGCCTTGTATTCATCGTATAGAGGTGTTCCACGTAGTACAAGCGTAGGATAGATCTTTAGCATATCTGGAACAAATTTTGAATCCGAATATAGTCGCTCAAAATCAGCAAGGTCCATCTCTGGGGTAGACCCAGGAAGGCCTGGCATCATATGAGCGGTAATCTTGTATCCAGAATCTTTTGCCTCTTGAAATGATTTTACAATATCTTTGTACCCATGTCCACGGTTTGATCTCTTTAAAACATGATCTTGTAGGCTCTGTACGCCAATCTCCACGCGTGTTATCCCGTATGTGAGCATTACATCAATCTGTTCTTTTCTGCAATAGTCAGGCTTTGTCTCTATGGTAAATCCCACATTGCGGTGCTCTGATTTTACATTTGCCTCTTGTGCGCAGGTCAGATCAGATGATACGTGTCCGTTGAGTGCATCATAGCAGGATTTTATAAATTCATATCTGTATTGCTCTGGCATGAACAAAAATGTCCCACCCACTATGACAAGTTCTATCTTTGAGATGTCATGACCGTATGCTCGAAGTTTTTCAATCTTTGAGAGTATCTGCATTTTTGGATCATAATCATTTTTTATTGCACTGACAGTAGATGGTTCATTTCCAGTATAGCTGTTTGGACTGTTGTATTCAATTCCTCCAGGACAGTATGTACATCTACCATGTGGACATGCAAAAGGTTTTGCCATTAGAGCAATAACTGCAACACCAGATGCAGTCTTTACAGGTTTACGTATGAGGATCTTTTGTAGTGTTTTATAATTTTCGCCATTGACTGTTGCAAGTATCTCATTGTTGCGAGGTATCTGTTTGAGAGAGTATTTTGTACAAACGCGTATTATTTCATCTCTAACGGCTTTTTCAGTCATTTTACCGCCAACTAGAATGCCCCGAGATATCTCCTCACATGCTTTTTCAAATGTGACAACTGCCTGCATGAATAAAGTAAAATCTTGCTTGCATAAATCTTGTGTGTTATTTTACTAGCGTTTTCTTTTTACAGTACGACGTTTTGGGGCATTTTTCTGTCTAGTGTGTTTTGATATGCGTCTAGGGGATTTTTTCTTTGAAACACGTTTTCTAGTTTTCTTTACAACAGTCTTTCTCTTAACACTAGGGCGTTTTTTTATAGATAATTGAGATCGTAGATTCTTTAGAGTTACAATATCTATCTTTAACCTAGTAGCATCTGCGCTCATGTGCGTTGTTGATTCAAAAGCATTTTTGCTACATTCTGTATGATACGAGAGACCATTTACATAATAGAGATCTTTACGATCAACTGCCTTTTTACATGCAGTGCACATTGCAACATAATCTTCTGCCACAACACTTGCAGAATATTCAAGTTATATATTTTAATTGATATAAAATGATTTTTGTTTACAGGGATTGTTTTAGGCAAAGAAAAAAAAAGATCGCATTCATACTCTAATAATTCCCAATGTACAAAATATGTCATCTTTACAGATAAGAGAGATTCTATCTACGTTGTAGACGGTTTAGAGTCTGCCAGGGTTCCAGATTTTGCACCATCTCTTCTAGCTTCCTTGCGGTAGTCCATCTTTAACCAAATCGGAGTAATTATGGTGGTAATTGCAACCATTATGACAATAGTAGAATATACATCTCCAGTCAGTATGCCAGTAGATACTCCAACTCCAGCTACAATGAGACCTACCTCTCCTCTTGATATCATGCCGACACCTACCCGCATGCCACGGGCACGGTCTTTGAGAAAGAGCCATGCAGGAATACCACATCCAAAGTATTTTGTCACGATTGCCACAGCAATAAGGAGTAGAGAGAATCCGATGATCTCAAAGTTTATCGTTCTAAAATCAACTTGAGCTCCGATTATGGCAAAAAAGAGTGGAGCAAATATCAGCCCAATCTTTCCAATAAAATTCTCAACTTTTTCAAATACCTTTGTAGTGGAGAGTGCCATTCCAACTGCAAATGCACCTACAATTGGTGAAAGACCAATGGATCCTGCAATAGCTGCAGCACCAAAGAACGATGCAGTGGCAATAGCTTCAACACTGCCTTTTGCTTTCCATAGCTTTGGAGTTATCACTTTTGGTATAACAAATATTGCAGCAACTAGCATTACACCGAAAAATCCAAGAACCTTTAGTATTGTAAATGAAACATCGACTACATCAATATTATCAATGCCTCCACCGTCTGCAGCTATGGATGAGACAACAGAGAGAACTGCGATAGCAAGTATGTCATCTACCACGGCGGCACCTATTATCAGCCTAGCTTCGGGAGTTTTTATTTTACCAAATTCATTTAGCACTTGTATAGAGATAGCAATGCTTGTGGCAGTAAGTGCTGTAGCAATAAGCATTGATTGGAGTGCGTCAAATCCAAAGAACTGGAAGACAAGATACCCTGCTGCAAATGGAATTACCACACCAAGTGTTCCAACTGTAAATGAACTCTTGCCGCCTTTAAGAAACTCCCTTGGCGTCATCTCTAGACCAGCCATGAATAGTATTACAATTGCCCCAATCTCTCCTAGCAGTCTCAGATTTTCATCTATCTGTAACAGTGGTTTGCCATCATAGACTAGAAACATGCCCAAGGCAAATGGGCCGATTATCATACCAGCCAATAGCTCCCCCAACACTATTGGAAGTTTTATGCGTGCGAATAGTTCTGACATTAGTTTTGCTGCAGCTAGCAGTATACAAACCCCAATTATCGTTTGTATAAAATGCATCTCAGCTGCCATACAATAACGTGTAATTCGGGTTTTTTATATCTGATTACTAGATTAGACTCTAATGGAATTCACGTATACGCCATTTCCAGATGAAATTGAGCCTATTACGTTGGCTTGAATTCTATGTTTTTTAAAGATTGCACGTATCTGTGATTCTTCACTTTGTGGTGCCATTATGCACAGGCCAACTCCCATGTTGAATGTACGATACATCTCTTTTTTGACAACTCCACATTCTTCAATGAGTGCCATTATGGAGGAGTCTTTGGTAATGATTCTATATCATAGCGGAGATTTTTTAGTCGACTCAGCTTTGAAAAAGATCCACCTGTAATGTGTCCTATGGCATGTAGTGTACATTTTTGCAGAGCTTCCAAAGTCGGCTTTGTGTATATGCGTGTGGGCTTTAATAGCGCATCTCCAATGGTAGAGCCTTTGTGTATTTTATCCTTTAATGAAAACTTTAGCAGTGCCTTTCTTGCAAGTGTATATCCGTTTGAATGTAGACCAGAGCTATTCACACCGATTATAACATCTCCACGCCTTGTTGCATCGCCAAGTAATGGTTTATCTTTTATTGTTCCAACTATGGTACCTGCAAGATCAAACATGAAACCTTTGCCTGCAAACATATCTGGCATTATTGCCGTCTCACCACCAACTATTGGTGTACCGCTCATCTTTGCACCTTTTGCAAGTCCAGTGGCAATCTGTGAGAATATCTTGGCATCGTTGCGATTTGCTGCAATATAATCTACAAATGCAATTGGTGCAGCACCTGTGCAAATAATATCATTCACGTTCATTGCTATGCAGTCGATGCCAATAGTGTCGTATTTTTTCATCATGCCAGCGATGAGCACTTTGGTGCCAACCCCATCTGTGTGAACTGCAATATTTTTACCCAAAGCTTTGACTATACCTGCATAATGACCGAATCCATGTTTGACGCTTTTATTATGCGTACTAGATATTATGCGACCAATGCTATGGTGGATAGATTTTATTTTTGAAATGTCTACGCCAGTTTTTTTATAGGTTAGAGTCATTACATGTGTTATTTTTTCTTTGAATAAAACAATTGCCCATGATCTTACATGTACATGCCAGAGTATTTTTCACTATGTTCTGTGTATTTTTTAGACATGTCACTAAAGTCACTGCCTATTCTTTCTTTGTTTTTGAGCATCTTTTTGGCATCCACGTTTATACCGTACAATCTGTTTACAGATTCAAGCAATAGGGCTGCGGCTACTGGATCTGGCTTTTTCTTTTCTGCTTTTGCAAGCAGTACGCTACCTTGTACTTTGTACATTAGGCACTCGCCGAGTATTCCGCCTGGGACACCAGTGATAAAACCTTGGGTTATTATAGATATGTCATTTTTTTCCATCTCTTTGTTGCGATCTTGTTCTGCAGCATAGTATGTCTTTCCATCATGTTCTCCTACAACACCATCTAGTATGACCAACTCGCGAGCATTAATTTTTTTGACCCATTCTAATATAGATCCTATAATATCATAAATGCCTTCCATCTTTAGAGTCACCTCGCATATTATGCAACATGATTTCCCATCATCGCTTGCGTATATTCGGAATGGATATCGTAGCATGCCACTAGTAAATACAGTAGATGGGGGCATGTGTCTTGAGCGAATATATGCAACTTTTTTCATGTGCAACTCTTCTATTATATGCCCTATAGATAGTGGACCTACTAGACCAGCACCAACAAAACCTGCAAATATTATCGGTTCTTTGAGTATTGTACCATTCATCTCTACGATCTCTGCTGTGGGAAAATTTTCAGTGGTCACTAGTATAATTAAAAATGATGTCTAATTATGTCTTTTTGATTCATCGATAAACAATGAAAGCATCGTGCGACCTTTGTCGGTTATATGATAAAAGACTCTAGGGTGTTGTTCTACTCTGCTCACAAATTTGTATTTGGTACAAAGATGTAGATATCGTATATAGGAACGCTTGTATCTTATTCCAGAGTACATGTACAAATCGCTAAACGTTTTAGGGCAATCTTGCAACTGGGAGAGTATCTTTAGAATAGAGATTGCACTAAAGTCCATAACACGTGCTTTAACTGTATTTAGATCGCGATCGGTTACAGTTTCAACGTGGCCAAAACTTGTGGCAATCTCCTTTGGAATGTACATCACGCGTCCAATCATAAGTACTGTACAGTACCGTATATTACTTTATTAGGGTTGTGATTCGGTTGCGTTATGAGATCATGAGTATGAAACAGGGTTTCTAGATTGTGTTCTGTAAGGTTATTGTTAGATTTTTCAGGTTTTTGCTCTTGAATGTGGAGCTACTTAGTTGCACAACTTTTGATCGCCTTAACTCATACCAGCAAAAATGTGTCACCAGAGTACAATAATCCAATGAAAACAAACAATACGGTACAAAATAAGAACAATAGTCAGATAGATACGCGTTTTCTCATCAAGGTGTACTCAAACTGGCATCACAAAACATGTTGTAGGCCCATACCTTTAATCGAAGCTCTTGCACGATGTGATCCCATTTTCTTGACATGACAGAATCCCCAAATACTCTCTTAAATGCAGAAAACACTACCTCAATTATCCAACGTTGACCATATCTGACGCGTTTTTTCCACCTTGCCTGATTTTTTTTAGCATTGCATCATTTGGAGTAAATGCAAGATGCTTTATTTTTTTATTTCCTCCAAGCTGCTCACGAACCGCATCGTTACGTGCATAACGACCAGCATGAAGTGCAGAATTTGATCGAACCTTTATCGCAGGTTTAATGCCAAGCTTTCGACAACGGTTAAAATTGGCGTTTGTATCATACGCACCATCTCCATACAGTACGATATTGCGTTTGTCCGCAGCTGTCGTGGATGCTATCTTGGATGCTGCCTTTAACAAGATAGAGAATTGCGAGCTGTCTGTTTTCTCCTCTGTGGTGACTGTGAAAGAGACAATTTTACGAGTTTTAACATTTATGAGAAAATGTATCTTGATAAATCCACGGCGTATCTTCCATTTGTCACGTATCCATTCACCACGCTCATTTGGTTTTATGCCACTACCATCTATTGCAAGATAGATATCTTTTAACTGATCAGATGGTTGTTGAACTCTTTCAGGTGTATTTATTTTTAGTGCATTTATTCTGCGACATATTGTGGTATGATCTGGAGCATTTGAACCTAGAACATTCTGTGCAATTCCTTGACACGCTCTATATGAGATACCTGTATATTATTGCAAGACTCTCAAATAGTTTATCAGAATACTCAAATCGCCTTCCATTCTTTCCTTTATTTACTTGTGTTTTCCAAGATTTGGATTTTTGAATGGTTAGATGCGTGCCCCATTTGACGTATTTGCTATCGGCCATGTATGCAGAACCTCTTGATTGCACACATGTCAGATAAAATCCGTACAGTAAACAATACCATCGTATTCAACGTGGATCATTCCTGATGTGGTCTGTTTCATCAATAACCCATAATCATGGGGTGATCTATTTGTTTAGGTTTGAATTCTGTCTATATGGTATTTAGGCAGGTTATGCAACTAAGTAATGTGGAGCAATTTTCTTAATATTCACTGTTTGTATTTTAGAACATTTTGTATTTTTTGGCTAGTTTGATTAAATTTTCAAAATCTTCAGGGGGTGCAAATGTAGCAAATTGCCCGAATGTCCACTTACCTTTCATTTTTGGTTTATTTCCAATTATATTATATCTTAACCTCAATTCCTTTTTTTTGTTAATTTTAATCTCATCTAAGATTATGATTTTACCTTTATCTGCTGAGACTTGTTGAATCCATACACATCTTAGAATATCATATCCATTCGATCCTTTTGGTTTGTAGCGTGTATGAAAAACGAATGGAGGTAAATTTGGTAACGTTATTGTTCGTTTCTCTAGAGGTAGATCATATACATTTTCCAAATATCCCGATTTTACCATATTAGACCGTATGCACATTCGCTAATAAAGATAGATCAATTCTTGATTTGATACTGCATAATCAAAGCATGAGAGGGTTAAAACAAATCAAAATGTCAAGTATGACAAAAACTGTATAACAAAACATGTTGTACATACATATCTTTAATCGAAGCTCTTGCACAATGTTATCCCATTTTCTTGACATGATAGAATCTCTTAAATGTAGAAAATGCTACCTCAATTATCCAACGTTGACCATATCTGACGCGTTTTTCCACTCTGCTTGGTTTTTTAGCATTGCATCATTTGGAGTAAATGCAAATGTTTTTCCTCCAATCTGCTCACGGACTGCACCGTTACGTGTATAACGACCAGCACGAAGTACAGAATTTGAACTAACCTTTATCACAAGTTTAATGTCAAGCTTTCAACAGCAGTTAAAATTGGCGTTCGCATCATATGCACCATCTCCATGTCGTTATACAGGTATAAAATTACGATATTTTCTTAATTCATTCAAAAACAACTTTGATCTGACTACCGATCTTTCGAAATATTATCACATATTGTAGTGTCATCTCGACAACATTGTTGGTTGGCGATGCACTTGTGTATTCGAGAAATGTAAACAGATTTGGCGATGGTGTTTTGAATCATATTGACAATTTTTTCCAGTTTGACATGTCAGTATCATGGTATTTGTCCAGAATTTGATCCACATTATGGATCAACGCCAACATTATTGAACAATTTGACGTAATACGTCTCTATGGGGTCTAGCTTTTGCATAACCATTACAACGTAAAATTTGTTTAGATTCTACAAGTTGTTCTATGATTGGATCCATCCAAATATGAGATCTAACATATTTGAAAATTATGTGCTTACGTATCAACTTTGTATATAATTTATGATATTGTAGTTCGCCATCATGATTAAGTATATTTAGTATGTTGGCAGAAATATTATCTCGACTATTTTTTAATGTATATGGTAAATCATGTAATTGATGTATAATAATTTTAAAATCATTTTCACTTATTTGATTTAAATATGTGCAAAAATTCTGTGTGATCATATTTGAATTTCTAGTAGGCAATAATTTTAAATTAGATTTAACATATAAATTAAAATTATTTAGCTTTGGAATGTGATTTTTTTGGAAATAATAAAACGTAATGAAGGATATTATAAGATCATTAAAATATATGAATTTGAGAGGAATTTTAAATTTATTACATTGAAAACATAATGCATGATAAATTGAATTCCACATATTATTTTTTAGATTAATTGATTTAGAATTGCCTCCTTTTTGTCGATTGCAATTAAGATTAAGAATTTTTTTAATTTTTTTATTCAAATTATCAGAATTATTCAAATCATAATCTATAATTATTGTGTTATCTGAGACACCATTGATAAAATCTTCTATGAAACGAGGAAAATACAATAAAGGCCAATTTTCATGTAATTTATTCATCATATCTATAAATTGTTCATTTGGAATAACATCATCTATAGATGATTCAAAATTCGATAATTTACATGAATTTTTAAAAATATTTTTTGAGAATATAGAGTTCAACATGTACTGATGCAATTTACTATTACAGTTAGAAATATCATTATTCAATAAAAATAATAAATTCAAATAGAATTTAATGTTTTATCAATTAACGAAGTATGAGATCAGTTATTAAATAATAGACCTTATGGGCTCTGTCCATGAATAGCACCAAAATCGTATGAGGTCACGTCCCTGCCTATAATTATCAAGAAAGTTCTGCATTTCCGCACAAAAATACGGAATAGCTGACCTCATACATGAGATGACCCTATACAAAAATACTAAGAATTTATTTATGTACGATGAAATTAGGTTCGCCCTGTTTTTCTATAAATATCTCCCCATTGGATCCTTCTTTGATAAATAATACAAAAGGGAGTTTTTCTCTAACGTCTTCAATATGAGTTATAATCAAAATTTGATTGAATTGATTCGAAAGTACAAGCAACTGTTCAAGTATGTTGATTTTTCTTTCAGAATCTTGACTGCCAAATATCTCATCCAATGCAATGAATCCGCCTGTTGAATTTCCTGCTCTTTCAGATAATTCCTCAGATATCGCAATACGAAGACAAAGGTTTGCTAGATCGATTTCACCGCCAGAGAATCTATCTATTCCAAATGACTGATCACCATCAGTAATTTTAATATTATATTCCGAATCTAATTCTAGTGTTGAATATTTTCCTCGAGTCATAGTTTTTAATAACACACTTGTTTTATGAGAAAGTGAAGGCCGAATTCTAGATATAAGATCTAAACGGAAGTCTTTTATAATATTTTCCAATAATGTCAACATATTTACATTTTTATTTATACTCGAATATTCTTCCTGTAATTTTTTAATATTTGATATTTTTTCTTGTAAGAATTTAATTGATTGGCTGTCTATATCCATATCTGCGTTAATGCTTATTTTATCCTGTTTTAATTTTTGATATTTTTTTGTCAAGTCACTCTGTTTGTGTGTAATATCATCATATTTTGATTGATCAAAATCTATATTTTTAATCACTTGTTCACATTTATTTATTTTAATATTAATACTTTTCAATTCATTGATGCAATGATTTTGCTTTTTCATCAATGCAGGAATTTGTTTAGATTCATTTTTAATTTCAATTGAACGTTCATATTTTTCTTCGAGGATTTTATGTTTTTCCGTTATGAGGTTATGCGTTGTTTTTGAATAATTCATACCATCATGATGATTGATTTTTTTGTTCAGATTAATTTTTTTGGTGTTTAATTTTTCTATATGTTTTTTGTACAGATTAAATTTTGTTTTTGATGTATTATTTTTTAATTCTTTTGCATCATGATCATTCAATGTTTTTTCGTGCGATTTAATTTTCTTATTTAAAGATTTTATGGCACGATCCATCGTAATTTTTTTATTTTCATTTTCTTTTCTTTTCTTTTCATTATCTTCTATTTGTTTTTGTGTATTTTGTAATACTCGATCATAATGATCAGTTAAAGGCCTTTTACATGTAGGACATGTACTTTCTTTACCGAGTTTTAACAAATTTTTTTGTTCTTTTCTTTCTTTTTTACTATTGGATTTAAGAGTATCAAGCACATTTTGAATTATCAATAATTCGTTATTTTGTTTTGCATGCTTTTTTTTCATTGTTCTTAAATCATTTTTTATTGAGTTTATATCTAGAGTCACATTTTTCATTTCATGTATTTTTTTTGTGAGATTATCTAGAATTTTATTCGTATTTTTAATTTCAGTTACACATAGGTTCAGTTCGGCGATTTTTTCATCTAACTGCATGCGTTTTGCATGTAGATGAACTATTTTTTTTAATTCATTTGAAACAATGTAATATTTTTTAATACTTGGTTTAAGATCTTCTAGTTCTTGTTTTGCTGCTGTTGCAGTTTGAATACTTTCTTTAACCTCATTTAATCTAACATCAAGTGCTTGTTTTTTAGCTTTATTTTTTTCAAATAGTATGCATTGTTTGTTATTATCTTCGTATTTTTTTTTATAATTTTTGAATATGATCTCAGCATTTTGTACAGATTTATGCGTGATAGTAATCTCCTCCCTTATTCCATCATATTTTTTCTTGTGTTGATTATTTTCTAATATTTTTTCATCAAGTTCTTTATTCAAGTCATCAATATTTTCAACTTGTTTCATTTGATTTAAAATATATTCCAGGTTATCAGATTTAGATTTTTTTTCTCTTCGTATGTTAGTATGAGCCTTATCAACCATACTTATATCTAGTAATTTTTCAATCATAGTTTTACGTTCTCCAACATTCATATTTGAAAATACACTTAGTTCTTTTTGTTTTGCAAATATAGAATTGAAAAATGATCTAGAATTCATTTTAATTAATTTATTCGCAACATAGTTCCCAACTGCGGTAGAACCAGTAACTGTAGATTTCTCCGAATTATTAAGAAATAATCGCACATTTACTATTCCGTCTTTATTAACCTCTCTTTCAATTTTTACTGGTGTATCATTTATAATTAATTCTAAAAGTACAGAGCATTTATCATTGACTCCAGTAGTGATGATTTCATCTTGATTAGTGCGTACTTTTCCTCCATACAGACACCATCCCATAGCTTCTAGCAATGTTGATTTACCTACTCCATTTCTGCCAACTATTCCAATGAGGCCATTAGGAAATTCGATCTCTACATCTTTATATCGCCTATAATTTTTAAGTTTTAAACGTTCAATTTTCATGGTGACTCACATTCGCTTCATCAAGATATTTTTTACCCAAGGTTAACATATTCTTTTTATCACGTTCTTGCATATCTTGTTTTTTTATATATGCTTCATATTCATTTTTGATGTCTCCAATTGTAGTAACCATTTCAATTTTGTCATCATTTTTATCTATAATTATAGGATCGTACTCATAGTGAAGAGTGTTAGACATTATATTTTTCATTGCATGTTGATCTAACTCAAACCATACATGTTTTTTTATTTTATTGAATTGTATTTTTATTATTTTATTTTCTATATCATTCGTTTTTTCTTTTAAAACATTTATAATATTTTTTGATTCCAAGTTTTCACATTCAATTGTGATTGTCTCCATGAGACGATTATGAGTGGATTTATGTTTTAATGCAAATTCATTTAACTCTATTTCCAAAAAGCCATTTTCATAAGACTCTTCATTGAAACTAAATTTTTCAGGGGATCCAGAATAATATGCATTTTCTTGAATTTTGATAAATTTATGATAGTGTCCTAATGCGATATAGTCAAACGTTTTACTTAAAAATGATTTAGGTATAATTTGCTCCTTGAATTCTTTTGATGCTATATTATCTATTCCTCTTATGGCTGCATGTGTTACAAAAATATTATACTTGTATGATTTATCTGGTAAAAGATTTTTTAATGCATTCTGTAAATCTTCACTAGAATACATATGTGGTATTCCATGAATCATACATTCTCCAATTGAGATTTTTTCATATTTACCATTATATATTGGATAAACGTTTGGAAGATATTTTAGAATATTTAGTATTGATGGTTCAGATCTATCCCTAGGCGTAGAATGATTACCAGCTACAATTACTATTGGTATCTGTGCTTTACTAATTTTTGATAATCCAAACATTGCTGTAGATATAGCTCTATTTCCTGGTCTTTGACTATCAAAAAGATCGCCTGCGTGGATTACTAAATCTGGTTTGATCTTTATTATATAATCAATTACTTCATTAAAAACCTGGTATGTATCAATTTCTCTTTGATTAATACTCTGTTTTGGATCATATGCATGATATTCGCGATATCCTAAATGAGTATCCGAAAAGTGTATCACTTTCATATTTCATAATGATATAATTATATGATATAATTGTAAGTATGAGGTCAGCTCATGACTAACAAATTAGTCAATAACACACGATCATATAGATCCAAGTATTATCAATAACCAATTTATTCTGTGAGTAGACGTCCGACAAACAGTGAATGTGAAGAATGCATGAGAGTTTTTACAAAGACGAATGAAACAATATCAAAAATGGTACATGGTAAGAACATCTTGAGAGGTGTTCCGTATTGTTTAATAGCTAACCTCTACTAGTTACAGTATGAAGGCAGTAATATTGGCAGGAGGTCTTGGAACTAGACTACAGCCGTATACTATGTTTGTGCCAAAACCCATGCTTCCACTTGGGGATAAACCACTTTTAGATCATACAATCAGGTGGGTCAAGAAAAATGGCATAAAGTCTTTCATCCTATGTACAAGTTATCTTCATAGAGTTATAGAAGATTATTTTGAAGATGGTGCAAGATTTGGTGTCGATATAGAATATTCTACAGTAGACAAACCACTTGCCACTGCTGGACAGCTAAAGACTGCAGAGAATCTCATAGATGATACATTTGTCTGCATGTATGGAGATTCAATCTTTGATTTTTCGCTACGCAATATGGCATTACGACATAAAAAAAGTAAAGCATTTGTCACAATGGGATTATACGAGTATGAAACAAAGCTAGCATATGGCGTTATCGAGACAACGGTTGGTGGCAGAGTGAAAAAATGGAATGAAAAACCGGCAATAAAAGCAAATATCAACATGGGATGCTATATGATGGAACCGGACATCTTTGAGTATATTCCAAAAGAGAGATCATACGGTATGGATGATGTCATAAAAAAAGTAATATCTTCAAGAAAAAAAGTGAATAGTTTTACTATTAAAAAAGGATTCACCGACATTGGAGACAAAGACTCTTACCGTCAAGCTAATCAAATGTTTGTTAAAAAATTAGGAAAGATCTAGTATATTGAATCTTGCCATACGAAAATTAGAGCGGGGTGATCTTGAGAATGGTTTCTTAAAATCACTAGATTCCTTGCGTCAAGCAACAGGAATCAACAAGGAAAAAGCTGATGAGGTATTTGAACACATTGAATCAAATCCGCATCATATGGTTCTTGTGGCAGTATCAGATGATAGGGTTGTTGGCACTTGTACGCTTTTGATGGAAAACAAGTTTATTCATAAAGGCAGTAAAATCTGTCACATTGAAGATCTATCAGTGGATGCAGAGTATCAAGGGACTGGAGTTGGACGCTCTTTGATAAAGGCTGCACTAGATGCATCAGCCAAAGATGGATGCTACAAGACTCTGTTAGATTGTCAAAAAAATGTTGCAGAGTTTTACGAAAAGATTGGCTTTAAAAAATCCGCAATTATGATGAGATTTGACCACTAGAGATATCCTTTTTTGATGCGCCGCACTTTGTTCTTAAAGAGAGATGTACCAACTATAATCGTTGGAATCGATACTATAATTAATAGTGGCGGAAGTATTTTTACAGGGATCGTCAAATAATCCTCTTGTACGCCTCCCAATAGTACGATCGTTGTATATATCATTCCAGCAAGCAGTGTAGATCCTCCAATTACGATCATCGATCCTACAAGCTTTGAGCCGTACCGTCTTGTCATTATAAACGAGACAGCTGCCATTATCGAGGCAGGTGCTATACCTATGGATATGAATTGGAGAATTTTTGGTTCTGGCTCCAATATGAATTTGAATAGATCCTCTGGAGGCGTCTGCATAAAATGATACAGAGTGATTATCTCCATTACGAATATAATGTATAATCCAAGGCCTGCTGCTGCAATATATTTTTCAATTGCCAATTATTCTATCCCCACAAGGACTGCAAGTTCTTTTCTACTTGTCGCGCCGAGTTTTTTTGCAGCATCCTCTGGAGATACATCGTTTATGTATATTCCATATCCACGTTCAAGACCTGACGCAGGTGCAAGTACAGGATAAATTTCAATATGCCAGTGTATCTGCTTGCTGTGTTTTTTTTCTGGGGATAGATGAAATACAATATTGTATGCAGGATTTTTTATGGTCTTTGAGAGTCCACCAAGCGTTGATCTCATCATAAGAGCAAGATCGTTTATCTCTTTCTGAGATATCTTTGCAAAGTTTGTCTCGTGGCGTTTTGGACATACCCAAAGTTCGTATGGATGTGCAGATTCCCATGGACAGATTGAGATGAACCCTTCTGTCTGTAGCACTTGTCGTGGGCTAGAAGATTCTGATTCGATGATTTTACACATTGGACAAAAACCCTTTTCGTTTAGTATACGAGCAGATGCAACTATCTCTCTTTCTATTACAGGAGGTATAGTAGAGAGAGTCATCATGTTCAAGTATGGGTGAGGGTATATACTTCCAGCATCTGTGCCTTGGTTTGCATATATTAAAACATATGTTACACCTTTTTGTGTATAGAGCCATCGTAGTCGGTCTTGGATCACCACTAGTACGTTTGACCATTGATCTACTGTAATGTTTGAAAAGTTGTCACTTGCTTTTGGAGATGCCACTACCACATAATGATGACCGTATGATGGTTCACTAGGACACGTACCGTCAGCGTATTCATTTCCTGCATCTAGTGTAACTATAGGATTTTTGCTCTCAAATACTCGTATTGACCAGTTTTTTACAAACTCATCTTCATTGTCTTGCATTCGCTGTAGCATTCCATCTTTTTCGACGAGTGAAAGAATTGAAAGATTGGTCATGGTCTCATTTCCTGGAGCCAATGGAGATTTTTTTGGATCGGTTACAATATCGCTTTTATCTTTTACAATCATAAAATGATTGGTAAGATAACCCTTGCGAATACTAGCCATTAGGCATAATGACAAGACGTAAGATTAAACTCTTTCTTGTTTTATGACTATTTTTTGACAGATATGATCAAGCGATCAGGCATCTATTCGATAGTATTTTACTCAAACTATAAAATGTCCCATAAAGGTTTTTTGAGCAAGACCGATCATGGCAGTAAGCAACACTAAAGTTCACATGGTATACGTTTTGCTAGATGGAGTAGGGGATCTACCACATCCAGATCTAAAAGGCAAAACACCACTACAGGCTGCATTCACACCAAACATGGACATTATTGCAAAGATGGGTTGTATGGGAGAGGTCATCTCCGTAGGACGAGGGATTGCTCCAGAATCAGACATTGCTGTCTTTAATATGCTAGGCTACAAATTTCGTCATGCAGACTATGTTGGACGAGGTGTCATAGAAGCAATTGGAATTGGAACTGATTTCATGGATGGAGATTTGGCGTTACGTGGTAATTTTGCCACACTAGATGCAGAGGGTGTAATTACAGATCGTAGAGCTGGAAGAGATATAGAAGAGAGAGACACTGCTGCAATAGCTAGAGAGCTCAGAGAAGGGATAAAATTTTCAGATAAAGATGCAACAGTAATAGTCTCCCCCACAATTGGTCATAGAGTTACTGTAATAATCAAAGTCAAAGGTAAGAACCTCTCTTCAAATATAACCAATACAGATCCAGCATATTCTAGAGTAGACGGTATGGGAGTAGCAAAGGCAGTTGGTGATTTTTTACGCATAGACAAATGTCTTCCACTTGACAATACAATAAATGCAATACTTGCTGCAAAACTTGTAAACGAATTCACCAAACAGTCAATTGAGATACTAGCAAAGAGTGCCACAAATAAAGCTCGCAAAGACAATGGTAAGAAACAGATTGGCTGTGTACTGTTGCGTGATGCTGGAAATAAATATCCAAATGTTGTTTCAATAAACGAAAAATACTCTATGAATTTTTCTTGTATAGTAGATATGCCAGTAGAGATCGGAATATCAAAAGTTTTAGAGATGAAGGCATACAATGCAGGAGGTTTAACAGACTATGAAGAAAAAGCCAGAGTTGCAGCAAACGCCATGCAGACGCAGAATGCAATATACGTACATATCAAAGGTCCAGACGAATTTGGTCACGATGGTGATGCAATTGGAAAGATGCACAATATAGAAGAGATCGACAAGAGATTTTTTGGAACTTTGCTTGAAAAAATAGACACTAAAAAGACAGCCATAGTAATATCTGCAGATCACTCTACACCGTGTATAAACAAAGGACACAGTGATGACCCAGTTCCAGTCATAATATCAGGATGCAGGATAAAACCAGACGGCTCTGAACGCGTTACAGAAGAATTTGCCAAAAAAGGTAGGCTCGGATTGTTACAAGGCTCCAACGTTGTCAGCAAGACTCTTGATGAGATTAGATAAGAAACGGCTCTACATTACCAGATTTACGCATAGATGTTATAGTAGAACACAATATGCGAATATCTATTCCATAATATTCGTTATAGTTACCTAGTTTCTCCAATGCTCTACCGAATATTGATGAGCATATACCATCTTCAAATTTTTGATGGTGTACAAAGGCTGCAGCAACTAGTATGATACCTTGTACAAGATCTTTCTCCTGTCCTTTGCATATCTTCCATACTCCTTCCAAAACCTCGTGGCATTCCCAAAACCGTTCTGTGTTAAAATAGTCGACTCCGAGTTTTATGGCATCATTTTTTGGAATATATTCTTCAGTTACCAATTTTGCATTCTCAAGTGATCCAATAGGCGATATACGCTCTATGAGCTCATCGGTAGTTTTAGCATTCAAGGTTACGTCAAATTCCACGCATCTTTGCGAGACTCTGCAGTCACGTATGATAATGTTCATTCCAGAGCACATTTGCCGTGCATCACCTAAAAGCTGTTTTGCGTTATTTGGGACATATCCATCGTTTACAAGATGTATCATGTATCTTGCCATGTATGGTATTTATTTTCTAGATGTCTTAAGTTTCACTCTACAATTCAATTAAGGTTTATATGCGCTTTTGATGGCATTTTTTTGTATGTCAATGATACAAGGTGAGTCAGATGTTAGTAATGCGTTTCTATCTAGAAGAGAGATCACGTGTAATTTTAATGGTCTAGGTGGCAAGTTGACAAAGATAAAAGCATTAGAGATGGTAACCAAAGAGTATGGACTTGATGGTAAAACCGTGGTTCCAATCAGATTAAAGAACCACATTGGTAGAACAAAGATTACTGGTACATTTTACGTATATGAAGATGAGGCATTGGCAAAATCACACGTTGATCCAAATATTTTTTCAAGGCTTGAAAAAGCAAATGCCAAAGTTGCAGAAAAGGCCAAAGAGATTGCAAAAACAGATGCTAGTGAAGAGAAAGCAAATGTAAAAACAGATGCTAGTAAAGAGAAAGCAGAGAGTGAAGAAAAGGCCAAAGAGATTGCAAAAACAGATGCTAGTGAAGAGAAAGCAAATGTAAAAACAGATGCTAGTAAAGAGAAAGCAGAGAGTGAAGAAAAGGCCAAAGAGATTGCAAAAACAGATGCTAGTGAAGAGAAAGCAGAGGCTACATCATAATGGGTAAAAAAGGTTCTAGTCCAAAAGTATCAGGATATTACAAAATCGATGGTGAAAAGATAACTCGCGATAGAAAAAATTGTTCTAGATGTGGCAAGGGAGTATTCATGTCAGCTCATAAAGATAGACGTTCTTGTGGCAAATGTGGTCTAACAGAGTTTATTCAATAACTTTTACGTCGTATAATTTTCTCACTAGTCTTTTCTATTTTGTCTAGTTTTTCAAGTAGCACTGCATCTATATTCATGCGTGAGAGAGATTCAGCAGAAAGTCTAGTTGTATTTGAATCGGCAGTAATTTCAGTTTGAGGTAGTCCTTTATCAATCCAGTTTTTTACAGTCTTGTCTTCTAGTTTATAATCTCGAAATCCAGATGGAAATCGTTTTACAATATGACGTAAAAGCATTCTATCGGTAAATACTGCACTAGGTTCAAACAGTCTTGATTCATCAGCATATGCACTCTCAAAGAGGTTCCCAGTTATCTCATCAGAGATCACTTTCATGTGTCCTATGCGGTAAAGTAATTCTAGATAGTGCAAAAATTCGTGTGCAAGTATTGCATGAATCGTCCCTTTTAGACCGTACGCTATGAGTGGGGCAGATATCTGAATTACCACCTGTACTTCCGAATCTGTGACTATAGGTATGGTTCGAGCAAAAAATATTCCATACTGATATGCTTTTGAATCCTGACGCACAATGATCGCTGAAGGATCAACGTATGCTATCGGATAGTACAATCCAGATGCTTTTTCTATACGAGCTATGCCAGATACAGCAAGATCAAATCTATTCTTTATGAGTTTGAATGTTTTTTCATCTAGTATACCCCGTTTATGAGCATCTCTGATCTTTAAAAGTGGATCCAACTAGACAAACAAGAAAGATTACTGCTAAAAATGTATTTTTAGATAGACTAGTGAAAATTTAACAGATGATTGTCATTAAATTACAAGTTTTGAACCCTTGTACATAATTACTCGTTAAAACAATTGAAATTCCGAGTAAACTCTAGATCATATATATGCAGGATTCAGCTTACAACCCTGTTAAATACATGCACGAGTCAAGATCAACAGTGTCATCATATGGTTTTTCCGCGCTTTGATTTTTTTACGCGTCTGCGATGTTCTCGTTGGTCGGCTCGGCGTTCATGTTTGCCTTTTTTCCGAAGTGGCATGAATACGCTTCTATACATGACTATTTGTGTTATGCGGTCACCTCTACGCCATGAAAATCAAAGTATTCGCATGTGCATGGAGTCTCTAGTAAATCAGATATATTTGGAAATACGGTATCACCTGTCACGAATTTTTTTATCGGTAGCCCCCCATCTACCTTTATGGTCACAGAGAGTGACTTTGGGGCGGTTTTTTTGTATCGTATAGAGTAGACTCTTTTTTCATTACGTCGGGATTTTTCATATACAGCTATAGTCGAGCCAGCTATTTCATCAAAAAGTTTTAATCTTTGAGCAAGAATATTTTCTTTGGTTTTTATCGACACCTCTATTATAGAATGGAATTTTATCGGCATCTTTGGAGCAGATTTTATATTTTTCAAGCACAGTAGAGTTAGATTATCTTCTAGTATATGGTGTTTTAGCATACGAGGTTTGCGTTTTTTTGGGTTTACAAGTTTGGCAAAAAATGGTCTGCCACTCCCAAGTATCAGGCTAGATTTATCTTCGCCTCCGACCCACGTAATTTTAGCACGCTCTGCGAGAAATATCTTGCACAAATATTTAGAGATATACGCCTCTATACTCTTTGTTCCAGAGCATTTTTTACATCCACTTTCGTTGCATTCCAAACATTTTACAAGTTTTTGTGATAGGCCACGCTCTTTTTTCAAATATCGTCCAGAGACGTATACTGGTTTGGATCTTGCATATGTAGATCCAGTTCTCAGGTTTACGGTAAGGAATAGATCTGGAGATTCTATACGAGATGTTGTTTTTGTGTTGCAAGAGAGCATCTTTGAGAGATCATGTGCAAATGCAGATTTTATACTCTCTGCGCCAATCAGTTGAAACTTTGATCGTATAAAATCATCCCTATCTACAACCGATGGTCGCATTGTCACGCCAAGTAAAAATGTCTTGAAATCATATTTTGATGCAGATTCGAGTACTAGGTTATTTGCATATTTCATATCATCAAAAAGCCCACGACAAATGTAGCATTTTTTACATGCTATGGATCTAATCTCCTTGCGGAGTTTTTTCCCAAGGCGACGCGGTGAAGAGAGTGAGAGATTTTTTGCAAAAGACCTCCCAAGACATGAATCACAGATATCATATTGTGCAGTTATTTTTTTGGATACGATGAGCGCTTTCTCGTAATTGTCATTCAACATATGAGAATATTCGTTAAGAGTTATAGTCGTATACTTATCTTAGACCCATTTTGCGCATTAGCCCTTGCATCGATCTGCCTTTTGATGCCTTTAGCATGCCCTTTGAATTTTTGTAATTTTTCATCATCTCTTTTACTTCTTGTCGCGTCTGTCCTGACCCTCTTGCTATACGTTCTATTCGTGAGGCGTTTAACAGATCTGGATCATCTTTCTCTTTTTTGTTCATACTCTGTATGATAAACCTCCATTTGTACATGCGCGTCTCTAGTTTATCCAATTCTCCACCCTGTACTGTGTCACCAGTGTCAGATACACTTTCCAAGATACTTTTGAGTCCAATCTTTCCTACCTCTTCTAACTGATAGTAAAAATCATCCATATTCATTTTGCCTCTAGATATACGCTTCATACGAACATCGTCACTTTCTGACTCTAGTCGTTTTGCCATATCTAGTATGGCTTGCACATCACCCATTCCGAGCATACGTCCCACGAATCTTGTGGGCGAGAATTTTTCAAGATCATCAACTCTCTCTCCAGTTCCAATGTACATTATATGCGCACCAGTGGCTGCCGAAGCTGCAAGTGCTCCACCTCCTTTGGAAGTACTGTCAAGTTTTGTTATTACAATACCACCTACTGGAACTATTTTATGAAATGCAGTTGCCTGTGCAGAGCACTGTCTTCCTATGGTACCATCTATTACAAGCAATGCAAGATCAGGATCTGAGACTTTACTGATCTGTTTCATCTCATCTAGCAAGTCAGTCTCTTCTTTGTGTCGACCAGCAGTATCAATGAGTATAATGTTTAGATCATCATCTTTAAAATGGTGCAGTCCTTTTTTTACAACGTCTGCAGAGTCTTTGTTTGATTCATCACCGTATACTTTGACGCCAGCTTTATCACACATTGTACGTAATTGTGCAAGTGCGCCAGGTCTGAATGTGTCTGCACCGATGACACCAACCTTGTATCCTTGCCCTGTAAGATATTTTGCAAGCTTTGATGATACGGTAGTTTTACCGCTTCCTTGTATTCCAAGCATTAAGACACGATTTACTTTATCAGGGTTAAACTCAAATTCAGAGTCTTTTCCCAAGAGTCCTGCAAGCTCATCGTACAAGATTTTAACTATATGATCCTTGCGTGGTAGTCCTGGAGGTGGTTTTTCTGTTATGGCTCTATTTTTGATATTTTCTGTAACATCGAGTACAAGCTTTGTTTCAACGTCACCTTGTAGCAGTGCAATTTGAACATCATGTACTAGTTGTTTTATGAGATCCTCATCAATTCCAGAAGAGTTGACTAGCTTTTTAATAGCAGCCTGCAGGTTTGTCTTTAGATCCTCTAGCATGATCCCCAAGATATGCCTCTTCTATTTCAAATATTCCCCGATATCCATCCCATACTGACTTTGCCTTGCCTATACACAAGGGTCTTGAAAACAAAGGACAGTCCAAGACTAGTGTCTCTGCCTCACCTCCTTCAAAGTTTAGATTGAAACCATGCTTTGCAGACAAGATACATAGTCTTTTCAGGGATTTTTGATCAATTTTGCATCCCAGCCATGACTCATCTAGTCCACCAGCAGATACTGCAGTTATCATAAACGAGAATTTTGAATAAAGTAAAGATGACATGTATTGTACAGGTTTTGCACCCCATACAGGTCCAATTGGTTTTACATCTGCAAAATCACATACAGCATCAAACCATCTCTTTTGATAGACACTTGCAATTCCACCGTGTACAACACCTTTTATTCCATATTTTGATACAGCTTTATTCAACATGGATTTTACAAGATCAGATTCATTCTCTAAACCTACTTTTGAGACAAGATGTGGAACCCCGATCGATTTTGCTTGCAATGATGTAAGATTTATGTTTGGATGATGCAAAATCTTACTCTCTGCAGAGTGGGGTTTTGCAGTTATCAGACATGATAGATCATGACCGAGTTTTTTAGCCAAGTAAATGGCATATGTACTATCCTTACCGCCAGAAAAGAATGCAGCTATCTTCATCTAAAACCCTGCAATATTGTAGATGCCTCATCACTCATAATCATCATCACAGTTCAGATGGCTTTTCCACTCATCATCAGCATCCAGTGTATGATTATCCTTTAACGCGCATTATTTTTGTCTTTTCCAAGACTTTCCAATATTCTACATTTTGTCCGTTTTCAACAGTTCCCTTTATCTCATCTTCAATCGTTCCCACATCTATGGTCTCAAAAGTTTCCGAGTCCATCAGTTGTATCACATCTCCAGTAATTGAGATTACCTGACCTATCCTCTTGTCTATAAGCGGCACATGAATTTGCATACTTACAGGACCCACGTGTGGTCTTTTCTGTCCGTCAAATATTCCAACTCCCACTATACGTGCCTTTGCAGCACCATGTTTGCCAGGCTTGCTAGTATCATATTCAGAGATTCTACATGGTTCTCCAGTTGGTTGATCTGATACAGGAAGGAGTATGTACGAACCGATCTTTAACGAACCCAAGTCTGCAGGCTTGCTCATGAACGGTTTGACCGTCGTTGGATATTTAACTTTATCAACCCCATCGATTGGATCAGATTTGTTGGTTGATACATCTAAAGATCTCTACTCTAGAGCCAAGAATCTTATCCCATCTGGCGTAAACAGTCCTGTCAGGTACTATGCACCATATCCGTTCTTTGCATCAAAAGGCAAGGGTGGATTGATCTGGGATGTAGATGATAGAAGATATGTTGATCTTTGTTGTGCATATGGTGCATTGTTACTTGGTCATCGTAGAGCAGAAGTTCTCCATGCTGTATTAGATCAAATGAAAAAAGGGACACTCTTTTGCACACCGACAGAGTTGGAGATAGATCTATCATCAGAGATTACACATCTTTATCCTAGCATGTCAAAGGTAAGACTGGTCAATACAGGCAGCGAGGCAACTATGACTGCCATACGTCTTGCACGCGGTTATACTAGAGGTAAAAAAATTATAAAGTTTGAAGGATGTTATCATGGAGCGCACGACTCGGTTCTAGTTGGCGCAGGTTCAGGCTCAGCGCATGCAGGAATGTCTACATCAGATGGAGACTTGAGAGATTCCACAAAGAATACCCTTGTAGTACAGTATAATGATCTAGTAGAGTTGGATTCGGTAATGAGAAAACACAAAGACGAGCTAGCAGGAGTCATAGTAGAGCCGATACTTGCAAACATGGGTCTCATACTTCCCGAAAAAGAGTTTTTACCAGGATTGCGCAAAGCCACAAAAGAGTATGATGTACCTTTGATCTTTGATGAGACCGTTACAGGTTTTCGCATAGGTTCTGGAGGAGCACAAGAACATTTTGGAATAAAACCAGATATTACCACACTTGGCAAGGCACTAGGTGGCGGATTTGCAGTGGCCGCAGTTGGTGGCAAAGAACAGATCATGGACAATCTTGCACCATTTGGTAAAGTGTATCAAGCAAGTACATTTGCTGCAAATCCAATATCCACTAGTGCTGCACTAGCTGCAATCAAGACGATGCGTAAACTAGGTAAACGCATGTACACAGAACTAGAAAGGCGCTGTGCACTAGTGGTCTCAGCAATAGATGATGCAGCAAATGATAGTCATATACAACATGAGATTAATTTTATAGCATCCATGTTTCAAGTGTTTTTTACCGACAGACCAGTCACCAATTACAAGAGTTGTAAAAGAGCAGATGCTGTAAAATTTGAAAGACTCTTTAAATCATTATTAAAGAGGGGTGTCTTTGTGGCACCATCTCAATTTGAGGTGGCGTTTTTATCTCATGCACATAGCAAGGCAGATCTTTTGCATGCATCCAATTCGTATAGCGAATCCATAAAGGAGATGCACCATACATGAAATATCGTTTAGGTACACGTGCAAGTAAACTTGCACTAGCTCAGACTAGAAATGTAGCAGATCAATTACACGATGCAAATTCAGATGCTGAATTTGAGATTGTAAAGATTACCACAAAGGGGGATATAGACTCTCGTCCGTTCTTTGCCATTGATCAAAAAGGGATATTTGAAAAAGAGATAGATGCGGCAGTATCTGAGGGCAGGGTAGACTTTGCAGTGCACAGTATGAAGGATGTACCATCAGAGCTAGATCTAGATCTTTTCATCGCATCTGTCCCAAAACGTAAAGATGTAAATGATGTGCTTTTATCTTTGGATGGTGCCAAATTGGAGAATCTCAAAAGTGGTAGCGTCATTGGAACTAGTAGTTTACGCAGAGCTGTGCAGATATCAAGAAAGAGATCAGATCTTGTGGTAAAGCCTATTCGTGGAAACATAGAGACGCGCATAGATAAGATAGGCAATGGTTTTGATGCAATAATCCTAGCGCAAGCTGGAATATCAAGGTTGAATATAAAAACAAAGTATGTGACACTCTCTTTGTCTGATTTTCTCCCATCACCTGGTCAGGGAGCACTTGCCATAATAGCACGTGCAAGTGATGCAGATACGATTACAATGTTAAAGAGTATAGATGATACAGATGCACATGCAGAGTCTCTAGCAGAGAGGGCACTATCAAAATCTATAGAATCAGGATGTAGGTTTCCTGTAGGTGCTATTGCAGGTGTAGACTCTGGTGTATTGTCTATAAACGCTGTAGCTTTTTCAATGGATGGTAAAGAGTCTGTATACGCAGAACAAAATGGCCCTGTATCAGAGTCTGAAAAAATTGGATATATGGCAGGCAAAGAGCTCATAGACGGGGGTGCTGATAAATTTGCATCAGATTGGAGAGTACACCTAGCAGAGTGGAACAAAGATGGCTAGAGGAATAGTATATCTTGCAGGTGCAGGTCCTGGGGATGCAAAGTTACTTACTTTACGTACAGCAGAGTTGCTCAAAAAGGCAGACATTGTTCTATATGATATGTTGATAGGGAAAAAGATACTAGATATGATTCCTAGAAAGACTGTGCGCGAGTATGTCGGAAGGGCTGCTGGTGATGATCCATCAAATCAAGATAGGACAAATGAGATGATGGTAAAATATGCAAAGATGGGAAAGAGAGTTTTGAGGTTAAAGGGAGGAGATCCTACAATGTTTGGTCGTGGTGGTGAAGAGGCAGAGTATCTAAGATCACACAAAGTAGAGTATGAAATTGTTCCTGGAATTACATCAGGTTTGGCATCTGCAACATATTCGGGCATACCCTTGACACACCGTAAATATTCATCATCAGTTGTTTTTGTTACTGGGCACGAAGAGCCATCAAAACGTACTGAATCTGTAAGATGGAAACGCATGGCAAGAGCATGTGATACGATTGTAATCGTGATGGGGCTATCACGTATCAGGATAATTTGTAAACAGCTTTTGCTTGGAGGTATGGATAAAAAGACTCCAGTTATAGTCATACAAGATGGAACCACCAAACACAAGATGGTTCTAGGTACAATCTCAAATATCGCATCCAAAGTAAAACGCGAAAAAGTACACTCTCCAGCAATCATCATCATAGGTAATGTAGTAAGTTTTGCTAATGTTTTAGGATGGAGATGATTATGTCTTTATCAGGTAAGACTATAGTCATAACACGCCCTGCAGATGAGGCATCAGAATTTATCAATCTTTTAAAATCAAAGGGTGCTCAAATAATACCTCTAAGAGCAATAGAGGTTGCATCAAACAGTGAAACGATTGCAAGTGAATTTCTCTCTTTGATGAAGAGTTTTGATCCAGAGTTTAGTGCATTTTTGAGCTCTAAATCTGTAAAGACACTCTTCGAGTCAGCAAAGATAGAGTCCATATATGATGAAATGTTGTCTGTTGTAAAAAATACAACAGTTGTGGCAGTAGGTCCAAGAACAAAAGAGATGTTAAATTCCATTGGAGTGAGGGTAGCGCATGTACCACAAAATTATTCATCAATAGGTATTGGAGAATTATTTACAACTTTGAGCGCCGTTGGTAAAAAGATCATCATGCCAAGAAGCAGTGCATCTAGATCATTTCTAAAAGACCTACTTGAAAAGATTGGTCTAGATGTACTAGAGATTAAGACATACAAAGTATGTACCACTACCGATATGTCAGGATGGGATGATTTTGCAAAAAAGTTTTTTGATGCAAATATTGACTGTATAGCGTTCACTAGTGCATCATCTGTAAATGCATTCTTTGAGATACTCGAATCAAAAGGGTTCTCTAGAGATAAAATATGTAGAGAGATTTTGAATTTAAAAATATTTACCATCGGATCGCAGGCAGATAAAGAATTTAAAAATATGCAGATAAAAACATGCATCGCAAATGTCCACACAATAAAGGGTTTGGCAGATATGATCTCAAAAGATCTAGAATAAATGGCATATTACTTAGCTATACCTTATTTTAAGCATATTTTTATATGAAATTCTAGTAAAAACATCATGGCAACAGAAAATGTAGATATGGATTATTCAAAGTATGACTTTAAAGATTCTACAGAATTATATGTCCATCTAAGTAAAAAAGGACTATCCAAAGATGTTGTTAAAAGCATTAGCAAACTAAAAGATGAGCCACAGTGGATGCTCGATTTTAGGCTACGTGCGTATGAGATATTTATGAAAAAACCAATGCCAACATGGGGTGCAAACCTTAGTTCTATAGATTTTCAAAATATATTCTATTATGCAAAAGCTACAGAAAAAACTGAAAAGAGTTGGGACGATGTTCCAATAGACGTTAAAAACACATTTGACAAGCTTGGAATACCAGAGGCAGAAAAAAAGTTCCTTGCAGGTGTTGGAGCACAATACGAATCAGAGGTAGTATACCATAGTCTTCGCGAAGATTTACAAAAACAGGGTGTTGTGTTTATGGATACAGATTCTGCACTAAAAGAAAAACCAGAACTCTTTAAAAAATACTTTGGCAAGATCATACCTCCAGAGGACAACAAGTTTGCTGCATTAAATAGCGCAGTATGGAGTGGTGGATCTTTTATTTATGTACCTCCAGGAGTCAAAGTTGACCTCCCACTACAGGCATACTTTAGAATAAACGCAGAGAATATTGGACAGTTTGAGAGAACACTCATACTCATCGACGAGGGTGCAGAGTGCCACTATATCGAAGGTTGTACTGCGCCTGTCTATTCTTCTGAATCGTTGCATTCAGCAGTAGTAGAACTTGTTGCACACAAGGATGCAAAATTACGTTATACAACAATACAAAACTGGAGTAACGATGTATACAATTTGGTTACAAAACGTGCATATGCATACGAAGGAGCAACCGTCGAATGGATCGACGGCAACCTTGGAAGCAAGATCACAATGAAGTATCCTGGCATTTACTTGCTAGGCCAGAGAGCGTATGGTGAGACACTATCAATAGCATTTGCTGGCAAAGATCAACATCAAGATACAGGTGCAAAGATGGTGCACCTTGCTCCAAATACAACCTCAAAGGTTACATCAAAATCTGTCAGTAGGCTAAATGGCAGATCTACATACAGAGGGCTCTTAAATATCGCCAAAGGAGCTACAGGGGTAAAATCCACAGTACGCTGTGATGCACTATTACTAGATGATACTTCAAAGACAGACACATATCCATACATGGAGATAAATCAAGAAGATGCCACAGTAACACACGAAGCAACCGTAGGCAAGATTGGCGATGAGCAGATATTCTACCTAATGACTAGAGGATTTAGTGAGGAAGATGCACTCAGCCTCATAGTCAATGGATTCATGGAACCATTTACCAAAGAGCTTCCCATGGAGTATGCTGTAGAGTTGAACAGACTAATAAAATTAGAAATGGACGGCTCTGTCGGCTAAATGAGACGAGATGGTAATACTCTCTGAGCTTGATTCAAAGTTTGTATCATCAATCTCATCTACAAAAGATGAATCAGACTGGTTGTGCCAATACAGAACTAGATCCCTAGAGATGTACAATAAACTTCCACTAGAGACATCTAGCTTGTACACAAAGTATACTGATGCAGCACGTCTAGAGCCAGAAAAAGTAAAGATTGCAGAAAAAACGGATGGTGTAATTCCAGAGTTTTTACAAAATAGAATAAACGAGTTAAAGGATCTACCGCACATAATACAGATTGGCACAAATATACACAGTATACATTTGACTCCAGAGGTAAAAGAGAGTGGAGTTAGAATCTGCCACATAGATGATGCACTAGCTGATGGCACTGCAAAAGAGATCATAGAGTCATCAGATGTATCCGATGATCGATTTACAGCGTTAAATGCTGCAGCATTTAATTCTGGAGTATACATTGGAATACCAAAAAACGCACAATTGTCTAGTCCCATACATTTACTCTCTTGTCTTTCAAAAGATGGCATATCAGCGATAGCGCGTAATGTAATATCTGCCAGTGAAAATAGTTCAGCTATCATAGTTCAAGAAGTATACTCTCCAAAATCGCCAGAGCCGCAGACATATCTTGAACTATTAACTACAGATATACAAGATGGTGCAAATCTTGACATCACATCACTTCAAATGATGGATGAAGATTCCATAAACTTTTCAACTCGCAAAACCAACATGGCATCAGACTCTGTGGTAAACTGGTATCTAGGACTGTTTGGTGCAATGCTTTCAAGATACCGTTTAGAATACAATCTAAAAGGTTCCGGAGCTAGTGTAAACGACTCTGAGGTCATATTTGGCAATGGCGAACAATCATTTGACATACAAGCAAATGCAAACCACATCAGTCCAGCAACAGAAGCTAGGATAATTGAAAAATCTATTTTGAGGAATAGCTCAAAATCACTCTTTAAAGGCATGATACGTATATTGGATAAAGCTGTAAAATCAAATTCGTATCTATCTGGAAGATCCATATTGTTGGATGCAGATGCAAAATCCGATGCAATACCTAGTCTAGAGATACTCACAAACGATGTAAAGGCCACACATTCAGCATCAGTTGCACAGATAGACGAAGAGCAGATATTCTACCTACAAAGTAGATGTCTGACAAAGGCTGCAGCAGAGCGCACAATAATTGAAGGCTTTTTGGAGCCACTTTCAAGAAAAATGTCATATCAAGTTCGAGCATGGATCGCATATCTTATCGAATCAAAGTGGGAGGGTCGCAGCTTGTCAATAAACAACGATGAAGAGTTGCGTAAATTTGTCGAGGTCGAAGAGACTAGATACAATGAAAAAGCAGAGATCGAGCAACATTACAAATATCGGTGATAAAATTGTCAGAGTGGGTTAAGACATGTAGTGTTGACGAGTTGGATGGTTCGCTTTACTCTTTTGATCACAACGAAAAACGTATTCTACTCTCCAAGATTGGAGGTCAAGTATATGCCACAGACCGCATGTGTACACACGAGGATGCAGATCTTTCATGTGGATTTGCCACTCCAGAAGGTATAAGATGTAATCTTCACCTATCAGTCTTTGATATGCGAGATGGCAAACCACAAAATCCACCAGCCAAAAAACCCCTTGCAACATACAATGTTAAAATAGATGACAAGGACGTCTATGTAGAGTTGTGATGTATGATGCTACAGTCAGAAAACCTCATGGAACGTATACGTGCTGATTTTCCAATAATGAATAGAAGAGTGCACGGCGAGAAGAGACTAGTATACCTCGACAACGCATCAACTACACAAAAACCCATACAGGTAATAGATGCTCTTACAAAATATTATAAAAATTACAACTCTAATATACACAGAGCAGTATACGTTTTAGCCACAGAAGCAACTTGTGCTTATGAGGAGGTCAGAGAAAAGGCTGCAGATTTTATCGGTGCAAAAGACCATAATGAGATTGTATTTGTTCGCGGTACGACAGAGGCGATAAACATGGTAGCGTATGCATGGGGCAGAGAGAATATATCAAAAGGCGATGTCATAGTTACCACAGAGTACGAACATCATAGTAATATCGTTCCATGGCAGATGCTAGTAAAAGAGAAGAAAGCAGTTTTAAAATACATCGATATAGACGAGCATGGCAAACTCATCATGAGTCAGCTCGACGAGTATCTCTCAAAAGGAGATGTAAAACTTGTCTGCTTTAGCCTCATGTCCAACGTTTTGGGAACTATATCTGATGCAGAGTCGATAATTTCAAAATGTAAAAGTGCCAAAGTAAAGACGCTTGTTGATGCAGCTCAAGCAGTTCCACACATGAGTGTAGACGTGGATAGACTAGGTTGTGACTTTTTTGCATTCTCTGGGCACAAAATGCTAGGGCCAACTGGTGTTGGCGTACTGTGGGCTAGAAGAGAGATTTTAGAGAATATGGCTCCATTCCATGGTGGAGGAGATATGATACGCGAGGTTCACAAACAAGAGACTACATGGAATGATGTACCATACAAATTTGAGGCAGGAACTCCAAATATTGCAGACGTTATAGGGTTTGGCGCGGCAATAGATTATCTACAAAAGATCGGAATGGACAAAGTTAGAGAGCACGAAGTAGAGCTTACACTATATGCACTAGATAGATTTGCCACAGTTCCTGGCATAAAGGTATATGGAACAGATGAGATACAATGGCGCGGTGGCGTTTTATCTTTTAATTTCGCAGATGTGCATCCACATGATGTAGCTCAAATAGTAGATGAGGAAGGAATAGCGATACGTTCTGGTCACCATTGTGCACAAGTTTTAATGGAAAAGCTAGATGTAGCAGCTACATCTAGGGCAAGTTTTTACATTTACAATACAAAAGAGGATATAGATAGACTAGTAATGTCATTGCTAAAGGTCGCAAAGGTGTTTAAACTTTGAGTGGAGTAGACATTTACCACGAGATGATCATAGACTATTCTCGCAACCCGCTAAACTTTGGAAAAATAAACAACCCCGATGTGACTTTTCATGATTCAAATCCCTTGTGTGGTGATAGTATTGACATTGATATGAAGATGAGTAAAGGAGTCGTATCAGAGATAAAGTTTCATGGTAAAGGTTGTGCCATTTGTATGGCGTGTACGTCAGTCTTGACAGAGATGGCAAAAGGTAAAAGCATGGCAGAGGTAAAAGAGATTACAAAAAAAGATGTGCTCTCTGAGCTTGGACTAGAGAGTCTGCAAGCAGTACGGATAAAATGTGCCTTGTTATCATTAAAGGTGTTAAAATACGCCTTGTATACATATTTGACAAAACATACAGAGGATACAGAGATTGAGGATCTAAAAAAAGAGGCGACAGATCTTTACTAGACATATCATACTGTCAATACGCCGTGTAATATTTGAGCATTTTAACGATATAGAGTTACGCTTTAACAACGACCAAGTATTAGAAGAGCTTGTAAGAGCAGACGTGTTGGATGCAAAAACCAACACCGAAGAGATTGAAGAATACTTTGAGGATCTATGTCAAAAAAACGTACTGCGCAATATCGCACAAAATCTTACCACCGTATGGTATAAAACATTCGAGTCACTCTCAGAGTATACATGTACATCTTGCAATCTAGTGGTTCACATTAGCCCCGATGTGGATAAAAACTGCCCAAATCCAGTATGCAGTGCAACGATCTAATTTGATGCGGCTTTTTCAAGAGCTGCAATCATTGGGAGTTTTTCGCGTGCAAGGTACAAAACGAGTGCACCTCCTGCCGTACTAGTATGGTTGATCTTTTCATATAGACCATATTTTTTGAGTGCTGCTGTGAGATGGCCACCGCTGACTATGGTAGTAGCCATGGAATTTGCGACAGATTTTAAGAGTTTTTCTGTACCATGACAAAATTGTTCGTTTTCAAAAAATCCAGCAGGACCACTTATGAACACAGTTCCAGCACCGACTATGATTTTTTCATAATGTGCTACAGTTTCAGGACCAATATCCAATATGCAATCGCCTGCAACAAGCTCGCGTACCATGATCTCGACGCGTTTTCCGTTGCGTTCTATTGCAATATCAACTGGTGTTGAAAAAACATCTCGATACTCGCCGATAAGATAATGTGCCTTGCGCACCATCTCATCTTCTCGATCTATTCCAAGTGGATATTTTATTCTAGCTTGTGCGCGCAAAAATACGCTAGCGATTACTCCAGTCAATAGTATGTGATCTGCTTGTCCATTTTTAATCAACAGTGAGATTGCCTCTAAACGATCTGCCACCTTTAAGCCACCTAGTACTACTACGTGTGGTGCTTTTGCAACAGATATTATCTTGTCTAGCTCACGTATCTCTTTTTCAACTATACGTCCAGCACATGCTTGAATTGTGTTTTGAAATCCTACAATCGATGGATGTGAACGATGCGCACTTGGAAACGAGTCCAAAACACACACATCAAAGAGCCTAGATAATCTACTTACCATTATGGTCTTTGCTGCATCCTTTGGTGAGAATTCATAATTTTCTTCAGCACATAATCTCAAGTTGTCAAGCATGAGAATTTCACCTTTTTTCAAATTGCGTATAGCATGCTGTGCTGCCTCTCCTATGATATCCTCTACATATCTAATCTTGCGTCCAAGCATCTGCTCTAATACTGCTGCGTGTTTTCCCATGCCCGTATAATCTGTATTTCCCACTCGACCTTGGTGTGAAGCTATGACTAGTTTTGAATCAGCAAGTGACTCTATCGTAGGTATAGATTCTTCTATTCGGCTCTTGTCTGCAATTTCCATAGTTTCAGAATCCATCGGACAGTTCATGTCTACTCTAAGAAAAACGGTCTTTTCTTTTGTCATTACATCATCTATAGTAAGAAATCTCACTATGTACAACGCATGTAATCTAGGTTAAAAGCTTTAGCCGATCAGATTTCAAGATCAATTATTTGGGATTCTGTTGCGTTGCCAAAACCCATGCCTATACATGAAATGCAGATCTTTTCTATATTATGGATTTATTACAAATAAATTCAAAATAAATGTGGTAAGATTTAACACCATAATTAGAATATGACAAATTTAATTACATGTGTTTAACAAATATGGTAAATTTGAAAAATTCTAAAATGTTATAAATTTAATAATTAACATCTAATGTTTTATGAAATGCATGTATGCTAGAAATTCTATTAAGAAGTGTATACACTATATTCGTGATATTAAATTTTGAAAAATTATTGCGCGAATAAATTGAACCATCACGACCAATGTATAATATTTTTCCGTCTATAGTTATTCCCAAGTAATTTAAATCACCTTTAGTATCTGGCGCTTCCACAAATTCTTTGTATTGTGGTGTTTTTTCGAGCATATCTCCTTTAATTATAATGTCTTGGAGACGATCATCGTTTACATCTTTAGTACAAAAATATTGAATGTTTTGAAATTCTTTTACAAGTTGTGATGCTTTATCAAAATCGACTTTTAATAAAATGAGTGGATCNCGAGCAGCTCCTCCGATGTCACGCACGCGTACCTGTCGTGCCCCAGTGGAATTTTTAACCACCGTCTCGGCAAGCTCTATTCTACAAAGTCGTTCAGCAGTAACCTTTGTACCCCATGGAACACGTGATGCAAGACACGAATTTGATGGTCTATCCCATACAATCATACCCAACTCTTTTGCTTCTCTACGCACATCATCTTTGAGAAATTTACATTCTACCAAGGGACTAGATATTCCATTTTCTTTCATGGCGTCTATGCCTGGCCTGTAATCTCCTAAATCATCCATGTTTGTCCCATCCACGATCGTCTCAATGCCTAATTTGGATGCAAGTAAAACCAATCTACCTGAAAGCTCTGTTCTGCAATGATAACAACGGGTTTTATCATTTATGACAAAATTAGGATTATCTAGCTCATTATATCTGATCATAGTATGTTGTATGCCAATCTCTTTGCATATGGATTTTGCAGAATCCATCTCATCTGCAGATAATGTCTTATAGTCTGCAGTTACTGCCACGGCTGCACTTCCAAGCATTTTATATGCTGCCGCTGCCACTAGAGCACTATCAACACCTCCTGAAACTGATACAATAACTCTATTGATATTATCAAACCAATCACAAAGATTCTCAAAGTTTGGCATTTTTTTCACCTATTATTGCACGTAGCATCCGTTCTGTTTTGCCAAATGATTCTCCTGTATATCTAGAGACTGTACGTATATCATCTGCCTCGATCTTGAATGTATCCTCTGACTCGTTTAATTTCAATCGAATCTCAAACTCTCTACCTTTTACTATAATCTGCATACTCTTCTCTGAACGTTTTGCAGTTATACGATCTTCGGTTCGTGTCCGAACACCCAAAGTTCCAGTCTCTGACATTAAAATCCCTGCAAATTTCAAAACCGAGTCTGTATCACATATTACAGTTACATTGTTGGCAGGGCGTCCTTTTTTTCCAGTTGCCGGAGAAACAGTTACATCTCTAGCTCCAGAGGCCATCAACTTTTCTATTGCATGACCTAGAATCTCTCCGCTTACATCGTCGATGCATGTCTCTAAAACTGTCACAGAATCTCTTTCATATGAGATTACAGTTGAACCTCGAACTAGTTTTAACACGTTTGCAAAATCTTCAAAATCTCTTTCTCCTGCTCCGTATCCTATACTGTCTATCTTCATAGTAGGGTAAAACTGTAGACATTTTGATACAAGGTTGTTTAGCATGCATGCACCAGTCGGTGTTGTCATTTCAAAGTTGGATCTACTACCAACTAGTTGTATATCCTTGTTCTTAAAGATCTCTAAAACTGCTGGACCTGGATTTGAGACTGTACCATGTGAAAAAGTCATCATCCCACTTCCAACATTAACAGGCATTGTAACAATATTTTCATCATACAACCCAAGACTCTCTAGTGCAGATGCAGTTCCTATAATATCTAAAATGGTATCAAATGCTGCCATCTCATGAAAATGCACTGATTCGGCAGACTGTCCATGTACATATGATTCTGCTTTGATTAACGTCTGTACACTATTTGATGCAAATTTACATGCTACTTGAGAGAGACCTATAGCATTACATGTCATATTTATACACTCGGCTACTTTATTACCAGTATGTAGATTACATTTGTAATCTGTATCTAGTAAAAGTTTCGTTGCAGACATTCCACATTTTTGCACTTTTACAAATTCTAAATTCCGTATCTTTGTGCCAGCTAAATCTGCACCTATATCTGCACATTTTTTAATTTTTTCAATGTCTGCTCCAATGTCAACCAAAGAACATAACAGCATATCTCCTGCAATTCCTGCAATCTGTGGATCTAAAACTAGTACCATACGAATAATGTTGTTGAAAAATGTTTATAAAATTATTGAATGATGGACTTTACTATGCATGTATGATGTTTGCAAAGAGAGTTGGCCAAATGTCCTAACTTTGCCCTATCTCGCGTATTGCTGTAGAATAGTCGCATTCTGCTCGTAGACGCATGTACGGTACGAGCCGATAATGTATACTGTATAATCTCTGCTCATCTTTGAACAAGATGCCTTTTTGTACAAGAGAGACTAGTCCTCTAGACATCTTTTTGGCCGCATATGTATCACTCTCTCCACATACGCGTGAGCGCATCATTTGGTACTGTTCTAGTGTAAATACTAGGTCGTTTAACTCTAATACAAGAGGCCACACTATATACTGCCAAACAAATCGCCGATTTTCAGTCGCTGATGCATATTTGCCCTTTTCGATCAATATTTAATATATATCCGAATTTAGTTATAACTGAATTGCTACCACAAACAAAGATCGATGAGTCCCTTGAGATTCTAGATAAACAGGGATGGGATATGGACACATTGATAAAAGATTTTATGCGTGGCACACTCTCAGTAATTGATTCTCCAATAGAGGTAAAAGGTGTTGTATTCCATATACCGTATATACGTGCTCATAAAAAATATGTCCTTTGGAAATGTTTTTGGCCAGATTGTAACAACTGTTGTGAGAGACAGGGGAGGCTTCCACTTACCTCCGATGACTTGGTCACAATCGGATCTGGTCTGAAATATTCAAAAACTTCAGAGTTTATAAAAAACGAGACGTTAATTGCAACATGGTCAGAGCCACCTTCTACAGGTCAACGTGAGATCATAATGACATCAGTAAATCTGAAAAGAAAAGATGATGAGAGATCAGCAGATGATGGCACTCATATAAAATGCAGATTTTTGGATAAAAAAGGATCCTGCAATATACATCCGCACAGACCAGGTGTCTGTTATCTATACCCGTTTTCAACATGGCTAGTAAACAAATCTGGAAATGCTATAGTGCATGCATCATATCAGATAACAGGTGACTGCCCTGGATTTTATCTTGCAGATAATCTAGATCAGATGCACGATGAAGGTGTATTTGACGAGTATGCCAAGATCATATACAACTATAACATGAAATCAAATCGTACTGTACGTGAAGGGTTTGGTTCTACTAGTATGCTCTAGGCTTGTGCAACTTTTGCTAGATGGCGTAATTTTATATCCATTCCAAAACGTTCTTCATGGCGTTTCATATATCGGAATATTGCGAGCATATTTCCAATCTGTTTTACAGGGTGAAATTGACCGTCTATTTTTTTGCGTACAAAGTCATACACCGTACCATATATGGAAAAGTGTTTGGCAACTTGTCGTTCATATTCTCGAATATCATCTATATTTTTTATCAAAATGTCTGCGCATTCCATACTTGGTATGATTCCCTCACCTAGCAATGGAAATACAGTCCCTATAGATTCACCAACTCCGACTATATTGCCATCAGAATACGGCATACAGTTTTCTGGTGTTGCAAGTCGAATGGGTCTACCTACCGTCTTTATGATCTTACCTCCATATTTATTGAGAAATTTGTTAGTCTCTGTTACGTGGTTTTTGTTGTAATCTCCAGCTCCAATATGTGCAATCTTTTTACCTAGTGGAAAATACCAAAAATATCCTGACATTCCTTTGAATGCGTGTACGAAAAAATCATCATATGGAACACTCTCTTTATATTCTACTTTGTACTCGTATGTGGGAAGAAAGAAATCATTTTTTATACGTGGTAGATATGATCTATGAAAGCCAGTACAATCTATGACAAGATCGTACTCATCTACTAGTTCTTTCTTTGCAGGTGCCTTACCATAGTGTACGGTGCACCCTTGCACAAAATCTTTAATCAACCCTATCTTATCATATGTACATAGACCGTGCAGGGCAATATTGAATTTTTTTCCAGCACACGATATATGCATAAACTTTCCGTTGTGTATGACATATTTTTCAAAATCAATTCCAGATAGATCGCACATCTGTGTCATGCGATTTTTTGAAGATCCCCACGCGCATATGGAATCATGCCTCTCTTTCTCCATACGCTCATAACCTACCACTGTATGATTATTCTTTAAACGGGATAAAAGATAGCTTCCAGCAACCCCAATTCCCATTACGGCGATCTTCATTGTGCCCCGTATTCTCTAACCTATTAATAAATTAAAACTCGTAATTATTCAACAAGTATTGCAGGTTTTAATGGCCGCGCGTATTTTGCTTTGCCTTTTGAATCATCCTTGTATGCATCATCTTCGGAGAATATGCGTAGATGCGCACCAAACTGCATCTTTATCAAATCTGGAAGTGTATCTGATAGTATCTTCTTTTCGTCTAGCACACCTTTCTCTGCCACATATCGGCGTACCTCTTCTGTCTCAGAGAGTATATCTTTTATTGATCTTTGCACATAATCTGGGGATTTTTTGATATTTTGTGTATTTGAATCTAATAGTAATTTTGGCATAATCTGCCCCATATTTGAGGCGCCATCTTGTATCTCTTGTACGATGCGCCGATAAGAGATGGTTTTTAGGTCTCCTGCAGTATATATGGTAATTATCTTTGGGCTCATCTTTGTCACCTTTAATATCTTTGAGATATCTTCTAAAATCCGTTTTAATAGATCTTCAGTAATGTTTGCATCATTGGATATGCTCTCATCAGCTATTGGCCATGAAGATTTTGATGCGCGTGTTGTATTACCAAGACGTTCCCACATCTCTTCTGCTGTATGCGGGGTAAATGGAGATAGCATCAACGCTCTAGCAGAATCTATCTTGCCTAGTATTGCAGGTCTTCCGGTTCTATTACGTGCTGCCATTCTCTTTGCATGCCACTGTATGTCTGAATCTAGACCGTACAATATGATGTGAAGTGCTTCGCGCAGCCTCATCTTTTTTATGAGTTTTGTAGTATCGGATATTGCCTTGTTTAGCCTCGACAAAAGCCATACGTCTTCTAGTTCCTCACACGGTCCGTCCGATTTTAGGTTATAGTTTGTGATCAGTGATTCAAGACGACGCGATATGCTGTCAACAGATCCGATGTTAAAGTCAGCATCTTGTAAGAGTTCAGATGAGACTAGAATTGCTGCACGTATTGGATCTGCACCGTACTTTTGTATGGCTTGCCGAAGCGGTATGATGTTTCCCATAGATTTTGACATCTTTTTTCCATCCATGAGAACAGAGCCGTTGACCACTATCTGCCTTGGCCATCTCTCTTCGTTGTATATTGCAACATGGTTTAAAACAAAGAATGAGAGGTGGTTTGGAACTAGGTCGCGTCCTGAATGTCTTGAATCCACAGGGTAATAATACTCGAAAGATTCTCTAGCCTCTCTTGCTCCATCACATAATCTATCTAAACTACCCTTTCCCAAAAAAACATAATCACAAAACTCTGCGGTGATGTCTTTTGGTTTTATCTTTCCAGCGTTTACAAGACGTGATATAGTATAATACGACATGTATATGACAGAGTCTGCTAGGCTCTCTATTATCCAGTCTTTGTCCCACGGCAGTGGGGTTCCAAGACCACTCTGACGTGCATATGCCCTCTGATGTAGCCATTTTAATGTGTGGTCAAACTCTGTTTTAATCTCTGCTGGAAGTATCTGCATGGAACTAAAACATTTTGCTGCTTTTTTCTTCCAACTCTCGTCGCCATAGTTTAGAAACCATTGGTTCTCTAGCATCTTTATTACACATACTGCACCACACCTACATCTTACTGGATGATTTGTCATCTCAAACATTTTGTCAGCTATATCTTTTTCTACAAGCCATTTATGCACTATATCTTTTGCATCAGATGTCTTTGTGTTTACAAATTTGCCAGTATTCTCCATCATCACTCCTCCGTAAAATTCTTTTGCATAGACAATTTTTGTAGACTCTTCAAGACGTGGATCGTTTTGATCTTTTATGCCATCTTTTTTCACCTGTTCTTGAGCTGGTATGCCATTATATTCTGGCGACTTTATTATTACAATTGGTTTTATGGCAGCAGCTTTTGTGGCAAACGAATCTTTTCTTGCAGCAAGGTCTGTTAACGCGCAATAGTCAAATGGAGCATGTGCAGGAACAGACATGACTATTCCTGTCCCAACATCTGTTTTTACAAAATGCGCAGGAAATATTGGAATCTCTCTTCCTTTATAGTTTGTAGCTACCATCTTGCATATATTGGAACCTAGAATATCTCCACCTCTCTCTATTTTTTTACCAAGATAGGCAAGTTTTTCCGTACATTCTGGGCTGACGATCCATCTCTTTCCATCTATTGTTACTTTTTCGTATAATATCTCTGGATTTACCCACAGATTTGTTACTCCAAAGATCGTCTCTGCGCGCAACGTGGCAGCAGGTAAAATATATCCATCACACTCAAATTTTATTATGGAATATTCTGTAAAGTCCGGCTCCACATCTCCCATTGTATCGTGTTGTGATACTGGGTTTCCATCCTTTGGGCACCATCCTACAGGATGTGAACCTTGAACTATGAGGCCTTTCTTCTTGAGCGTATTTGCCTGCCATTCGATAAATTTTTTATATGGCGCATCGATCGTTGTAAATTCTCCCCTCCAATCTATAGAATACCCCATCTCGTTCATTCCTTGTTTTATCTCGGCGCTAAAGTAATCTGCAATTTTTATTGGCTCTACAAATCCTTCAATAATGTCCTTTGGTACACCATACAAACCTTTTAGCACATTTATTATATCGATATCTTGGGCTTGCACTCTCTTTGCCATACCAAGTATCGGAGTTCCAGTATAATGAAATGCCATGGGGAAGAGTACGTTGTATCCTTTCATGCGCAAGAATCTTGCATGCACATCAGCTGTAGTGTATGTTCTACCATGCCCTACATGTTGTGGAGAATTCGGATATGGATACGCTACGGTAATGAATTTTTTCTCTCTACTGTCAGGTTTTGTCTCAAAGTCTCTATCCTTTGACCACCGTTCTTGCCATTTCTTTTCTAGTTTACTCCAATCCATACAAACAAGTCCAAATGTACTGATATTTTACTGCTGAGAATCAGGAAGATACGTTCCTACAAGTTTTGTCTCTTCTAGTATATGTCCATTCATTGCTGTCTTTAGTGCTCTAACATCAGCACCCCTCTCTAGATCAAGATCGGCATCCAATGCATACAGAGCAAAGACGTATGTGTGTCTACCGTCGGGCGGTGCAGGGCCGCCGTATTTTACACTGTTAAAATCCGTCTTGCCTTCTAAACATTCTCTTGGAATTGAGGATTCTGCAATCTCTCTAATAGTTGGATGAATGTTCCATACAAGCCAATGAGTCCAAACTTTACCGACTGCTTTTTTTGCATCAGGATCGTCCATTATCAGAGCTAGAGATTTACACTTTACTGGAACTTTGGATATAGATAATGGTGGACTTGCGTTCTCATTTTTATAACCATATTTTTTTGGAATCTCTCCACCTTGATCAAACGCTGAACTAGTAAGTGAGAGTGACATGTGTAGAGGCTCTAGTGTATAAAAATAAATCTTTGCTAAATAGATTTTGTAAACTTGTCTAAACCTATGCTTTGACTCTAGTAAATCTCGGAGCGTTTCCAAGATCTTCAATCTAGCGTTAAATTGGGGATCTTTTGACCAAATATTTGAAAAATTAGTCACTAATAATAGAATCATCTTTTGACTTTAATCCAAAGAAGATTCCACATCTAACCAAAATCATACACCAATGATCCCACAGAATCTCAAATAACAAACACAAAAAAAAGTAATGCAAACTAGTATTGTTATGATTCTATCACTATACGGTCGTTGTGCACGGACATGATAGAGCCTCCATATTTTTTTATTTCAGACTTTAATTTCTTATCGAGCGTAGCTACCACTCCACCATGTTTTGAGATATATTTTACAAGTGCACTATCTGCTCTCTGTTTACCTATCTTTATCTCTGGCATTTTTTTTGCTCTCTCCAAAGCTGCAGATGCTGCCAAACTCTTATTTGAATCCATTGAGAGTCCTACAAGTTCTCGCAAGACTACATCTGGTACAAGAAATCTTACAGGCCCAATCTCTGTATCAAGTGCGTCTATGTTTTTTATTTGATAGCATGCCATGTGCATCATAAAACTTGTATCACACAGTATATCAGGCAACCGTACCTGCACCGATTAATCTCCATCTGTCTGCAATTCTACTACTAATTGCAGCACGACCTTTTTTGAATGTGCATACTGGACGGCGGAACTCTACTGTTATTTTTCCATCACCAGTCTTTGTAACCTTGCATAGCTCAGGTGATGTACCTATACTAAATCGTAACATATCTCCTGTCTTTATCGGCTGTACTTTGGCAGTAGACTGCATTCCAACTGCCGAATCAAAGAGGTTTGTCTTAAATGATGCAGTCATTGTGCTATCTGGAAGTGTTCCAGGCTTGCCTATTACAGCACCAATCAACGCATCACCACTAGCCATAGATGGATCGAGCTTTGTTCCTATTGCCACAAGTCCACCAGGAAGTACACTCTCTACCAATCCTGCTCCTGTTCCAAGCGAATCTATTTTTGTTACAATTGTATTGTATGTGTTCTTTTTACCTTCTTGCACTCCAGGTTTTATCTCGATCTCATCGCCCACTTTGAACATCCCAGCAGTTAGCGAACCGCCTATAATTCCACCTTTCATCTTTGATATATTTGTGCCAGGTCTGTTTACATCAAATGAGCGTAATACATGCATTATGGGATCTGCCTTGCTGTCACGTTTTGGTGTAGTTATCTGCGACTCTATGGCGCCTATGAGAGCATCTTTGTTCAGTCCAGACTGCGCTGAGACAGGTATGATGGGCGCATCGAGATTGAATTTGGTCATAAATTTTTTCATCTCTGAATGGGTTGCAATAGCCTCTTCGTACGTAAGTAGATCAATTTTATTTTGTGCCACTATAATTTGTTTTATTCCAAGAATCTGCAATGCCAAAAGATGCTCTTCAGTTTGTAACTGTGGTACTTTTTGATCTGCACCGATAACCAAGATACTTCCATCCATCAGAGCTGCTCCAGATAACATGTTTGCCATGAGACTCTCGTGACCTGGACTGTCCACTATGCTTACAACTCTACTAAGATCTGATTTTTTTCCACAGTTGGAACATTTTGATTCTGTTGAATATCCTTCAGGCTCGGAGCATTTTGGGCATTTGTAAAACGCTACATCTGAATATCCAACACGTATTGTAATTCCTCGTTTTAGTTCCTGACTGTGCATACTAGTCCATACACCAGTAAGCGATTGTACAAGTGTGGTTTTGCCATGATCCACATGTCCTGCGGTTCCTATGTTAATACAAGGTTGATATCCATGTTTTTTTATATACCAATCGGGTAGATCATTTTTCCAATGTTTCAATATGTGATGGTATGCGTGCGTATGTTTAAGTTATTCTTTTTCTTGTTTTAGCTTTTTTGCAGGTTTGTCTTTTTGATCCTCATTTTTGGGAGTTTCTAGTTTGTCCTCTTTTTCTGGAATGATGCCATCTAGTCTACAGTTTATCTGATAAATTTCTTCTGTGATCTGCTCTCCTCGTACGAGTTTGCGTTTGCGCATTCCAGTCTCGGTCTTGCGCAGACCAACTCCAGGTGAAAGTAACACATACTTGCGTGTTCCACCATGCACATCTTGTCTCATGGGAACACCAGACTTGTCACTACCTCCAGTTATCTTGATCTTTCCTCCAAATCCAACTATTGACGCATCTAGCTCCTTGCCGATCCCTGAGCTTAGCAATGGTATGGCCTCGTCATCTTTTAGTTCCTTTGTAGTGGATCTTCCCTTTGTATCTGATATTGTAATCTTAAAACTTGCCATGTAAACGATCTGCGTCTTAAGTCTAATTAACGTTTAGATGTATGAGGTCATCTACTCTATATTTTTGTATGCAAATGTAGAACTTTCTTGATAATTATGGGCAGGGACGTGACCTCTTACCTTTTTTTATATTAGCATACATCTCTCTCATGTACCATTTTGACTATATCGATCAAAATGTTGTACATATCGAATTAAATTTACCATCTATTCTTACACACATATGTCTGAATCTACTTTGTGTCCAAAATGTGGTGAAAAGATGATAGATGTGCAGGTGTGTCATCTTATCTGTCCAAGGTGTGGTTCTAATTTGGATTGCTCTGAAAAAGGAATTTTTTGGTAGATACTGTGCCTATATGCCAGGTCTATTAGGAATATAGTCAGCTGCCATGTTTATCGCCTCTTCTTTCATGGTCTCTATGTACTCTTCATAACCGTCCATGTATCCACAGTTGTCACATTTAACATGCGTCATCTGCTCGTTAACGGTTGCAATCTCTCCGCACTTTGGACATTTTGCATTCATTGCATATAGTTGGTATTGAAACTATATAATGTTAATCTGAATGTTTATTGTATGCGGAGTTAGTCCAGCCTGGTAGGACGTCAGCTTCCCAAGCTGAAGGCCGCGTGTTCAAATCCCGCACTCCGCACCTAATTCAGCAAGTGTCTCTCGTATAGAATCTCCGTCAAGTGCATCTGGTGTGTTACACAAATATGCCTCAAAATCTTTACGTGCTCCAGTTTTATTACCTTGATTCATTCTCGTAATGGCTCGATTTTTGTATATAGGACCGTATCTAGTAGCGTTTATCGATATTGCCTTTGTGTAAAATTTCTCAGCCTCTGCATACGACTGGAGTTTTATGTAATAGTTTCCTAGACCTCTAAATGAAAGATATGATCTTGGGTTTATCTCTAGAGCTCTTTCATAATGTGTTATACACTCGGCAGAATTATTTTCGTTTAATATTGAACCAAGTAGAGAGTGTGCTGTAGAATTGGATGAGTAAAGCTGTATGGCATCTTTTAGCGATTTTATAGCACTCTTTGCATCTCCAAGCAGGTTTTGTTTCTCTGATAAAAAACATAGTCTGTTTGACTGTCTTTCCTCCTCAGAACATGGCATATTTACGAGTTTTTCGGGAGGTGCTATGATTATTGCAATGTATCCGTCTTCGGACCAGAGTGCATCAAACTGTTCTTCTGGTATGACACCCATTTGAAATTCACCTTTGCTGTTTGGTTGTGGTATGTAATGTAGTATAGTTTTCGATTCATCATCATATCCAGATATTACAGAGGCGTGCTGCACGGTACGCGATATGCCAGGTAGTATGGCTATCGGAGGTATTCCATCGTCTATGATCCTTCGCAATCCATTCATGTCTGAATGTAGCACTATGCACCCTAGACCGTGATCTTCTGCAAGATCCATCCCTTCTGCTAGTATACTGCCGTTTATCTGTGGATATTTTTTTGCAATACTTGTAGCTTTATCCATTGGCAGATCAACATTCCAGTATCTTGATACTGCATTTATTGAGAGTGGTAGGCATATGTTATCCTCCGTTACAGGAGGCAATATCAGATCGCGATCAGAGGACATGAATTATTTCTACCGTTTCCCATAATATTCTTTACGTGTCGGCAAATTTTAAGAGCATCTTTTGTCCACCATACGTCTCTTCTGGATGAAATTGAGCGCCAAACATCTTTGTTCCAACAACGTGCACGAATTCATTTTCACACGTCTCTGATCCACCAATCCTCTCGAGTCTAGATCCAAGATTTGCAATCTCATATCTATGACTCTCAAAGACCTGCTGCACCCCTGTATCGCATAATGGATTTTGTTCAAATGTGACCTTTTCGAGTCCTCTGCGTACTTTGGACATCTTTCGTATGGTTCCACCAAAAGTCAGAGCGAGCATCTCTGCACCATAACATATCCCAAAGAGTGGCTTTCCTGTGGAATCTGCATGCCGAATTATCGCTGCGTTTACGGCGTTTGTTTTTTTGTTGTTGCTCTTACGACCAGAGAGTATGAATGAATCATATCTTTTTAAATCATCATCTACACTGTTTGGAGTTAGTCGAGTCACTAGAAAGTTGTCAAGACATTCTTCTATATCGTCTGTAAATACTGATCCGTTGTCAACTAGTAGCACCTTATTTCCCTACTTCGATGGATATATAGTGTAACTCTAACACACCATCGCGCAAAAGTACAGTTCCAAAGTTGAGATCACTCTCTGTCTCCCAAAGAAACACCCTAGAGGTACGCGGTTTTACATAGTCTGATATAAACTCGTCAACTAGAGTCTCAGTCTCTTCTCTTTGCACATCTGTGTAAAAGAACGCTTCTGCCTGTACAAATGTTATGGGTATCTGAATGGATGATGGTTCTACTACTTGTAGACCCGATTCAGTAAACAATGCACGGACAATAGATACTCTCTCGTCTCTATCTAGTGCTATGGCCCCTGCCTCTACTGATGCAGTAGGTGCTACTCCTGAGAGTTTATTCAGATATGCCTCAAATGCCTCTTCTTGTGTCTCTCCAAGACCGACATGATACTCTCCTGTAAATGCAGCTCCAACTGCGGCAATAGTGCCAAGTTGTGCTACTACCCCTCCAGCGCCTGCAGTATATACTGGTATAAAGTACGTATCATGATCTCCAACTCTATACAGTATATTGTCCCCAATGCGAGGATTACGCAAGAGCGTCTTTAACTGTGCAAAGTCAGGATCTCTGTCTAGTGCTTCACGTACTGCAGTAGGACCGATTAATTTTGTAGTTGAGTTTAGTGGAATTTCATAAAACTGCATCTTGCCTAGGTTTGGCATATCGTTTTGCACTATCATAAAACCAGCAAGGTTACGTCCTTGAGAGCCACGCAACTCCAAAGAAAGTAGTCCAAGAAACTCCGTTTGGTTGAATCCTGGAGGTTTTGCTTCTATGTAATAGGTGTCAAGACCAGCTGGAATTTCATAAAATTCATTTGCTTGTATGTACGTTTCAATGTCCGTTACATGATAAAAGTTGTACATACTTGTCTTCCAATTGAATAGTTCTACAGGATATCTTGCCTGATTATCAAGCCATTCTGGCATGGGCTCAAATCTGTCTCCGTATTGACTCTCAAACATTTTTGTGAAAAAGTCATCACCTACCTTTAAGAGTCGAATGTCTCCATTATACGTATCAATCAGCGCGTATCCTACTAGACGTATGTAAAAGTTTTCAGATGACCATGGAATATTGTCAGCCTTTATTCCGAATATGAGTGGCATCAACCAATACGTGTTTTCACCGTCGGTTACTGGATACGAGTCTATATCTTTACCAAAGAAATTATATACAAAATATGGGTACAGTTGAGACATTCTATCGTTGATGTCTTTGTACCTCATCAGATGTACTGGCTCGCTTGGAAATGAGAGTACAAAATTCGGCTCAAATATCCAGCTTATTGGCGGTGAGACTGTCAGACCGCCACGCCCTTCATAAAACACTCCGTTCAATTCAGCACTCTCTACTCTATTCTCTGGGTATGTAGACCATGTATCTTCCAACAATCCTCCTTCTCCATAGTATATGGTGCGCTGCTCGAAGAATGTTGCACTGTCTATGATCTTTCCCTTTGTGGCATCAAGTGTCAAAAATCCGTTCGGTACATGCGTATACACCAAATGTTCGTTATACCATCTATTTCCAACGTCAACTGACGGTGGAAGAACTGGCTTCATTGATGCTGTCCAGTATAATGTATCATTAAAGCGGAGTATATCATTGTCTTCAAAATCAACATATGGAATTAGTCCAATCTCTGGCTTTAGCTTTGCGAATGCAGCATCCCAGTCCCATACGCGTATGACTTTGAGCACATCGGAATTTTCATCTACATATCTAGGTATGTTGTTTGGTTGTACAGATACCAAGTCTACTCTGTGTTCGTTTACCTCTATCTGATCTAGCTGAGCCAAGTGTCTGTTTATCCCTATCTGTTGTGCAGTGTAAGGTCCAAGATACTCTATTTTTTTGGCGTCGGCGATGCCATCATTTACAGATATGATTCCTCCCACAGATATTACAATTACACTTATGACAATAATGCGTAAGAGAACATCCTTTGGCATCATGTGGGTTAGCACCTTTGATCGTATTCGATCCATCGTGGCAAATACAATTAATGCAATCCCTGTTACAAAAAATCCTGCTATAGTATATCGCGTGTTATAGTCAATGTCACTTGTAAAGAACATATTGATACACGACCAAATTATGCCCACACCAACTATGGTCTCCATTATAGATACGTATCTGCGATAATTTGGTTTTGATTCTCCATGCATATATGATGTAATTATTCCCAGTATGTGATGTATGCCAAGATACAACAATAGTCGTAATCCTATGGCTCCAAGTACGGGAGGTATGAGCAAAAGTAATGCTGGGATCATCGGAATCACAATATCCGTACTATATGTAGAGTCTATTGGAGGTGTTACAAACGGAAGCGTAAACAATTTGGCTATGTGTTCTGCACCAAGAGAATCACCTTGGATGAACTCCATGGCGGCAAATCCAAACAATATGTTTGTAAAGAATGCTCCAAAGAGCAGAATTTTAGTAATCTGCCATATTACAAATGAGATGGTTCCAAGTTTGTATTTTTTATAGCCCTCAATATTTTTGATATTCGGATTTTGACTAGAGGAGATAAATGAGATCAACGTATTGATTATATACCAAAAGATGGAAGATCTAGAAACAATGTTGACTCGTACTAGAGCTATAACCGATAGTATGACTGCGGAGATTAGCGAGTAAAAGAGTGGTTTTGTAAACTGGTCATCAAATTCATTCACATTCATAAAGAATGCTACTGCTGGACGACCAACAATGACTATTATGAGTATTGCGATGAATGCTATGATACCAAAACGTACCATATTTCCTGCATTTGGTGGAGGTTGTGGCCTCTCTGTTGATGCGCTATACAAAACTGATCATATGCTCAAACATAGCAATTAATATTTTGCCAAAAAAACTATGCTTTTTACATGATAATCTGCAAAATCTAGCTAGATATGGCGTGCGCTGTCCCCTTACACATCATATATACTGCCGCAAACCTCTCGACCTCAACTTTTGTCTCTTTTATATATGGCCCATATGTTCTGCCACCAAGTGAAAACCTTATCGGGCATTGCGCACTTATCTTTACTAGATCACAGTCGATAAAACATGCATCTTGATATGGATCAAATTTTGCCAAGTCCGTGCAGAGTATCTTTGCTAGACCGCTTTTACTGTTCAGAGATCCGGGCATACGAAATATCCTATGTATATCTCCAGTCACTTGCATGTCAATACATGCGCCCATCGTATACTGGGCATTTTTTAATTTTTCAGCAATTTTTACATATTCTGTATTGGAAGTTGATCTTGGAGCATTTTTACCAAAAAATTTCTTTGCAACTCGACCATGCCATCCTGGATCATCCTCTGTCGGGAATTTTTTTCTATCAATTTTAGAGCGACGCACTCCATATGTTTCTGGCATCACATTGTAAAATCTGATATAGTCTCCAAGTGCAACTCTAGCGCGAGGTTCTAACATATTATATTCAGTCTTTCCTACATGTACATGAAAGCCTTCGTTACCTGAAAAATATATCTCTATGAGATCTGCACATATTCCAAGATCGTTTTCTAGTATGTCAACTAGTTTTACAACTTGTTTTTTTGCTGCATTTATGCAATTTTTACATGGCCATGAACTTGAGATGTGTTTTATCGAATTACATTGTGGACATTTGGATGATTCTTTGTAAACATTTTTGCATTCGCCGCACACTCTACACGTATGTGAATATCTGCAATCTAGATGCAAATCTTTTGCATCAATATCGAATATCAGATCTGCTCCCTGCCAATCTTTTTTCTTCATATCCATATTTGGAAACAAGTAATAGCTATTGGAACAGTATACATCTGCTGGAGAATTTTCAACCAAAAGTAACCTCATTGCTTTTTCATCTTGTACATTCATGTGACGAATCATGCCACCAGTAAATTTTTTGTAACCAAACTCTCTTTTTGCAATATCTGTTGGAACAGGAATTTCTGTCAGGTGTGAAAGATAATATCTTTTAAACGATCTTTCAAGTAGTTTTACATCTTGATCGTTCATGCTATTTTTTCCGTCCAAAATGTAGCGGAGTAAATATGCCGTCACATTTTTCGTTAGCAAAGCACATATCATTACTTTTAATCTTTTCACATGAAGGACATGTATATTTTGTTCCACCTCCAGATTCACCAGAGAGGTTTCGTAACTGGTACATGGTAGTGCGTTCATTATAGTCTGGCGCATTTTTGAACAGTGGTGCAATCTGCTCCACACTTTGTCCCCGATTTAGTAAAAATGTTGCAAGCATAAACCTTCCAGAATGCGGTAGATTTTCACCTCTCTCCAAAATCTCTATTGCGTGTTTTATGCATGGTGGATGCTCACCACTTACTATCACGGTCTCACTTGCAAATCTTTTGGCAAGATCTATCAACTCGGTCACTGGTTTTTCAAAGCCTGATTGCATTGTAGGCATTTTTGCAGAACGTATTTTTGCTTGTATGTATGAGCTAATTTCAGTGCGTAATAGTCGTACGGTCTCGTGACGCGTAAGGTATACTCGACCTTTTGAAACACGACGGTTTACTAGATTCCATTCACGTTCATGAAAATTTATAGCACGCGTTAGATAATCTTGAACTGGTACTGATAAATCACCGTTGATATATTCAATGTTTACAGAAAAAAGATCTCCGATGAGGCGTTTCGCTAGTTCGAATTTGTCTGCTGGATGTATTCTCAAATCAACTCCAAGATTTTTTTCTGCCCTTCTTGCTTCTGCAAGAGCAAATCGGCGTATCAAGGTCTGCATTCCACATAGCTTTAAGAGTATAACTGCAACCAAAAACGAGAGAGTCTCAAACATCATGCGGCGTTTATCTAACATATCTGGCAATGACTCGTACACTCCACCATCTGCTGCTGTGCGTATGCGTTTCATAGCCATATCTATAAAGATCTGTAAATCTGGATCGGTTCCAAGTTTTTCAAGTGTGATTCCAATATCTCGTATGTATGAACTAGCATCTTCTACAAAAGGATACTTTGCAATCTCTACTGGACCGAGTTTTAACATAAGTGTACAAACACGTTGCCTTAAAAATAAATTTCCCTAACCCGTCGTTAAAAGCAGTATTGCACGGGCGATATCTCCGTCGGATTTTGTAAGTGCATCAATTGCTTTCTCCTTGTCAACATTTGCCTGTAGACACACAAGGTCAATATCCTCATCAGAGAATATTGGAACATCTAGTTCTTTTTCCTCATAACTATCAGCTGTAATAGTAAATATTGACTTGTCTTTTGCTTTCATCTCGGTTACTTCTGGTTTTGATAATATGATCTCTTTTTTGTCGGTTCTAATCAATACTTCGTGTACGTTTGACATCTCTTGCATATCTAGACCCATCTTGTCCATCATACGTCGCATATTGCGGTTGCCTCCGCGCATCATCACAGAATGTTCCATAGTCTATTGTTTTAAGGTATCTCTTGTACGTACAGCCACGCCCCTCTTCATAGATTCTATGGTTTTGCACGAAAGTACAGATCTTCCAACTGCGATGACTTTATCTCCGTACAAAACAGGTACATCTGAACCGATTTTGATGTTTTTGCCACACTTTACTACATGAGAACAAAAGACAGATCTACCTTGTTCTACAAATGGTTTTGAGTCTTTGTCGACAATTATGCAAGAATTTTCTCTGAATCGTTTACACTTTACAAACATCTGTGCCAAATTAACGGTGATTGCCAACCCGCCGTCTATTCGTAACGTACACAAAAGTTTTCTAGCAGAATAAACAGAACGTATACGGCCATTTTTCCTTGAAAATTCAAACTCTATTTTTTTTGGTAGTTGATTAGATACGCCAACTCCAAATAAAGCATCCACTGTACGTTGTAATTTTACAAGATGATTCAATATATTTAGGAATGACTAGCTGCATATTAGTCAAGCTGTATCTAGCAGTAAAAATAATTTCAATTCAACGTTATGTCAAATCATACGATCATCTACTGTCGATGACATTGAAAAAGACGAATAAAATTTCTACTATTTGATTAGAGAAAAATACTAAACTATAGACATACACATAATTATAAAATGAATCAATATGTAAAAAAGATCCTAGTGTGTAGAATATCATATAATAGATCGTATGCATAATCCAATTTTAAATTGAAAATGTTAAATTTTTAGGCATGAATTACACCATCAATTTTGAAAATTAATTCATTATGCACAAGATCTAATACAAAAAGTTTACAATAAATTTGACTAAACCAATCATTGGTTATTTGAATAAAATCTTGGAATATTCATAATTTTGGATAGATCTCTAGCATATTATAAAAAGATAGATGGATTATATCGATAGATTAACAAGATGTATCATATATGAATAAAATATGTCCGAGTCGGAGCTATCGGTTAGACGCATAAATGATGGAACTGTCATAGATCACATAAACGATGGCAAAGGTCTCCAAGTATTATCTGCTCTAGGCATAGACGGTAAGGATGGTGGTCTTGTCACAATCGCATTAAACGTACCAAGTGGGAAATATAACAAAAAAGACATTATAAAGATAGAGGGCAAATTTCTAAAAAATGATGATACAAACAAGATTGCAATAATAGCATCAAAGGCCACCATCAACATAATACGTGCATACAGGCTTGTCGAAAAACGTCGCGTCGCACTACCAAACGAGATTGGGAATATCTTTCGATGCACAAATCCAGACTGTGTGACAAACAGTACTGAATCCATTGATACTATAATGGATGTTGTAGAAAAACGAGGTCCTGTGCTAAAATGTAGATATTGTAGCAGAATACTAGATGTAAATCGATTAGATTATGACCAATAGACTCTCTACTTGTACACCAAATAGCTTTAATGTGGCACATTAGATACTAGTCGTATGTCAATAAAGAATGTAAAAACATCGGTAAAAACAATAGCAAGATCGCTTGAATCTAGTAGAGATGATAGAGTATATCTGATAAAACACACCCGTGATGCAATATCTTTATGCAGTCAGTCCATTATCGCAGTACATGGTCAGGATTTACCATCTGCAAAGAAAAAAGTGATCGAGGCCAAATGCCTTATTAAAAAATTTAGACCAAAGGCTGTAGGCATACTAGCAAAGTATCTATCAATGCCAGAGCAAGAATATACAGAAGCTATGGCAATAATTGCAATTGCGGAAAAAAAACAGATACCTTCGCATAAGAGCCTCACAGTTTCAGGCGATTCATACGTGTTGGGTCTACTAGACTGCATCGGGGAGATGAAAAGAATGATGCTTGATATGACAAGGCGAGGAAATCTAAAAGACGCAGAGATCGTCTTTGGTACGATGGAAGATCTCTTTGCTCAACTGTATCCATTTGCAGCACTTGACAAAGTAGTCAAAGAGGCTCGAAGAAAGCTAGATGTTAATCGTATGATCTTGGAGAGCTCTCGTACTGTCATAACAGAAGAGATACGTCGTGCCGAATTTGTAAAAGCACTAAAAGAGAAATCTCTCAAATGACATCTTATGCGGGCGATGGGATTCGAACCCACGAACTCCTAAGAGACTAGCCCCTCAAGCTAGCGCCTTTGGCCAGGCTGGGCTACACCCGCACACATATTCCGTGCAGGGTTTTTATAATCCTTGGTCATTGTTTTGATCATGCTTATTCCAGTAAGATGTTTTACATGTGGTACACTCATAGCAGACAAGGATGCACCATATCAAAGTAGGATCAAAGCTGGAGAGGATCCAAAGATAGTGTTGGATAGTCTTGGTGTGAAAAGGTATTGTTGTAGGCGTATGCTTATGACAAGTGTGAGTACAATCAAGCAGATCATTCCTTTTTATGAAGCAACATACAAAAGAAGTAGAGAAGTTCAAGAAGAGTTAGAATAACTTGCCAAATATCACGTCGATCTTTGGTCGTACCGTATACAATAGTAGAGGTTCAAAGACCATAGAAGTCGACGTTACCGTGCAGGGTGGATATGTTGGCAGAGTTTGTGCCCCATCTGGAGCAAGTGTCGGTAAATACGAAGCAATGGAATTTCCAAAAGGAGGTCCAGAAAAGTGTGTACAGTTGCTAATGGAAAATATCTCAAAGTTTTCCAACACGGATGCATCCAACGCAGAGAGTGTATACATGGCGTTACGTTCTATAGATTCAAGTCATGATTATTCTAAACTCGGTGGAGCTACCGCATTTGCAATCTCTATTGCCGCAGCCAAAGCTGCAGCAAAGGAACGCAAAGTACCATTGTTTGCATTTTTATCTGATAGCGATGATCTTCGTTTTCCATACCCTCTAGGAAATATACTTGGAGGTGGTGCACATGCTGGACCTGGCACTCCTGATATCCAAGAGATACTAGTATGCGCCATAGGGGCAAAGACGGTACGAGAGGCAATAGACACAAACTTTGCCGTACACAAAGAGCTTGGTAATTTGTTAAAGAGTTCTGATGCAGATTTTACAAACGGCAGAGGAGATGAAGGAGGTTGGGCACCAAAGATGAACAATCAAACGGCTTTGGAAATTTCTGCAAAAGCATGTGAAAATCTTGGATACACTCTAGGCAAGGAAGTCTCACTTGGAGTAGACTTTGCATCTTCTACCCAATGGAACGGAGAAAAATATGCATACAAACGTGCAGGATTTGAAAATGACTCTGGTCAGCAGATAGACTTTGTCTCAGATATTATAGAAAAGTTCAAGCTTGTATATGCCGAAGATGCTGTCCACGAAGAAGCGTTCTCAGATATGGCAGAGATTACTGCAAAGTTTCCTAGAGTGATGATCACAGGAGACGATCTTATTGTTACAAACAAGGAAATTTTAGATAAAGCTATCTCAATAAATGCATGCAATGCAGCAATTTTAAAAGTAAATCAAGCAGGCTCCTTGTACGATGCTCTAGAATTTGCCACACTTGCAAGGACTAGCAACACATCCATCATAACCTCGCATAGATCCGGAGAGTCCTCTGACTCGCATATATCTCATATTGGCGTTGCAACAGGCTCAAAGATGCTCAAAATTGGCATCATAGGTGGGGAGAGGGTGGCAAAACTAAACGAACTAGTTCGTATGGCAGAGCATGATTTAATACATGGCATGGCAGAATTGTAGAAATCGTATGATACAACAAGCTGACTCATTAGACATAAACAAGATGATTCTTACCACTGGAATACGCGTCGGTACTCAAGTTCGTACCAAGTTTATGAGACAATTTACCTCAAAGACTAGCGATGATGGTCTGTATAGAATCAACCTAGATTTAACTATGGCAAGGATTATGACAGCGGCCAAATTTATCCAGCGCATCGGAATCAGTAATCTTATTGTGTACTCGGGAAGAGAACACGCAAATACATCAGTTGAAAAATTCTGTGATGTAACTGGAGCTACAAAGATGACTGGTAGATTTATGCCTGGAACGCTGACAAACCCATCATTACCATACTATATCGAACCAAAGATTCTCTTTGTATCTGATCCACAAGTAGACGTACAGGCAATAACAGAAGCTACAAACGCAGGAATTCCAGTAATTAGTATATCCAACACAGATAACGTTACATCCAATGTTGATTTGATAATTCCTGCAAACAACAGAGGTAGAAAAGCACTTGCCACAGCATATTGGCTTCTAGCACGTCAGATACTAATTGAAAAAGGAGACATTGGTTCAAACGACATGATGGAATTAGGCATTGATGACTTTGAAACAAAATTGAGTGAAGGCGTTACAGAATAACAACGGTCTAATTTTTATACATGATTTAAATTTACTAAATAATTGACATCCACTGCAGTTGCTCCAGCAAAAGTGATACTCTTTGGGGAGCATTTTGTAGTGCATGGAACTAGTGCAGTACTTTGTGCTATCGATATGCTAGTACAAGTTGCAGTCACATCTCTAGAGGATGATATACTACAGATAGAATCCAAAGTTGGATCGTGTAAAACAATGATCTCAAATGGTAAAGTTACAGATACACTTGGCCCACTTGCATATATTGCAAGAAAGATATCAAAGAAATCTGGTCACAGTGGTGGCATGCATATTATAGTAAACTCTCATATCCCTTCTGGAGCTGGCCTTGGATCATCTTCAGCATGTTGTGTTGCAGCTACATGTGCTACAATTGGACTATTTTCAGAATGTACAAAAGAAGACATTGTAGAGATTGCTCTACAGGCTGAAAGAACTATGTTTGTCAATGCATCTGGTGCTGATAGTGCAGCAAGTGCATATGGTGGAGTTTTGTGTTTTAACATAGAGTCTGGTTTTAAAAAACTTCGTTCTTCGGCGAATCTTAGTCTTTTAGTGGCAAATTCTGGAATACAGAGGAGTACAGACAATGTGGTATCGGGCGTTGGAGAATTTCGTGCCAACAATGTCGACAGATTTGAAAAACTCTGTCAGAATGAATCTAAACTGATCTCAAAGGCAATCCCAGCCGTCATGGAAGGAGATTTGGAAAAGATTGGAGAATATTTCGGTGAAAACCAGTCATATTTGGAGGAGATCGGAGTCTCAAATAATACGCTTGATAAGATGATCAAGATTACCGACGAATATGGATACGGCTCCAAGATAACAGGAGCTGGAGGTGGAGGTTGTATAATATCGGCAGTACCGATAGAGAAGCAAAAAGAGGCAATCGAGGCACTCACAGATGCAGGATATGTATCACATACGGTAAATATTGATCATTTTGGAGCACGTATGATACATTGAATCTAATCTTTGATACAATATGAAATGATTGATTATGGGCATCAGCAAAGATCATTAATCAAAGTTCGTCAATATCTTTTATAAAATAGACCTTTACATAATGAATTAATTTTTAAAATTGATGGTGTAATTCATGCCTAAAAATTTAACATTTTCAATTTAAAATTTGATTGTGCACAAGGTCTATTATGTTATAATACGAGTTAAACATAATACAAGGTTATGACATAGTAAATATAATGTTTAAAAATAAAACCGAATTTAAATTTTTATGTGTAAACCATCACGTATGTGAAGAGGTTAAAAAAACACTACAAAGTATGGGATTTGAGGATTTTGAAAATCTTGAAGAAACATCCTCATCTTATGACATTCGAGCAAAAAATAATATTTGTGGGAGGGAAAATATTGACAAAATTGCCAAAAAAATATTCCAAGAGACAAAAAACAAAGTCGGCTCGATTCAAATTTTGGAAAAAACATGAGAAAGAATTACCTGCAAATACTCGATTACATTTATCGCTTAAAGGTAAATCATTAGATGTGGAATTGTAAAATCATATCGAAAGAATTGAAACTAACAATTGATCTTCGTACCAAAGCTAAAATAAATATTACTCACATGTACCATGGATATCGTTGGGACATCTATGCCGATAGTAGATTTAAACGAAAATTATCCAAATTTCAAGAAAAAAGACCAGATTTAGATACTCATTCTGACGATCTAGAATTACCAAAGACATGGTGGTCAAGACGGAAATATGAAATTATAATAGGGAGCATATTAACGATTATTACTAATCATAATACAATATTGACATATTTGAATGATGTAATTTCACAGTATTTGAATTCATAAAAACCCCCAACTTTACAATCAAGAAAAGATCGTGATTTACCAAAAAATATGATCTCAATAACGCAACAGAACCGTGTATTGTAGTATTTTTATCTACCGAGTTTGTAGCATATTCAAGATGATTTTGATAAAACTTGGTGGATCGATCATAACTGAAAAGAAAAAACCTCTCACTTCTAGAAAAAAAGCTATATTGAAGATAGGTCACGTATTATCTAAAATCAAAGAACCAATAATAATAGTTCATGGGGGTGGTTCGTTTGGTCATTATTGGTCAATAAAATATGATATGCATACAGAGGCGGCTAGATACAACCCAAAGGGAGTAACCATCATAAAAAATTCAATGGTTACACTGAATAAAATAGTGTTGGATGGATTACTTGGAGGTGGTTTGACATCATACTGTGCACCTCCATTTGGTATAACTCGAGCAGGGAAACTTTTGCCACAAGGGGCAAGAGAGATTGCCGAGATTGCAAAATATGGACTTGTGCCAGTCACATACGGGGACGCTATGTGGTATTCCAAGGGCAAGTCGTTTATACTCTCAGGTGATAGAATAATGACAATGCTAGCACTAGCTCTAAAACCTAGAATGTGCATATTTGCCACAAACGTTGATGGTCTGTATGAGAATCCAAATGGAGGAAAGTTGATATACAATGCAGCAGATGGCAAGGCAACGATTCTCTCCGTTGGAACAGACGTTACAGGTGGTATGTTACGCAAAGTAAAAGAGGCCAAGAAAATATCTTGTGCAGGTACAGATGTATATTTTGTAAATGGCAACAAGCCAGAGAGAATCATAGCTGCGATAAGAGGTAAAAAATTTCCATGCACAAAATTTGGTGGTAAGAAACGATGACTGAAATGTTAGTACGAGTTGATGAGAATGATAATCAAATTGGAGTCGAAGAAAAAATAAAATGCCATCAACCAAATGGTCTTTTACACAGAGCGTTTACGGCTCTACTCTTTGATTCAGATGGAAGACTTTGTCTGTGTAAAAGGAGCGATGTCAAGATGCTTTGGCCTAGAGATTGGGATGGAACATTTGCAAGCCATCCTCGAGAGAATGAATCATATGTAGATTCTGGAGTTCGACGTATGCTAGATGAAGTAGGAACAAAATGCACCTTGGATTATATGAACAAATTCGAGTATCATGTACCTTACAAAAATGTGGGTTCAGAAAACGAGATATGTGCAACGCTTATCGGTGTATTGAATGATCCCTTGGCCATAAACCCAAAACCTGAGGAGATTAGTGATGTTGTATGGGTTACTGCCGATGAACTATGTACACTTTTATTAAAAGACGTTTCATCGTATTGCCCGTGGATGATAATCGCATTGTATTTTATGCAAGATTCAAAAAATAATATACTTGAAAAATATTCTCCACTATTGCAAAACTGGCTCGATGGGAAAACACGTGCCATTTTTCTATCTGCCATAAAAAAACATATGGCAGGAAATAGATGGAGGATATTGCAGTGAATATTCATCAAATCCGAAAAAACGCATCACTATTGGATCGTCGTCTATATTCTATCACTAGTGGTAAACCAAATGCGTTGTACAAAGCAGCATCGCATATGATATCAAATGGTGGTAAACGATTGAGACCGTATATGACAGTTAAAAGCTGCATGATGCTTGGTGGTAAAATGTCAGATGCCATGCCAGCAGCTCTAGCCATAGAGATGGTGCATAATTTTACACTTGTACACGATGACATTATGGATAATGATGAGATGCGCCATGGCATTCCAACTGTGCATAAAAAATATGGTCTACCTGTTGCAATATTGGCTGGAGACGTACTTTTTTCAAAAGCTTTTGAAATTGTCACATTACCAAAAATTCCACATATATCATTCAAGCTCTCTGAGAGACTTGCAAAAGCATGCACGAATGTATGTGAAGGCCAGATGTTAGATATTGATATGGCAAAGACTAGAAAGATTCCATCTCGATCCCAATACATCGATATGATTCGGAAAAAAACTTCTGCCCTTTTTGATGCAGCATGTGCAATGGGTGCAATATCTGCAAAAGCTGATCAAAAAGATATTACAAAACTTGGATCATTTGGCAACAGTCTTGGAATTGCATTTCAGATAACTGATGATATTATAGGTGCAATGGGAGATTCATCTGTAACCAAAAAACCAGTAGGAAACGATATCCGAGAAGGCAAAAAATCACTGCCTATATTAATTGCACTTGAAAAATCTAATAGCACAGAACGTAAAACTATTACAAAATGTTTTGGCAACAAACATTCTACAAAATCCGAGCTAACTGCTGCGGTTTTGGCTATGCGTAAATCCAACGCCGAAAAAGAGTCTAGAAGTATTGCCCAAAAATATGCGCGCTCTGCTACAAGGTCGCTCTCAGAGTATTCGGGATCCTCTAAAAAAGAACTAGCTAGTCTTTTGGATTTTATTTTAAAGAGGGAACAATAGGTGGACGAGGATCTCAGAAAAGAGATTAGAGGATTTGCTCTGCAAAACGCAAGTGCTCACGGTGGAAGTACCGATGCCAAGATTATAATCGGCAGAATTCTAGGCACAAGGCCAGAACTACGTTCATTGGCAAATCAGATCTCTCCTCAAATACAATCCATAGTGGCAGAGATAAACGCAATGTCTGCAGCTGACCAAATCCTAGAGTTAAAGTCATCACATCCAGATCTTGTGGAGCAGAAAAAACCAAAACCTGCAAGAGCTAGTCTGCCCGAATTGAAAGATGCCAAAGAAGGTAATGTGGTAACGAGATTCCCTCCAGAACCTAGCGGTTATCCACACATTGGACATGCAAAAGCTGCCATAATAAATGAACAATATGTAAAGATGTATGGCGGAAGAAAAATACTTCGTCTAGATGATACAAATCCAGAGAGTGAAAGACTCGAATTTTATGCCGCAATAAAAGTTGGCCTTGAATGGCTTGGCATAGAATATGATGTCATAAAAAATACATCCGATGATATCGAGATGCTTTTGGAAAAAGGTACCACACTAGCAAATACAGGAGACATTTACGTGTGCACCTGCAAGCGTGATGATGTTAGAAACAACCGTGCGGCAAAAAAAGAATGCAAATGCAGAAAACTTGATCTATCAGATTCCATGGAGAGGTGGGATAAAATGTTTGAAAAATACAAACCAGGACAGGCAATAGCAAGATTTCGAGGAGACATGTCTTCTGATAATACAGTAATGCGCGATCCAGTAATGTTTCGTATAGTGGAAGGCAAGCACCCCTTACTTGGAACAAAATATCCGGTATGGCCAAGCTATGATTTTGCAATATCTATAGAGGATAGTGTTGATGGTGTAACACATGCGTTTCGCTCCAAAGAGTTTGAATTGCGTTCACAACTATATTATGACATACTAGATAGACTATCTATGAGAAAGCCACATGTTTTGGTTTTTTCTAGACTGACCCTAGCGGGTATGCCAGTTTCAAAACGTCTAATCCGACCGCTCATAGATGAGGGTAAAGTTTCTGGATATGATGATCCACGTTTGCCAACCATAGAAGCGCTAAAACGTAGAGGCATCGTCTCAAGTGCGGTAAGAAAGTTTGTCATGTCTCTTGGTATGACAAAGTCTGATACGATTGCTCCCTTTGATTCACTTGTGGCATTTAACCGCCAAATTATAGATGCATCATGCGTGAGACTCTTTATGATCAAAGAGCCAATATCGTGTACAATTTCTGGCCTTCCATCATCACAAATCAAAATTGCAAATCATCCAACACAGGATATGGGAGAGCGTACAGTACACGTTGACGGAAATATCTATCTAGAGGAAAAAGATGCTTGTAATCTACAAACAGGATCCATGTTACGTCTTTTGGGACTTGGTAATGTCAGAATAGACAGTATCGAGAAACCAATAAAAGCAACATACGTAAATGATGAACACGATGCAAAAATTCCAAAAGTACAATGGGTTGAACAGAGTAGCGCATGCGAGGTAAAATTGTTCATACCTGGAATCTTATTCAAAGATGAAAAATTCAACGATAAGAGTATGACTGAAGAAAAAATATTTGTAGAACCATATTATACAAATCTAAAAGACGGACAAATGGTACAAATGGTAAGATTTGGATATTGTAAAAAAGAATCTCAAAAGACTGCGATATACACACATGGGTGAATGAAATGAAGATTGCTAGAGTTTACGATAAAAATACAGAAACATACTGTCTTGTTCGTGATGACCGTGTTTCCACAAAAGATGAGATGATATCAAATACAGGCATCCCACTTCCACTTGGAATAAAAGAATTTCTTTTTGAAGGTTGGTTTGAGGAGATTGTAAACAAAAATGTCGATCTACCATATGCTACAAAACTCTCAGATGTAAATCTGCTTGCCCCAATTCCAAATCCTCCAAAGATAATATGTCTAGCATTCAACTATATGGATCATGCCAAAGAACAAGGTAAGGTTATACCAAAAGATCCAGTTCCAGTAATAAAACCACGTACTGCCTTGTGTGGAAGTGGCAATCATATAGAACTTGTAAACCCAATAAAAGATCTAGATTATGAAGTAGAACTTGCCCTTGTAATTGGAGAAACGTGTAAAAATGCCAATTTGATAGAGGCGAAAAATGCCATATTTGGATATATGATATTCAACGACGTCTCAGCCCGTGATATACAGTTACAAGATACACAATTTACTCGTGCAAAAGGTTTTGACACGTTTGCTCCATGCGGTCCATGGATCACCACAGCAGATGAGATCGAAAACCCCGACAACTTGTCATTAAAAACTAGAGTAAATGGTGAACTTCGACAGAATTCTTCTACAAGTATGATGGGAGTAAAACCATACAAAGTTGTATCAAAGCTAAGCAGTGCGATGACCTTGGAGAAGGGCGATATAATATCTACTGGAACTCCAGCTGGCGTCGCATCAGGTAGTAAGAAATTTGGATATCTGCGTGGTGGAGATGTGATACATATGGAGATTGAAAAGCTTGGTCATATTAGCAATACAGTAAAAGATCTCCGTTCTTAGACACTGTCATCTTTTAACGCAAGCATACATGCACCATACACGCCAGCTGAATCTCCAAGTTTATTTTTCAATATGGGTATTTTCACACCATCTAATCCAAGTTTGTGTACCTCTAATACACCTTCTGTATAAAGAAAATCAACGTTAGAGACTCCTCCACCTAACACTATGACATTTGGATCTAGTATTGCTGCAATGTTTCCAAGCCCTATTCCAAAGTTATGTAAAAATTCACTCTTCCACAATTTATTCACTTTGTCACCTCTAACTATATCCTTTAGAGGTTTTTTTATATTCCCAGTTAGATTGGACCATCTCTCTTCTAATGCATTACCAGAGATATATGCTTCAACACATCCATTTTTGCCACAATGACATACTCGCCCATCTTGGTGTATTATATGATGCCCCCACTCACCTGCAGTATGTGTAGATCCTCTGTAAATATTCCCATTCATCACTATACCTCCACCTACACCGGTTCCAATTGTCGCACCAAATACCGTGTTATACCCAACACCAGCTCCTGCAATAGACTCTGCCAATGCAAAACAATTTGCATCATTTTCTGTTATAATTTTTATATTTAATCGGATTTTAAGATCTGATACAAAATTTTTTCCAACAAGACACTGCACGTTGCTATTTTTTATTATTCCTGTCTGAATGTTTCCAGGGATACATATCCCAACTGGACATTTTCTAGATGAATTTTTCATCAATGTTTCTATCATGTATGTGATAGTTTCTAGTATTTTTTCATAGTCATTTTGAGGTGTTTGTAAGCGTATTTTTTCAACGGGTGTGATAACAGAGTCAGATATTAAAACGCCTTCAATTTTTGTTCCTCCAAAATCTATGCCGACGCATTCGTGCGGCATTGTATTGTCCTAGCCCATTGGTGGCATGCCGCCAGCTTCGGAACCGCCAGATACTGCTATGACATCATCTATACGAAGTACCATAGTTGCAGCCTCGGTAGCTGATTTGATAATCTGTGACTTTACTGCAGTTGGTTCTATTATGTCTAAATGTAACATGTCTGTAATCTTTGAATTTCTTGCATCAATACCTGTCCATTTTTGACCTTGACTTTGTTTTGCACGCAAAGTGGCAATTGTATCGATTGGATCCATTCCAGCGTTTTCGGATATTGTTAATGGTATGGATTCTAGCGATTCTGCATATTTTTTGATTGCAAGCTGCTCTCTACCTGAAAACTCGTCTGCCCATTCTTTTAGATGCATTGCGATAAATGCTTCTGGAGCTCCGCCACCAGCAACAATGGATGGGTTTTCGATAACGTCTTTTACGACCATCAATGAATCATGAATTGAACGATCCACCTCATCAACGACACGTTGTGTCGCACCACGTATCAAAAGTGTGACAGAACGAGGGTTACTGCATCCTTCTATGAATACCCACTTGTCTGATTCAACTTTTTTCTGCACTACTTTGTTTGCATTTCCAAGATCAGCCAATGTTATATCATCAATGTTGGAGATTACACGACCTCCAGTGGCTTTTGCAAGTTTTGTCATGTCGCTCTCCTTTACGCGTCGAACTGCTAGTATTCCATGTTTTGTAAGATAATGTTGAGCCATATCATCTATGCCTTTTTGACACAAGAGTACGTTTACTCCAACGTTGTGCAATTTATCAACCATTGTCTTTAACATGCGGTTTTCTTCATCTAGGAACATTTGCATCTGTGCTGGATCACTTATTCTAATCTCTGAACTAATCTCAGTTTTTTCAATCTCCAAGGCCGAGTTGAATAATGCAATTTTTGCATTTTGTATACGTGATGGCATTCCGCTATGTACTATCTCTTTATCCAAGACAATTCCCTTTATGAGGGCAGTATCTTGTATAGATCCACCTGCTTTTTTCTCAATCTTGATATTTTCAAGATCAATGGAAATTTTTTCATCATTTTTTGTCATAATGCTTAGTATGGCTTTAACCACTATCTTTGAGAGAGGATCACTATCCTCTGAGACTAGTTTTGATTGCATACTTGTTTTTGCAATCTTTATCAAAATTTCTTCATCGTCTGGTTTTACTGTTTTAGCCATGGCTTCTAACAACTCTAGTGTTTTTTCAGATGCCATCTGATATCCATCTACGATGATCGAAGAGTGGACATTTCTTTTGAGTAGTTCTTCAGCTTTGGCCAACAACGCGCCTCCAAATACCACCGAAGATGTTGTACCATCTCCGACTTCGTTATCTACAGTCTTTGAAATCTCTACCATCATCTTTGCAGCTGGATGTTGTACGTCTATCTCTTTTAGTATAGTTGCACCGTCATTTGTTATAGTAACATCTCCTAGAGAATCAACTAGCATCTTGTCTAGTCCACGTGGCCCAAGACTAGAACGAACTAGCTCGGATACGAGTTTTGCAGCTGCAATGTTGTTTTGTTGTGCCTCTTTGCCTTTTTGTTGTAGAGCACTTTCTTTTAGGACTATGACAGGACCTTGTGGAGTCTGCTGTATTGATGCCATAAAATTAAGCATCAAATACCCTTATTTAATCATATATGAATTGGCTCATATGTTGTCAACATGCTCACAATCACTAGATCTGACAACGATCGGTAACTAGTCATAAAATATCGACATAATAATTTACATGAATACAATTACTCTTAGTGGGATCTGCAGTTTACGTATATGCCATAAACTTGATTCATTGATGATGTGTATCATGCTAACAAAATATTTCATATATCTGGTTGTTTAGTGGATTGCAATGGTTTTACGTATGTATGTTTTTTTATGTCTACAATACCACCGGCAGTTATGCGTATGGATGGTATTGCAAGAAACGGCAAGAACAGCGGTACAAGATGCGGTTTTGAAAACCGACAACCTGCATCTAGTAGAGTATTACCTATTGATGCAAAGTTTTCTGCTACCACATCAAATGAGTCTGAAGAAATTATTCCTCCAACCTGTAACTGCATTTTAGCTAACGTTTTCCCATCATAAACTATTGATATGCCACCTCCTGATGAACACGCTTCATTTGCAGCAAGAGCCATATCTTTATCGTTTGTTCCTAGTACGATGAGATTGTTTTCATGAAAGCTCCATGTTGATGCAAATGCACCAATCTCTGCTCCAAAATTTTCAAGAAACCCCACTGTGTGTTTTTTAGATAGTCCCGTTCTATCAAAAGCAGCCACTTTCCAAATATCATCATCTATCGATGCATGGACGTTGCCGTTTTGTACATCGAGTTGAACTGTTTTACCTCGTGTTACAATCTCTGTCTCCATGTGTATTGCATTTGCAGACACAGTATTGAGGCGTGATTTTATAGTAAAATCTTTTGCACAAAGTTTTGTAATATTTATCGATCTACGTAACCATGTAGGAACTATGGATTTTTTTATATGTGGTACGATGTTGCCTTTTGATACTACCATTGTTCCACCAACAAACACTTTGTCGATATTGTTAGGTCTCTCTAAACTCTCCAAAACTAACATATCTGCAAGCCGTCCGGGTGCTATTCCTCCAAGGTCTTTGGACATTCCATAATAGTCAAAACAGTTTCTAGACGCAATGGTAATAGCTTGTATGGGATCCATTCCAATCTCTATTGATCTTTGTACGCAATAATCAATATGGCCAAATTTTTGTATATCGGTTGGATCTAATCCATCCGTACAAAACATCATGCGATCTGTATATGTATTCTCCAAGAGTGCGCCTCTCACAATATCCTCCAAGTCTCGCCGTATCGAACCTTCACGTATCATCACCCACATACCAAGCCTCAAACGCTCAACTGTCTGTTCAAAATTCGTTGGCTCATGGCATGAGATTATTCCAGATGCAACATATGCGGCAAGTTTTTTATCAGAAGCTCCTGCTGTATGACCATTTATGATATGGTTATCTTTGAGCATACGAGAGAGTTTATGCATAGTGGGGCGATCTTGATTTGTAACCTTTGTCCACGAAAATACCTCGCCAAGTCCTACCGTTTCAGGATTCTGTAGTGCCAACCTCTCTTGTGATTCTGTCAATGATCTTACAGTACTGAATTTTGGATCAACTGGCAGTCCACCTGGAACAGTATGAAATATTCTCAATGGCATACATTTTGTCATCTTTTGAAATGCAGAAAATCCCTCATGTCCAGCTATGCTAACAATATCTATGGAATCGGCAAATAATGTTGTTGTTCCATGTAACAGCGATTTTTTTACCAGCTCCGAAGGCAATACAAACTGATCTATGTGAGTATGCGGATCTGCAAATCCTGGAATTAAGTATTTACCTCTCAAATCAATTGTTATTGTTCTAGTTCCAACTGTATGTGATGCATCCGATCCGACATATGCTATACGATCTTTTATCACGGCTACTTGCGTATTTGGAACAACCTCTCCAGTGTACACTGAAACTAGCGAACATCCTACAAGTACAAGATCTGCTTTACGACGACCCATTGCCACATCGTTGAGTATATTTATAGACTTTGAGAGTTCAACCATATGGATATATGTAAACGCATATCCTAAATTAATTGTATCTTAATATCATCAACACAAGTATATTTGAATCCTTTTGCTTACATTTACCTAAAGATCTGTATATTGCAAGCAGACGTGTTGATGATATACTAACTTACAAATAATATTGAGACTAGAGTAACACATACCTGATGATTAATACTGACATACAAAATTCATCAAAGAATATTTTTTGCACAAAATATGTATTCTGTGGTTGTTATTATCGACAGTTCTTCATAGAATCTACTCAAATCTTAACATATCTTACATTCATTGATAATGATGGTTTATACAAATTTATCCATATGTGAATTTACAAGTCCACTAAAATTCGTTTTATGTTATATTGTACTGTTTTAGTTGGAATACTCTTGTACACCTGACTACAAAGCGTTTATTAGACAGTCATTAAAATCTGTAATTGGAAAAATGACAAATTGTGCAATGTACTTTTTGTCATTGTTAGAGCAAGTAAGAATATGACAACGTTTAGAGATATGGAAATCGGAGAGCGAATAGTCGCCGCGCTCGACGAAAATGGTTTTGAAAAGGCGTTTCCAATACAAGAAGCCGCTATTCCTATTTTACTTTCAGGCAGAGATGTAATAGGTCAAGCGCATACAGGAACTGGCAAGACTGCCGCGTATTCAATAGCTATGCTTGAGAAAATACAGCCTAAATCTGGTATACAGGGACTTGTGATTGCACCTACAAGAGAGCTTGCAATACAGATATCTGTAGAAATTGAAAAATTTGCAAAATACACACATCTACACGCTATTGCCATATACGGTGGACAAGGCATGGGGCAACAGTTGGATGCGATAAAACGCGGAGTGGAGATTCTTGTGGCCACACCAGGCAGACTCATAGATCACCTAAAACGCGGATCTGTCAATTTGGACAAGTTATCATATGTGGTACTAGACGAGGCAGATACAATGCTAGACATGGGATTCATAGACGACATACAGTTTATCATGGATCTTACACCAGAAGACAAAATCGTTTCCCTCTTTTCGGCTACAATGCCAGTTGAGATTCTAAGACTAGCTGAGGATTATCTGCGAAATCCAAAGCAGTTTCTACTTGATAGTGATGATCTAAGTGGTGAGGGTATAGATCAGTCATTTTTGATCTTACGCGATCGAGAAAAAATGGATCATCTTGTGGATTTTATAAAGAAAAACGGCACCATGCAATCCATAGTATTCTGTTCTACAAAATATCGTACACGTGATGTTGTATACGCGTTGCACAAGATGGGCTTTGATGCAGTAGCTATAGAAGGAGACATGTCTCAACATAGAAGAGAACAATCCATGTCGAAATTCCGAAGTGGTAAAGCTGATATTCTAGTAGCAACAGACGTGGCAGCTAGAGGCATAGATGTTCCACATGTGGCACTAGTGGTAAACTATGATGTGCCAAATCAAGAGATGATTTATTTTCATCGTATTGGAAGAACTGCACGAGCAGGAGCAAAAGGTAAAGCCATAACTTTGGTTTCATACTCGTCGGCACCTGACTTTGAAGTGATAAAGAGAAAAGTAAAAACAGAGATGACTGACCTAAACAAGGAGATGGGAATCAAAGTAGACATACCAGATCCGCTAAAACGCCAAGTCTCTAGAGGTGGATTTAGACACGGTGGAGGTCAAGGAGGTCGAAGATCTGACCGTGGTAACTTTAGGCGTGGAGGAGGACGTTTTGATAGAGGCGGTCCAAGACGTGATGGTGGACGGTTTAACCGAGGTAGTTTTGAACGTGATGGAGATAAAAGCAGAGGACGTTTTGATAGAGGCGGTCCAAGACGTGATGGTGGACGTAGTGGCGGACAGTTTAACCGAGGTAGTTTTGAACGTGATGGAGATAAAAGCAGAGGACGTTTTGATAGAGGCAGTCCAAGACGTGATGGTGGACGTAGTGGCGGACAGTTTAACCGAGGTAGTTTTGAACGTGATGGAGATAAAAGCAGAGGACGTTTTGATAGAGGCGGTCCAAGACGTGATGGTGGACGTAGTGGCGGACAGTTTAACCGAGGTAGTTTTGAACGTGATGGAGATAAAAGCAGAGGACGTTTTGATAGAGGCGGTCCAAGACGTGATGGTGGACGNACAGGTGCCATACTCGGCAGAGCATTTACAACAGTTTCAAATACAGGTGGCTCTGCTACATTTACCAATCTAGTTGAATCCGGTGACAATGGCAATGCCACATTCTTCATAACCGTAACAAACTCTAGCGGAAACCAAATTACCATAACACAAGATGATATTACTGATGATTCCTTTGTCACACTAGATACGATAAAACCAGTCATAACACTCACAGGTGATGTTGTCATCACTATATTCCAAAATGACCCGTATGTAGAACCAGGCTCTAGCATATTTGATTCTGGAAATCCCACATACGCTGGAACCGTATCTCCATCCCCAACATCCATAGACACCTCGATACTTGGTGTACAAAATATAACATACACTGGTACAGCAGATGCAGCAGGTAATACTCCAGATGCTGTAAACAGAACCATCACAATCCAAGCAAAACCACTAGGTGTTATCAGCCTGACAATTCAAAGTGACAATGCAAACAATACATACGCCAAACTAGGTGATCAAATTACCGCAACTCTAACTGTAAATGGTACCATTGGATCTGTAACTCTAGCAGAGATTGAATCAAGCATTGCAACATCTAGTATTGCAAATGACACTATAACGATCAACAAAACAGTAACATCATCTGATGCTGATACAAACAGTGCCTCTTTTACCATTACAGTTACAAATGAAGATGATACAACCTCGTCTACATTTACCAATGCAGACCTGACAGGCTTACCACTCGTGATAGATCAAACCGCTCCAATCATAACACTCAACGGTGATGTTGCCATTACTATACTACAAAATGATCCATATGTAGAACCAGGCTCTAGCGTATCTGATTCTGGAAATCCCACATACACTGGAACCGTATCTGCAACATTACTAGACACCTCGATACTTGGCATACAAAATATAACATACACTGGTACAGCAGATGCAGCAGGTAATACTCCAGATGCTGTAAACAGAACCATCACAATCCAAGCAAAACCACTAGGTGTTACCAGCCTGACAATTCAAAGTGACAATGCAAACAATGCATACGCCAAACTAGGTGATCAAATTACAGTAACTCTAACTGTAAATGGTACCATTGGAACTGTAACTCTAGCAGAGATTGAATCAAGCACTCCAACATCTAGTATTGCAAATGACACTATAACGATCAACAAAACAGTAACATCATCTGATGCTGATACAAACAGTGCCTCTTTTACCATTACAGTTACAAATGAAGATGATACAACCTCGTCTACATTTACCAATGCAGACCTGACAGGCTTACCACTCGTGATAGATCAAACCGCTCCAATCATAACACTCAACGGTGATGACAATATTGTCGTAATACAAAATTCAACATATACAGACGCAGGAGCTATAGCCACTGATGCATCATATGGTACACAAACAGTTACCAGTACTGACACAATAGATACAAGCATAATAGGCATCTATACTCTATCGTACAAGGCACCTGATGATCCTGCTGGCAATCTAGGTCCTAGCATAACAAGAACTGTCAATGTACAAGATTACCCACCTATCGAAATAACATCCCTCACGTTTACTAGTGATAACACGAATAGTGTATATGCAAAAACTGGTGACACATTGACTGCACAATTAATTGTAAATGATACTATTGTAAATAACACTATAGATATATTACAATCTGGACTAGCTCCATCCACTATAACACAGAGTGGTAATCAATTAGACTTTACATATACTATTCCAGAGATCTCCATCGAAAGTAATGCTACATTCAACATTACCGTCACAAACTCCAATGGCGTAAACAAGTCTATTACACAAGAGGATGTCACATCTGGTCTCCCGATATTCGTTGACACAATATCCCCTAGAATAACTCTAAATGATTCTGCAAACTATACAATAATACAAAACACCACAGACATAGTCATTCCAGATGCAACTGTAAACGACGGTGATCCAAATTACTCTGGCAACTATACTGTTACCCCAAATGGCACACTCGATACAAGTACAATAGGCTCTGTTGTTCTCTATACATACACTGCTGATGCAGATACTGCAGGTAATCTCGGTGAGAGTACAACTCTAACCGTTACCGTCGTAGACGCTGAACCAATTACAGTTACAGGTCTAACTGTCGCAAGTAGCAACGGCAACAATTATGCTAGAGCAGGTCAAGCAATAACCATCGCATTGATCACAGATGGTACAGACCTTGGAAATGTCACAGGTACCATACTCAGTAGAAATCTTACTAGTACTAGTATTAACGACGGCTCTGCTACATTTACTGGCATAGTTGAATCTAGAGACAATGGCAATGCCACATTCTCCATAACTGTAACAAACTCTAGCAGAAACCAAATTACCATAACACAAGATGACACTACTGATGACACCTATGTCACAATAGATACGATAAAACCAGTCATAACACTCATCAATCCCAATGACAACACAATTAGATTGGGCGCCACATACGTAGATCCTGGAGCTACCGTAGTTGATGCATCATATGATGGTAATCAAACAATTTACAGCAATAATAGTGTAAACACAAACGTGGCAGGAAATTATACATTATCATACACAGTATCTGATCTAGCAGGCAACACTCAAAACATCACAAGAAACGTTACGGTTATAGATCTCTCAATAAACATCACCTCCTTGACCATTAACAGTGACAACGATAATTCCTCTTATGCCAAAGCAGGTGATACACTCACTATACATTTGAGTGTAAACGATACCATTACATCAAATACAGTTGATATACTGCTAGATCAAGACATATCTGCAACTGTAACTAATGACACTCTAACTGCATTCACAACCGTTCCAACTAGTGCAGTAGAAAATAATGCAACATTTAGTATAAATATTACAAACTCTCTAGGCGTACCACGTGCCATAACACAAGATGACCTAACTTCATCAAACGTATTTGTTGATACTATTGCACCTCGTATTACTCTAAGCAACCCTATACCATTTATCGCACAAAACGATTCAATCCCTGATGCTGATGCAATTGCACTAGATGGTGATCCAAACTATAACTACACAATCCCCACACCAATAGGATCTATAGACAATACTACCATTGGTGTATATTTCAGAACATATACTCCAAACCCAGACAATGCAGGAAATCCAGGCGAGAATGCAACTCAAAGAGTTGTCGTAACAGCATCAAATGGAACTGTATATCTAAACACGTCAGTAATAAATAACTCTGATCAACACTTTGATCGTTGTTCTTATGACGTTCTCATTAGAGTCATCATATTTGAAAATACACTCGATCACAATAATACACTTAGACTATGTGCATCCATGATAGAGCTAGATCTATCAAACGTTGATACTATTTCTGGAGAAAACACCATTGTACCACACGAATACAACTATGAACTACAAGTCTCATCAAGAATTACAGTACATATCTTAAAATCTACCACCATGACATCCATAACTGATGATACAGATTCAAGCAACTTTACAATAGCACATTCTATTGACGAGTATCGTGACACAACAGTACAAATTGGATCAGATAATGCAAGGTATACATTAACAAATAGCGCCATTGGAATTACATTTGAAAACATTCCTGCTAGCTATAAACCATACATTAGACATACTACAAATGGTCCATATGAAGAAATACTTGGTTATTATGGTGACCAAATAACAAATGGCAAAGACGCACTAGCAAAGATAAATGCCAATTCCACATTTAATGATGCATTGTATCAATACAACCCATCCTCAAAAACTGGCACCGTATGGACATTACACCTCTCACAGGTAAAAACAAACAGCACAAGTTCAAGCTCTGATGAAAGCAGCAGCAATGGTGCACCCACAATAGGCAAAACAAGCAAAGGTGCTAGACTTGTAACAAATGGTTTCCAATATAACGATCTCATCGTGGATGCTGAAAGATATCATACTGAACTTCCACTACTTGGCACAAACGTTGGAGAGATAAACACCATAAAGATCAAAGTCTATGATGGTACAGGTCCTGAAGGCATCAAACGCGTTGAATTTGCACTAGGCGTACCAGATATTGGACTCTATCATAGTGCAGAAGCATTTATCGAAGTATGGATGGAAAAAGATACACTCTCTGTTAAAGAGATCATCATCGAGGATGATCTAAATATACTAGAAAACTCTGATATATCTGCAACTGTATCTCAAACCTCGTGCTCTGGAGATCAAACCCAGTGCCTCTTGTTAGAGTTACAATATTCATACAGAGAGCCGCCTGTATACAATACCATCGCCATAAAACCAGTAGACAGAGACAATGATGCATATCAATTCTACTTTAACGATGGAATTCACGTTGATGGCGACTCGATCAACCTACCAAAAGAGATGCAAATAAGCACATCGCATGCCATAAATCACATACACACGAATGGTACCTTGCATCTGATACAAACTGATAGGGCAGAAAATATGTGGATAGACCAGTATGGCTTCCAATGGAAGATCATCGGCAACACAATTCGACAGATTACAATGCCAGAGTATATCGTGCCAACAGATAACAAAGCTGGCATACTGCACGGTCCTGATAGAAACCATCCTGACTTTGAGCTGACAAAGTATGCTGAACAGTTGCGAGCCCAGGCTACACTTGCAGAGATGCTTGGCAAATCCACCATCTTAAAGCCATATCCAGAGCATGGTGGAACTATCTACTTTAATGCCACTGATAGAGATGGTGAAGCGTTTAAACTCTTGTTAGAGTTGGAGACAGAGCGCATGGAGCAGATAGCAAGTCTCTTGTATGAAAATGATCAATGAAAATAATAACAAGATCAGATCTTTCATCTAGACTTTTTCACAACTCTCTAGAATACTATCAATAATGACTCATCAGAATTATTGGCATACGTCAAAAGGCAAACAGCTATAGTAAGGAGCAAAAGTCTTTTGGAATTCACATTGTATAATAGATCTTATGCATATTACCAATAAAGTTAGATCAGTTCTTGACTGGATACTGCATGATCAAAGCATGAGCAAACAAATCAAAATGTCACAAGTATGATCAAAGCTTGAGAGAGTTCTACAAACAGATCAAAATGTCAGAAATATGACAAAAACGGTAACATCATGCGCAGGCATGTTGCACAGAGGCGTGCTACTTTATTTGAGAACAGACTCGTTCCATAGGTTTGACATACTTGCGGTCATTGAACAGGATGTGCAGATTTGTCAGCCCAGTGACAACTTGGATCTCTTTGTAAAACTCTTCCTTGCTATCATCATATACAGCACTCATCCTGCGGAACCATTTTAGTCGGTTTATCGCATGCTCTACTCTAATACGTTTACGACTAATTCTTTGATTGTATTTCTGATCTGTCTCTGTCATCTCGTAACCTTTGGGTTTTTTGTATGGTTGCTTTGAAATTATTCCAGGATAATCTTTCTCTACACCAAGATATCCTTTATCTGTATACAGTATGATACGATGTTCTTGTTTTGTATTAGGATCTCTCATGTTCTTTGTCCATTTGCCAAAATTTGGTGGATTGCGTCGTAGTACTTCCATGTCGTGTGCAGAACCTTCTTCAGGATGGCCTACATCAAGTACTAGTCCATCTTTGTTTGAGGTTATCTGGATATTGTACACATATCGCTTGCGTTTTCCAGAGTATGCCTTTTTTTGATCTACCTGTGGTCTTTGAACCTGTACAAACGTGGCATCAAGATATAGCTCACCTGCACTCTTGCCTGGAACAAATTCTTTAAACGCTTCGATGGTGCGTTCTTTCCGTATTGTAGCTGCAATGTTTTCGGCAGTTGGAAGGATCTTCATCAACAGCACATCTGCTAATGCTAGATATCTGCTGACTGTACTCTGATCAATGTGGGCATATGCTGCAAATATTTCTTGCTTTTCGTTGTTGCGTTTGCGAGACAATGCAATAAACAAGACTCGTCTTACAGAGAGAATGCATGTGTTTCCTGACTCGTTGGCATATTCGGAGAAACGTGGTGCATTTGGTGAATTTTTAACAGCATTTTCAAATCGTACAAGGATCCATTCAAACTCGTTACGTTCTAATCCCGTAGTGGCGTAAAGGTTTTGGTCATCATCAATTATCTGATCAAACACAGTGTCATTGGACAATCTGCCTTTCTTGTAATCATGCAATTCTGCTTTAGATTGCTCACTTTCTGCTTTAAATTTCTCAATTTCTGCTTTCAATTCGGTATTTTTCTTTTCTAGTTTGAGAATCATACGCTTGTCTGAATCACACATGCCATGTGTGTATTACACTTGATTTTGGATCTTTCGTTTCATCATAATTGATTTTTTTGTCAATATGCATAAGATCTATTGTTCCCTCATGACTAACAAATTAGTCAATAACACACGATCATATAGATCAAAGTATTATCGATAACCAATCCATTCTATGAGTAGACGTCCGACATACAATGAATTGAAAGCCCATGAGAGTTTATACAGAAAAGACGAATGAAACGATATCAAAAATGGCACATCAGATTGATGTACAGAATAAAAAAATTACACTTTTTCAGAATCGGCTTGCATATTACGAAAACCACAACTCATTACACACTCATTTGAATATCTGAAAGAAAAACGCAAGGCAAGAGAAAACGGCGAATTACTCCAACCAAAAAAACCAAGCAAAAGTCTAGGCCACAAAGGAACATGACGCAAACACTATAGTATGGAGCATAAGTCTTTTGGAATTCACATTAACCGCAAAGTTTTTTGATCGGTACATTCTCAATCATGTATGGACAATCTAAGTAAACAACTCAAAGACGCCCATAGGAAAGAAAGAGAACCAAACATACGTGACAGAATCGTTGCAGTACAAATGGTTCATGTAAACAATATGAACATAGGAGAAGTCGCAGCTAGTTTATTTCGAACTCCAGAATGGGTCAATCAATGGATAGAACGTTTTGATGAAAAAGGCATTGATGGTCTACGAGATCTGCCACGTAGTGGCAGACCTCCATTAATTAAAGCTCATAAACTAGATAAAATAATCAGTGATGCAATAGATAATACAAGTATAACTCCAAAGATTATGAAGAAAGTCATTTTTAAGAAAGCAAAAATTAATTTCCATATAACATATGTTAGAAAACTCTTACACAAATACGGCATGACTCCAAAAACTCCACAAAGAGTTCACATCAATGCTGCAAACGACTCTATGTGTTATAATTGGCAGAATAATCTCAAACGTGATCTTTCAGGCACAAAATTTGAAGATTTTACTGTTATAGAAGAAGATGAATCAATATTCGTATACGATTCAATTACAGGTAAAAAATACTGGACTGTGGATATACCTCCAGTTGTAAAATGGACTGGCATGCACAGCAAAGTCATAGTGTATGGTGCAGTAACTGAAGATGGAAGACAATTGTTCAAAACTTATCATAGATTTGATAGTGAATCAACTGTGGATTATTTGAAATTGCTTGAAAAAAAATTTGGCAAGATATTTGTTATTTTGGATAGAGCACCACAGCATCGTTCTCGAATGGTGAAAGAATATCTTAGAGATCATAAAGATACTGTAATATCTTCCACGTGCAACTCCACGCATGAATGCTGTAGAAGAATGTTGGCGTCAGGGTAAATACGCAGTTGCAGTATCTGAAACATCTGAAATTATGAAATATCACATTTCCGAATATTATCGTACTGTGAGATTCAAGAATGATTATTTGTACAGTAAACCTAGAATCTCAAAAGACTTTTGATCCACACTATAAGGTGTGCACCAAAAAGCAATGTCACACGGTTTTACAAAAGACTCGCAAGAAAAAAAGGCACGGGCAAGGCCACTGCATCAAAGATGTTACGTGTCATATACTGGATGTTAAAGATAAGTTTGAAAGCAATTACAGTTAGATTCGCAACCGCATCTTGTGCATTGGAGATTAAACTCCGGTCAATAACTGCGGCATGATCTAACGATTGGATGAAGAAAGGTTGTGAGTCGTATGGATAATTCTTTAGAAACGGAAAGTACACACCTAGCGAAAACTATGCGGGATTAACTAGAATTGTTTATAAAGATAGCACATGGATATGCATAAAGTCTATTCAAGCTTGATCGTAATCAAAGATTAGAAAATCAAAAAAATGGTTAAAGGATAATAATTATGGCAAGAGGCAAGTAGCTGAGATTGCATTATCTCCACTTAACATACCTATGGTGAATGCAGTAATGGTAAAAAACTGGACAAATATACGTCAAGAGATCGCATTATTACGTATAACAAAATCATAGATATGGAAACATGGTGTAGGATAAAGACATTGTTTCATAGTGTAATACATGTGAAAAGTCATGCGTGAAAATTAGTAATGAAAGTCATATTTACGCATGATTTATGTGCCAAGTACGATTATGGCTAGAATTGAGCATTTTTGGATATTTGCCGTCAGCAAAACGTTCATAAATTAAACTTTGAGACCTTTGTTTAATTGTTTTCAATATCAACGCTCGTTGACGTGGTGCGTATACCACCAAGCCTATTTGGAACCACACTCAAAAAGGCTGCAATCAACATACTGAAAGAAAAATACGAAAGTATGGTCAACACCGATCTTGGCTATATTATCATGATAATGGATGCAAAGGTCGAAGAGATGGGACGCATGGTGGCTGGAGATGGTGGCACTTTTCATAGAGTAGAATTTGAAGCCCTCACATTTTATCCAAAGATACAAGAGATTGTACGCGGTGAAATTATAGATGTTACAGACTTTGGTGCATTTGTCCGCATCGGACCCACTGATGCGTTACTACATCTTTCACAGGTAATGGATGATTATCTTAAAAGCGATCCCAAATCTGGAATCATACTTGCAAGTCAAAGCGGTCGTACACTAAAGGCTGGTAATATGATGCGAACTAGAATCACAGCAGTATCGTTGGGTAAAGGTGCCTCGATGGGTAAGATTGGCATTACATGCAGGCAGCCGTTCCTTGGTGCAGACGAGTGGATAGCAGAAGAGATTAAAGGTAATGGTAAACCAAAACTAGTTGAAAAGACCGAACCAAAAAAGGTGACTAGTTAGATGGCAAGGGAGATGGCTTGTAGAAAATGCAAGTGTATCACCCAAGCAAAGATATGTCCTGCATGCAAATCTTCAGATCTTACACCAAACTGGAACGGCATGGTTTTGGTAGTAAAACCAGACAGCTCACACATTGCAAAAACTCTTGGCATATCAGTCAAAGGTAAATACGCCCTAAAGGTAACATAGGTTGAATTCTAGTGTCATAGCACAGCTACGACAATTTCTTACTGAAGATGTTGCTACTGGTGACATTACTGCAGCATTGCTTGACAAGAGACACATCAAGGCTAAGATCATCACACGCGAGACTGCTATAATATCTGGAGCATTATATGCGGCCAAAATATTTTCTATCAAAGGATCTAAATCTCGTGTACTGGTGCAAGAAGGTCAAAGAGTCAAGGCTGGTACGGCAGTTGTAGATGTTACAGGTCAGGCAAGACGCATTTTGGAATGTGAGAGAACTGCACTAAACCTTGTATCGCGTATGAGTGGAATTGCCACCATGACAAAAAAGATGATATCTGCAAGAGGTCCTGCCATATATGCGACTAGAAAGACTGCTCCGGGACTGCGTTTTTTTGATAAAAAAGCCGTAGTGGCAGGCGGTGGCCATCGGCATAGGATGGCTTTAGACTCATCGATCATGATTAAAGACAACCACCTAGATTCTGGATATGCGATAAAAGATCTTGTAGATATAGCCAAAAAAAGAGGTCATAGAAAAATCCAAGTCGAAGTCGAAGATGTACACTCTGCTGTTTTAGCTGCAAAGTGTGGTGCCACTGCTATATTATTGGATAATTTTACTCCTCGTAGATCTATTGCCGCAGTCATGGCACTACAAAAGGCTGGTCTACGTAACAAGGTGACAATCGAGGTTTCAGGTGGCATTACGACAAGGAACATAAAATTTTTTGCCAAAACAAGAGTTGATGCAATATCTTCAGGACAGATTACATCTTCGGCTCCAGCAATAGACTTGAGTCTAGAGGTACAGTCTTAACATATATCCAACATACGATCTATTGCTTTGCGTGCCCTTGTGGCAATTATCTCTGGAACACTTACCACATATCTGTCATGCACTAGCGAATCGTATACTTTTTGGAGATTTATCATCTTCATGTATTGACATTCAGCTTTATCTGATGCAGCTATGAACGTCTTGCCTTGATTTTGCTCACGCATTTGATGTAATATGCCAGTTTCTGTTGCTACTATGAACTTTTTTGCATCAGAGTTTGCAACGCGTTTCATCATACCTTCCGTTGAATATACACCAACCTGACGTTTGTCGTATCTACCATCTGCAACATCGTACAATATTGAAGATGTACAACTACATTCGGGATGGATTAAAAATTCGGCCTCTGGAACAAAATCTAATTTTTCTTGTACATCCTGTGCAGTGATACCTGCATGCACATGGCACTCGCCAGCCCATATGCGTATATTTTTTCTCCCTGTCATCTTTGCAACATATGCTCCAAGAAACATGTCTGGTAGAAATAATATCTCTTTATCTTTTGGAATTGATTGTACAACTTTAACGGCGTTTGAAGATGTGCAACAATAGTCTAATTCGGCTTTTATCTGTGCTGTCGTGTTTACATAGCCTACTGCTATTGCCTTTGGATGACGTTTTTTCCATTCTAACAGATCTTTTACCGTTATAGAGTCAGATAGTGAACATCCTGCTTCTGTATCTGGTATCAGAACTTTTTTGTCAGGGCATAGTATGGATGCAGTCTCTGCCATAAAATGTACCCCGCAGAACACTATTCTCTCATTTAAAGTACTAGCAGCTTTTCTTGCAAGTCCAAGTGAGTCTCCTACATAGTCTGCCACACCCTGTACTTCTGGGATCTGATAATTGTGTGCTAGAATTATGGCATCTTTTGATTTTTTTAGATCCATTACCTCTTTGTGTAAATCTGCAATCTGTCCTTGCATCATATGTCTAATTATATCTTATGCGATTTAAATAAACCCATTGTGAATCAGTATGAAATCATACTTGTACCTGAGATTTATGTAATAAATCTAGATTTACACACAAAATACCGTTATGAATTCTAGTCATACTCTTATTTTAGAATATCATGTACCAAGATTTACACTAGATGAGCATATCTGTTTAAGACATTGTATTGCAGATAAAACTGCCATGCGACTAGTCTTTGGGTTTTGTGCATCTGGTTTATTGTGCACGCGTATCGATATTGTTCCAAATGTGCCAGATGCATTTATTGCATGAGAATTTTCAGTTGCAAACGGATCTGCTATTATCTTTACACGCGTCTTGTCTCCAAGTCCTGCTATTGCTAAAAGTGCTGCAACATTTATGTTTGTAGGAAATCCACGTACGGCATCTCTTGCCATGCCTTCAAATACAGTAACTGGTTTTTTTATGGATGCAATATCCATTTTGGATTCAATTACAAAAGGTGCAGATGCTAGTGATGCTGGATGTTTTGTCGTAACAAGTGAAAGAGACTCAAGCTCAGATTTTACAGATTTTATTGCATCGATACCTGCTATGGCACCAGATGGCAAGTATATGGTGCGGTCAAATTCAGCACACGCATCATAGAGTACATCAAATACTGATTCATCAAGTAACGCTCCAGAACTCATTATCATCAAATCCCGACGGTTTTGCAATACACTCAGAGCCACACCACGTACTGCATCCTGTGAAGCTGCCTCTACTACAAGATTAACATCTTCTGATGATAACATGTGTGCATTTTGTGCAATACGTGGTTTTGTCAAAAGTTTATTCACAAGGGCTTGGGCGCGTTCTGGTTTTTGATCATATACAGATACGAGTTTGGCAGAAATGATACCAGAGTCTATAGCTTTTGCAATTTGAGCTCCGATCGCACCGCATCCAAGTAGACCTATCTTCTTCATACTCTTGTTCTTTTGTAAGAGGTAATTAATTCTAAGGTCTTTTTATTGAATCATTACTACAAAAATCTAGGTTTGCAGGAATGATCTATAAACCTGTAAAAAACTTAGTCGTTACAAGTGCAGAGTTTACTAGAAATCTTGAATTAGGCCATGAGCAGTTAAATGTACATCAATAGGTAAACACCATACATGCAGTTTCTCTCTTCTGGCAAGGTAAAGGACATATACGATATGAATGATGGGCATTTGGTATTTCGATTCAGCGATCGCGTCTCTGCATACGATGTAGAATTTGTACAGGATATACCAAGAAAGGGTGAAGTGCTTTGCAAGTTTGCCGAATATTGGTTTTCAAAGATTTCATGCCTGAATCATTTTGTGGAAAGACAATCAGCAACAGAGATTATGGTAAAACAGATGGATATGATTCCACTAGAATGCGTGGTAAGAGGATACGTGTATGGCAGTTATATGTCTAGAATAAAATCCGGCCAGATAGTTTTACCAAAGGGTGCGAGTAATGTAATGGCATCAAAGCTTCCAACTCTGATCTTTGATCCAAGCACAAAAGCAAAACATGATGCACCGATAACTAAAGAGATGGCAATTTCAAGTGGACTTGTTACGAAAGTAGAATATGATGAATTGGAGGCAAAAACTCTCAAAGTGTATGAAGAGATGTCTGAAATTGTTGGCAAAGCTGGATTCATACTAGCTGATTTAAAACTAGAATTTGGCAAAATTGATGGAGAGATTATACTTGGAGATAGTATTGGTCCAGATGAATGCAGGCTTTGGCCTATCAAATCTTATTGTAAAGGAAAAGTACAAGAATCATACGATAAGCAAATTCTGCGTGATTGGCTTGCGCAAAATGGTTATAAAGAAAAATTTACAAAAGAGCGAGCCGCTGGAAAAAATCCTATACCTCCATCCATACCTGATGAGATTATCTCAAAGATGTCTGAAAAATATGTTGCCGTATATGAAATGATAACTGGAGAGTCGATGGGTTCTACTCTGCCATCATATGAGTAGATCTTTAGATTCTCCTCTTTTTGATACTACAACTGCACCAATCGCGATTCCAACTTGATACATTGCGTAAAGTAAAATCTGCAAGGTGTTTGGAACAAAATCTGTAAATCGAGCCACCAAAAATAATCCAAATGTTATAACACTTAATGTAAATATGAAATAACGTGCTATTACATGTAATTGTGCGGTACGAAATATTAGAAAAAGTGTTATTGACACAAAAACTATAAACGATGAAACTAATCCTCCATCTAGTCCGACAAATGAAATTATTGTATCGGTTATGCCTTTTATTGTTATATTTTGTGGTATTGCAAATTCGTACTTTTCAGGCTCTGCAAATTTTATCACATTTGTCAAGGCACTAATGGATAATAGTAAAAGAAATGTCGTAGAGACTATCCGGGCATGTCTTTTTAATTTTGGAAATCTGTTTCTTATCCCGCGAGCTAGAACCATCCCCTGCAGAATTCCTATTGCAAGAACTATTAGAACTGATTCTATCGGATGCCCTTGTACTGTTGCAAGTATATCCATATAGGTCATAGCAATATGTAGAATTTAGCGTACAAGGTCAAGAGTATACGACATTATGGGAAATACACATGATTTTTTGTAGAATATTACATGTATACAGGCATAGACATTTTTTGTTATAGTACTAGTATGCCTTAACATTTTAATCAACTCGTATACTGACGCATAAATCATGGTGTTTGGATGGGGCAAGAAAAATAAGGAACCGCAGATACGGGAAAAAATAGATCGAGGTCGTACAGTTGATATTGATGAGATATCTGTAATCGTGGAAGATACGCTCAAAATGCGTTACAAGACTCTTGTTTCTGAATCTAGCGCATTACATTCACAGATGACGAATCTTTTTACCTCCCTTGAGAAAATTATCTCAAAGCTTGATGGAGACGATCTCAAAATAGATGACGTTGATCGTAACGTCAGAATAATAGTAGAGCGTGGCAAGAAACAAGTCATAAAGATTGCAAAAGAGGAATCAAAAAAACCATTACCGAAAATCTCAAATCCAGAAGATATTGAAAAATTTGTTATCGAGACTGGCCGTAGAATAAAACGCACTGGAGATGCACTTGGACGCCATAGCCGCGTGATCAACTTTTTTGCAAAAAAATATGCTGATCAAATAAAATCCATAATGAAAGAACTTGAATCTGACTTTAAAGATGCCACAAAGTTATCCAAAGATCGTAAAACTTGGAAAGAGTTAGCATCTGTAATAATTGCAGGATTGAATGAGATGGATGAACTGCACAAAACATCTGATTCAAAATTGCAGCGGATCAAAGAGGCCAATGCAGAATCTGCCCAAGCTGAGATGTCTTTGAAAAAAACAAAAGAAGAGATCTCTGCCTTAAAATCTAGTGATCATTATACATCGTATGTTAAGGGTTGTAAAAAACTTGATGAATACGACGATCATGTACAGCAAGTACGTAGTAAAATCAATGAAAAATTTACAAAAATATCACGACCACTTGTAAAATATGAATATGTTTCAGCAATGGACAAAAAACGCAAGGCATTTTTGGCAACAATGTGCAAGGACCCCTACCTTGTTCTAAACGAAGCAAGTGTACAAGACATACAATCTATACTCTCTACTGTACGTGCTGGTGTGGTGGGAGGCACCGTATCTGTAAAAGATATAGACCGATCAGCAGCTGCAATAGATGAGATTTCGACCCTTGTTCCAGAATTTGTCAAATCCAATCACACGTTAAAATCGGAGCGAGAAAAAGTCGCCATAAAAGTTGCAGGTTTATTTGATGTGACTGCCTTGGAATCTTTGGAATCGTCTGCATCGCGCATAATGCGACGTCTAGAGGATCAAAAAGCACGCATTAATAACATACGTGAAGAATCAGAGTCTGCATTACACAAGATCCCTGAAACACTAGCACTATTACAGAAAAACTTACGTGCTCTTACAGGTATATCGTATACTATACACACACCTAGTAATGATAAATGATCCTTTAGGTATAGTGTGTCCATAACACGATTAACTTAAGATTACAGTATCTGAAAATGAACGCTTATATGAACATATATTGTGACAAAATTATGGGATCTGTCGATCGAGCTGCAATTGGATGGACAATCGCAGTTGTTTTAATTGGGGCTGGAATAGCAGCAATAGGTATAGGCTCAAGCGATGATTACGAATCCGATGAGATTCCAGCGATGATGGATAGTATGGAAAAAGAGATGATTAAAGATACACCCAAAGACACTTCTGCAAGCGAGATGACTGCCATGGAAAAAATGATGGATGAAGCTAGAACATTACAAGAAAAAGATGAGATGATGAAAGATGAGATGATGAAAGATGAAATGATGAAAGATGAGATGATGAAAGATGAGATGATGAAAGATGAGATGATGAAAGATGAGATGATGAAAGATGAGATGATGAAAACACCTATAACAAAATATGTATCCATACCTGCAGAAACTTCTATTCCTGGATGTGAGCTGACAGACGCATGTTTTATTCCTTTTAGTGTGTCTATCAATGCCAAAGATAGCGTCACATGGACAAACGATGACACTGCAATTCATACCGTAACTAGTGGTGAAATTAACAATGGTTCTAACGGCATATTTGACAGCAGTTTGATTCAAGGTGGATCGACGTTTACTGTGCAGTTTGATGATTTTGGCACTTTTGAATATTTTTGCATAGTTCATCCATGGATGAGTGGCTCTATATCTGTAAACTAGTGCTAGTTTAAAAATTCTGTATCCATTTAATTTGATTCCATAATAAACTAGTTTTCATTCAATGTGCGTGATTTTCTAACACGTCTGTTATATGCAACACCAAATCGATGTGCTTCATCTCTAGCATACTGGAGTATTCTCAAAGCATTGTTACTATGCTCCATTACTATTGGAGTATTTTTATCTAGAATAAACACTTCTTCGCGTTCTTTTGCTAAAGATACGCACTGTATATTTAGATTTAATCGTTCCAACTCTTTATGTGCAGCCCCAAGCTGACCTAACCCTCCGTCTATCAAAACAAGATCTGGTTTGGGTTTTCCTTCGCGTACTAGTCTAGAATATCTGCGCCGTACAATCTCGGAAATCATTGCATAATCATCAGGTCCGCGTACTGTTTTTATCATAAATCTTCGATATCCTGATTTATCTGGCTGCCCATCTACAAATCGTGACATCGAGCCTACAGCATAATCTGCCCCATGATTGGATACATCAAAACATTCTATACTATGTGGCATTTTTTCTAGTTTCAATTGCTTTTGCATCTCTTCAATTGCTGGTTCTACACCATTTGAAGTGGCAAGATTAATGTTGCGCATTATGAGATCCATTATCTGTCTTCGACGTCCACGTGTTGGAGTTGTTATATTTACACCATATCCAGATATCTGCGAGAGCATCTTTTCTAATATGATCTTTCTAAAAGGTGCACGATTTGTCAATATTACAGTAGGTACCTTGTGTGTTGTGTAATATTGGTAGAGAAAATTTGAAAATGTATTATCTGCAATCTCATCATATGAGAACCGTTCTCTGTCACGTATTATTCCTCCAGATTGCGTAAGCGTCATAACGTGTGCAATATCGCCTACGGTCTGTATTCCAATGTAATCTTCATCTCGTATGTTGGATGATCTCTCCATATTTTGTCTCCCTTTGAGGCTTTTTAGACGGTTTAATGTCTCACGTATCTCTATGGCATCTTCAAAACGATTGTCGTTTGATGCTTCGCGCATCATTTTATAAAGCGTACGCTCGTAACGTACCATGCCCTCACCATCATCTAGTACATCTTTTAACTCTGCTACATGTTTTGCATATTTTTTTTGGGCAGATGCAAACTCACATGGAGCATCACAGTTTCCAATATGATATTCAAGACATGCCTTTTTTGGTAATGTCTTACATATGCGCACTTTGAATGATTTTCGTAACATTCCAACTGTGAGAAGTTTAGAAGTGCCATGTGTAAACGGTCCATAAGTTTTACCTCTACCTAGAAATTTTCCAGATCTTGTCCGCCGTGCTACAAGTAGCCGAGGATACTTTTCATCGGTAACGCGTAGATACGTGTATCGTTGTTGGTCACGTAGTTCAATATTGTAATATGGCCTGTAACGTTTTATCAGGTTTGATTCAAGCAAAAACGCTTCTTCTTCAGTATCTGTAATCACATATTCTATATCTGATATCTTTTCAACTAATTTTTGCGTCTTGTAATCTCGGTTTTTTACAAAATATGTACGGACACGATTTCGAAGATTCTTTGCTTTACCTACATAGATGGTCTCGCCTACTATATTCTTCATAATATAGACGCCAGGGTCTGTTGGGATTTTAGCAGGTTGTATGTTATATGTGACGTTTTTTTGTACCATGTCTCATCCTACCAAGGTATCTTCCAGTATGTCCATCTGATTTTGCTATACTCAAAGGTGTACCACACGCTACAACTTCTCCACCCTCATCGCCCCCTTCTGGACCTAGATCTATTATCCAATCTGCGCAGCCAATTACATCGAGATTGTGTTCTATGACTATTATTGTATTACCTTGATTTGCTAGACGGTTTAGTACATCTAAAAGCTTTTGAACGTCAGCAAAATGTAGTCCAGTAGTTGGCTCATCTAACACGTATAATGTTCTACCAGTATCTCTCTTTGAGAGCTCTGCTGCTAGTTTTACTCTTTGTGCCTCACCACCAGAGAGTGTCGTAGATGATTGACCTAGTTTTATGTATCCTAGTCCAACATCGTATATGGTTTGTAATTTGCGCCGTATTACTAGAATATTTTTGAAAAATTCTAATGCTTCTTCTACTGTCATTTCAAGCACATCGGATATAGTCTTTCCTTTGTACGTTATCGCAAGTGTCTCACTGTTGTAACGTTTTCCTCTACATTCATCACATGTGACATAGACATCTGCAAGAAACTGCATCTCTATCTGTCGTACGCCGTCACCTTCACATGCAAAACATCTACCAGAAGATACGTTGAATGAAAATCTTCCAGCCCTATACCCGCGTTGACGTGCAGCATCTGTGGATGCAAATAAATCTCGTATTGGTGTAAATATTCCAATATATGTAGCTGGATTTGATCTTGGAGTGCGGCCTATTGGAGATTGGTCTATTGCCACCACCTTGTCTATGCCATTTGCACCATTTATTTTTGTATGCTTGCCTGGTTTTTTCTGCGAACCATTGATTTTGGATGTCATGGCCCTTAACAGTATTTGATTTACAAGAGTCGACTTGCCAGAACCAGAGACACCTGTAACTACCGTAAAAAGACCTAGTGGAAATTTTACATCAATATTTTTGAGATTATTCTCTGCAGCCGTTTTAACTTCAAGCCAACCGTATTTTTTTCGTATACGTTTATCAATTGAGATCTTTGATCTACCTGATAGATAATTTCCAGTTATTGATTTTTCAGATAGGGTTATCTGTGATGGCTTTCCTTCAAATACAATATTTCCACCGTGCACTCCTGCACCAGGACCTAGATCCAACAACCAGTCAGCACTACGGATAACTTCCTCATCGTGCTCTACCACGATTACCGTGTTGCCCAAATCACGTAACCTTTCAAGGGTAACGATGAGTCTATCATTGTCTCTCTGATGTAACCCTATTGTAGGTTCATCAAGCACATAAAGGACTCCTGTAAGGTTTGATCCAATCTGTGTTGCAAGTCGTATTCTCTGTGATTCGCCACCTGAGAGCGTAGAACTTGATCTGTTGAGCGTCAGATATCCCAATCCTACATTTAATAAAAAGTCTAGTCTTGCACGTATCTCTTTTAAAATATCTTTTGCTATGTGTTGTTCAGTCTCTGAGAGTTTTATTTGATTGAAAAAATCCCCACATGTAGTTATTGACATATCACATACATCCATTATTCCCATATCTCCGATGCGCACTGCAAGTGTTTCAGGTTTTAGCTTTTTACCATTGCATTCTTTACACGGTGTATCATGCATAAATTGTAAAAGCCATGAACGTTTTGATTCTGACTCTGTTGACAAAAACGCTCTTTGCAAAACGTTAATCACACCATTGAATATATATGCAGGCTCAAATATCCAGTCAAAGTCTGATTCATCAGGTTCAATAACTTCATCACTTCCGTATAGTATAATGTTAATCTGTTCTTCAGTCATCTTTGATATGGGAGTCATGAGATTAAAACCAAATTCTTTTGCCACTGCAGGTAGAGCATTTTTGTGAAAAGACTCATATCTACCATTCCATGGAGCAATTGCTCCGCGCAGTATGGATTTTGTTCTATCTGGTATGACAAGATCAGGATCAAATTCCATCATGATTCCTAGTCCGTTACAAGTGGGGCACATTCCAAACGGAGAGTTGAATGAAAACGTTCTAGGTTCCATCTCTCCTATTGTAATATTGCAATGTGGACAAGCATTCTCTTGTGAAAAGACATCTTCATCTGATCCACTCAATATGGTCACATATCCGTTAGAGGCTGATAGTGCAGCTTGTATGCCCTCAAAGAGCCGTGGTTTTTCAGTATTCTTTACCTGTATTACATCAATAACTATCTCAATATTGTGCCATTTTTGCCTGTTGAGTGGATCTAGCTTGCTATTTAGATTTGTAATGCTACCATTTATGCGAACCTTTGCGTATCCATCCTGCCGCATCTTTTCAAAGATCTTTTCATGTGTACCTTTTTTGTGTTTGATCACAGGAGCGAGAATCGTAATCTCCTTTGATGTATATTCGCGTAAAATAGAGAGACATATTGCATCAGCTGATTGACTTGATATCTTTCTCCCACATTTTGGACAGTACATCTGACCTACGCGTGAGTATAACAGTCGCATATAGTCGTAAATCTCTGTGATCGTTCCAACAGTGGAGCGGGGATTTTTGTTTATAGTTTTCTGCTGTATGGATATTGCCGGTGAGAGACCTTCGATAGAATCTAAATCTGGTTTATCCATCATGTCTAGAAATTGTCGTGCGTACGCCGAAAGTGATTCGACATAGCGACGTTGACCTTCCGCATATATGGTATCAAATGCTAGGGTAGATTTGCCAGAACCAGAGAGCCCAGTTATCACTACAATACGATTCTTTGGTAAATCTACGTTTATTCCAGCAAGATTGTGGTGACGAGCACCTCTGATCTTTAATAGCTCATTTTTCATTCTTGTATTCTATCTCTCTATGTATCCTTTTTATTCTTTCACGGCATTCTATGGCGCGTTCAAAATCTAATTCATGTGAATATTTTTTCATCTGTGCCTCTAATTCTGCATCCATCTCGTTCAAATCGTGCATTGACATATGTTTTATCTCTTCTATCTCTATCTCTCCTTTTGGAACTGCTTTTATTATTGTTGTGGGAGTTATACCATGTCTTTTATTGTATGCCTGCTGTCGATCTCTGCGACGCTCTGTTTCAGATATTGCGATCTTCATCGAATTGGTGATTACATCTGCATACATTACAACAGCCCCTGAAGAGTTTCTTGCTGCCCGACCAAACGTCTGTATGAGACTAGTTGCATTGCGTAAAAACCCTTCCTTGTCTGCATCTAGTATTGAAACAAGTGAGACCTCTGGTATGTCTAGACCTTCACGCAATAGGTTTATTCCTACCATAACATCAAACTCTCCAAGTCTCATCTTTCGTATAATCTCAGTTCTCTGCAGACCTTTTATCTCAGAGTGCATATATCTGACTGCCACGCCATGCTTTGAGAGATATTCTGCCACATCTTCGGCCATTCTTTTGGTCAACGTGGTAACGAGAGTTCGTTCATTGCGTTTTGCCCTCTCTACAATATCTGAAATTAACTTGTCCATCTGACCTGCGCTAGGGCGTACCGTGACAGTCGGGTCGACGAGGCCTGTAGGTCGAACTAGCTGTTCTACAATCTGCTTGGAATGACTCTTTTCATATTCTCCAGGAGTTGCCGACACAAATATTGCAGAGTCTGCATACTCTTCAAATTCTTCAAACATAAGTGGTCTATTATCATATGCGCTTGGTAACCTAAACCCATAATCGACTAACTGCATTTTACGTGAGTGATCTCCCTTGTACATTGCGCGTATCTGTGGCAGTGTTACATGAGATTCATCTATTATGAGCATAAAGTTCTCTGACTTGAAAAAATCTAAAAGACAGAATGCTTTCTGTCCTGATCTTCTACCATCAAAATGTCTTGAATAGTTTTCAATTCCAGAACAATACCCCAACTCTTCAATCATCTCTATATCGTGTGCAGTTCGTGTACTCAGGCGTTGTCGCTCAAGAGTTGCAAGTTTTGGAAGGTGTTCTTTGAGCTCTTTTTTTATAGATCGTATGGCATTTTTTTGTACATCTTTTGCAACTAGGTAGTGTTTTGCAGGAAATATGGTGGTTGAATCAAGATTTTCTTTCTCATCTAATGTAACATGGTCAAGACGTGATATGGACTCGATTTTTTCACCAAATAACACAATGCGTATAATATCTTCTGAATATGCCTCTGTAACGTCAACTGTTCCTCCACGCACCCTAAAGTTTCCCGGTGAGACCTCTGTATCATTGCGTTCATAGCGTGCATCAAGCAGAGCTTTTACAAGGTCGGTGCGGTCTAGTCTTTGTCCAATCTTTATTCGTATGGACATATCATACCAGTCTTTAGGGTTTCCAAGTGAATAGATGCATGACACTGTAGATACAATCACCGTAGGTTCTCCTGAAAGTAGCATCGCAGTAGCTTGCAGTCTCAACCTCTCTATCTTTTCATTTATCTGTGTATTTTTTTCAATATATGTATCAGATTGTGGAACATAACTCTCTGGTTGATAATAATCATAATATGATACAAAATATCCGACATTGTTATTTGGGAAAAACTGTCGTAATTCTGCATATAGCTGTGCTGCAAGTGTCTTATTATGTGAGATGACAAGTGCATTCTTTCCAGTACGTGCTATTACGTTTGCCATTGAAAATGTTTTACCAGATCCAGTTACACCAAGCAGTGTCTGTGACATGCCTTTGATAGATCCTGCAACCAGTTTGTTTATGGCCTGCGGTTGATCTCCTGCAGGTTTGAATTCAGATAATAATTCATACTTGTCCTTTTGCATCATCCACATTCCAAATCGAGCTGAATTTAAAGTCTATAGCAAATTTAACATGTCGCAATACGCCTTTGGGACAAGCTGCTTGTTGTGCAATAGAATATGCTCAATGTTGGAATCGAGCATGTATGTTTTTGCCCAGTCTTGCGAATTACGTACCGATCTTCCTATTCCTTGTAATAACTTCGTCATAGCTATGGTTCTATACCAAAAGGGAAACAGTTTCATCTTTTTTTTAACCCAATTTTCAGTAGAGTTTGGATATGGAACCTTTGCTATTATCTGAAATCTCGAGAGATCATCTTTGAGATCTACACCTTCCCATAGAGAAGAGGAGAGCAAAACCGAATCTTTTGACTCGGCATGTTTTTCAAGTAACTCGTCTTGTGTTTTTCCTCCAGGGTTTTTAGAATGACATATGATTATTCGTTTGGAATTTTCCTCAGACAGGTTGTTTAGTATCTGATAGCATCGATTTTTTGAAGAGGTGAGCACAAGTCCTTTATATCTAGCATTATCACTCATTATCCTATCTATCTTTTGAATTACAGCAATCTCATCTTCTAATCCACTTTTGTAGCTCAGCCAACGTGTATTACAAAATTCTACTTTGCGGTTCTCGGCCTTGAATGGAGATCGTTTTACATCTACTATTGCCACCTCTTCGGGATTTATGCCAATATTCGCACAAAAAGTTTTTTTCGATATAGTAGCTGACATGAAAAACTGATATGGTGATCGTATAAATGACTCTACATATTTTGATATCGCAACAGGTTTTACGGAGACTCGTTTAAAATTTCCATCATCGTCACGTTCTGGCCGGTTTACGATAAAATTTCCTCTCGATTCTTCAATATCTGCCTTTGAATTTGCAGCAGATTTGTATCTTGCCTCTAGATGTGCACGTTTTTCAACATCGTGTTCTGACCCTGTCTCATCCATACGTCGCAATTCTGCTGCATAATGCAAACACATAGAATCTAGTATAGATACGATATCTCCAACGTCGTCGAGTTTATACTCGTCTGGTTTTATTTGGCATTCGCGTAATGCTCCTTCATACAAATCAACGCCTACAAAATCCACGATTTGATCTTCGAGCTTGTGTGCTTCATCAAAGATGACCACTTGTTTGTTTAGATAGTGACCATAGTTTTTTTGATTATATCGCATTATCTGCAGATATGATGCATAATTCCATATGGAATGAGGTAATATCAATCCAGAATATTTCTGCTCGTAATATGGACATGTAATACCAGTAAATTTTTTTGCTTCGTATTCTTTTATGGTAGGTTTGTACATGCAATTTTGTTGTGTTTTTTTACCATCTTTTACAACAGTTTCCATACATTCACCTTTTTCACACGTCATGCCGATACGTATTGCACCTGCTTGATCACCTTCCATTCCCTGCCGTTTCATCGTTTTAAGACATGCATAGTTGGACTTGCCTTTTACTGGTATCAGAAACGGAACATCGTGAACGTATTGATCTTGTAGATGTTTGGAATTTGTGACAATAAATGATGTCTGTAATGTTTGTGCTAGCGCTACGGCTATAAGTGATTTTCCTATTCCAGTTGGAGCAGAGAGTATGATCTTTTTATAACCTGAATCAAGATATTCTCCAATCTCGGCAAGTATATTTTTTTGCTCTTCCCGTGGCGTAAATCCTTTTGGAAAATGTTCAAGTAAACTCAACAGTACGTCAATCTCAACGTGACGTTATAAATAGCGAATGTCAAAGATAGTATGAGGTCAGCTCATGACTAACAAATTAGTCAATAATACACGATCATATAGATCAAGTATTATCAATAACCCATCCATTCCATGAGTTGACATCAAACAAACAGCGAATTGAAAGAATGTCTGAGAGTTTTTACAAAAAAGACATGAAACAATAGCAAAATTGACAGATCAGAATGATGTATTGAATAAAAAAATTACACCTCAAGAATCGACTCGCATATTATGAAAACCCCAACTTTCTACACGCTCACTTGAATATCTAAAAGAAAAACGTGAAAAACACAAGGCAAGAGAAAACGGCGAATCGCCCCTCACCAAAAAAATCAGGCGGCAGTCTAGGCCACAAAGGAACATCACGCAAACACAATTCCTTCTAGAACCATAACTCATACCATGAAAAATACCAAATGCAATTGTGGCGGCACCATGAAATATTCATACACAAAAACACGTGACATTATGACCAGCAGTTGTAGAAGAGACTAGACCTGAAATCAGGCATGTGCGTATGTACAAACTGCAAACGCGTATGTGAAGCAGAAAATGATCTACCAAAATCAGGATCATATGGCAAGAATATAATTGCCCTTGTTACCGAATACAGGGCAACAAGAATTCTATATAATCAAATACCTCAACTGGTCAAAACAGCATTTGGTTTGGTTGTTGCAAAATCCATCGTAATTGCAAACGTCTCAGATCAAATGGAAAAAGATGCAAAAACAATAACAAATACGGTGGTGCAATCGCCATTTGTCAATATTGATGAGACATCATACACGCTAAACGGATTGCTAGTTTGGGCATGGTGCATCACATACAAGAAAAATATTGCAATAATCATGAACAAGAGTCGTGGTGCATATGTTATGGAATGCATATATGGACAAATTTTATGGTGTTGCAGTAACTGATGGATATTCCGTGTACAAGAGTGAGGAATGCATCAACGATGCCTAGGCTCACGAGCTGCGTGCTGCTAAACACATATCAATGAGACATGGTGGTGCATACAGAAAACTCTATGAAGAGATGTGTATGCTGTTTGAGAATACCAAAAACTATGCCAATTGTGGTGCATGCGTTTGAATATACATTTGATTACATGTTGGATAGATGTCGTAGCTTTGAAATGCCAGAAATGAAGAGGTTGATTAAACGGTTGGTGAATGCCACAGAAACTCTTTGCATTTATTGAGCATAAAGACATTCCACCTACAAACAATGCTGCCGAGCGTGCATTACGGGATGTTGTGGCTTGCCGTAAGATAAGCGGTCAGATCAGAGGATTGGAATCTATGAAAAGAATGTCCAACTTTCTAACGTGCGTTTTGACATGGAAGGCACACGGTAAGAACGTCTTTGAAGAGGTGTTACGTATTGTTTAATAGCTGACCTCATACTTCAAATTTAATGAAAAGACTAAATAATAATACAAAAACATAATTTTCATGACACATGCAGCATTAGCAGTTGCCGATTATATGTTATCAAGTGGTAAAGGCTTTACACCAATTCAAATCTTGAAACTCGTTTACATTGCCCACGGATGGAGTCTTGGGCTACGTGGTACTCCACTCATAAGAGAACGAATTGAAGCATGGAAGCATGGTCCGGTCATACCGTCATTATATCACGAATTTAAAAAATTTGGATCAGGCATTATTAATAAATTAGCATACTGCAATACTGAAACAACTGATACCAAGATTGTTGATCGTAGATCATTTTTTGATAATGTGTTTAGTGTTGATGAAAAAAATATTATGGATCAGGTTGTTAACAAATATGGTTACCTGACTGGAAACCAATTAATTAATTTAACGCATGAAAAAGGCACTCCATGGCGCAATAATTTTAAAAAAAATAATTGGTTTGTAGAGATTCCTGAAGATGAAATAAAAAGTCACTATATGGGTCTCGCCAACATTGTCAAGTCTTGACATTACACATCATACAGAGAATTCAGATCCGAACCATGATCAGATATCACTTTCATCCGAACCATCAAAATCCGAACCAGATTATAATTCTCTCGACCGTGATAAATTGAATTTAATTCGGGACTTTTTTATGTCGAGTTATAAATTAGCTTATGCTAGCACATTCAGCATGTTTATAATACTCATAATGGTGGGATTTCAAGGAAATGACTTTATGTTGCATAATTACGTGTTAATTACTTTGATCCTAAGCGTAACAGGTTCTAGTATAACGCAAATTTTAAAACATGTGCAATCTGTGATAAATGCCCAACTTGGTACATATTATGATTAATCATATGGATTAATGAACTCATTATGCCAAAACCCTCTCCCATCATTTGGATCCAACTCAAACCCGTACAAATTCAAAATATCATTAATCTCTCCAGACTTTTTTATCCAACCAACCCTTTTGCATCACACGAACTCTCTTACCATCATTGTCAATATTCACATACTGGATGCGTTTGCCAAGACTGGACACAAACGTGACCTTTGTCGATGCTCTCTGAATTAATGAACGATACTTGTTTTTATCAAGATTTGGATTCATACCTGCGGCTTCTGCAGGAGTCTTGCCGTCTAGACCTTGATGTGGTAGAACATAATTATGATGAATTTTGAACAACTCCATGAATGTCTGAGCTGATGCATCATTTTCAAGTCTACGCCTTGCACTTAGTTTTTGTATGTGTTACGTATTGTTTAATAGCTGACCTCATACTTCGGATTTTGAGATAATCATAAATACTAGAAATCACATCTACTCTCTTGCATCATAATGAAGAATTTATTCATGATGGAATTTTCTAAATGACAAATACGTGTCTATTATTTAAAAGCAGTATCGCTTTGATCTGCTTTTTCCTTTAGATATGGCATGATCTTACTTGCAAACGAGTCAATACTTCCAAAGATATTTTTACCCCAAAATCGTATTACAAAATGATTTACTCCTGCTTTGATAAATCGTTCAAAGACGGGTATGATGTCATCTGGTGTTCCAACAGCCACCGAAGATCTTGCTATCGAATCGGGTATTTTTGTTGCCGCTTTTCGCATCTTTATAATCCAATCTTGATTTGACATAGAGTATTCTGTAAAATACTTTCTAAAGTCAAATCCTTCCATTTCTTTTAATCCGTGAACTCGTAATATTTCGGGTTTGAATAGACTTACCTTTATGGCTTCTTTCATCTTTGCCCAAGATGCTTCAGCATCATCTGAGAAATACACATCAACATCCAAGGCGTACCCATAATCTGAATCATCTCGATTGTTTTCTTTGCGTGATTTTTCTATGATCGATTTGTGATCTTTAAAGAGCTCTGGTGTGTATCCTATAGGTAACCATCCGTTGCCGTATTTACCACACATTGTAAGTGTGCGCTTTCCTCCAGCTGCCATGTATATGGGTGGATGAGGTTTTGTGATAGATTTTGCTTGCAAACAAGCTTTTTCTAATTTGTAATACTTTCCTTCATAATCTACTGTATTTTCTGGTGATGATTCAAAACATTTTTGGATCACCTGTATCTGTTCTTCCCATTTACTGACTGGTTTTTCAAATGGAATGCAAAATTCTTTAAGATTTTGTGCTTCACCTGCACCTAGACCAAGAATTGCCCTCCCTCCTGAAATTCTATCAAGTGTTATCGTTGCCAATGCAATATTTGATGGATGACGTCGTATTGCATCAGTTACACACGTCCCAAGCTCTACATGTCGCGTTTGCGCAGCTATTGCTGGAAGCATTATCCATGGATCAAGTACAGTTGCTTTTGGCCATTGTGGAACGTTGGTGTGATCCATGTACCATATGGAATCATAACCGACTCTGTCAGCTAGTATACATGATGTGAATATTTGTTCTTCAGAGTATCCAGCTCGTGCTATGTTTAGTCCATTTTGTATACCGAATTTTAATTTACTCATATCTGCAATTTCAATTTAAAATCCACATTAAATAAGTTTAGTTATGTTGATTTTATTTACAATCTCAATTCATGCCTAATGCATCTAAAGTATGGATTAGATATTTGTCATGACCTCATTAAATGTATATGGTTATTATAGATTAACTCTTGTAATTATAATTCAACTATGAATATTAATATGAAAAAACTTTGAAATATTAATCTCTTTTTTGGACTAACCTACATACGTAATTTTATAATGGATTTTAGTTGGTAGGTTGTCATCTTTTACATCTATGATCCACTCTGAATCGTTAAAAACTTGGCCTTGTGCAGCTGGGAGTATCGTAAATCGTTCAATATTGGCATCGGTACCGCTGTATCGTACCTTGTATGATGTACCGTCGATCTCTATTGTTTTGTATGGACCATCTGTTGTAATGATTGTCATATCTTGTATGAGACAAGAGTTTTCTAAACCTATAACACACGTACCACTAGGACTGATCAAGGACATGTTTGCACTCTGACCTGTTCCATACGAGCCTGCTATCAATGTACCTTGTATGATACGTGGATGTGCTGTATGTCCATCAAGATCTATTGTAGTTATTGGCATGGTAAGATATGTTTCACGTATGTTTGCAAACTTTTCTGTATGGCGTATCTGCTCTACCATGGCCTCTTTTAATGTAAAGACGGCGGTAACAAATTCATCTCCGTTGGATATGATCACCTCGTATGAACCCGTACCCCAATATTCTGCTATTAGAGGTATGTTTGATGTAAATCTATTTTGCTCGTCGATCTTTACATTTGCCATATATAATATCTGTTCTAGATCAGATGTTGAATATACTCGTATACTGATCGGTTTACTGCCAATTTTTTCTTTTGGTATAATGCCGTTTATTTCTGCATTGCCATTAGATACAAGGTCTCCGCCAATTGTAACTGTCATTGTAATAGGATCCTGTTGCTCCATCTTGCCGATCACCATAAACTCTACTTCATCACTGCCTAGTTTGTTTGAAAATACTGCACGGTATGATCCTTGATCATCTTTGTCCAAGATTGCAGGAATTCTCCATGACCAGTCAAATGATGATTCATCAGAATTGATTGTAAAATTCTCAACATCTCCATTAGGTTTGTGTAGTGAGATCGTAACTGGATTACCATGAGTCAGTCCTGGCGCATCTGCGGTCACTAGAACTGATTCGTTTGCACCAAAATTATCTTTTTCAATGTGCAATACAAATGGTGCACCTTGTTGTATTGGATCTATTACTTGAAATGTTATACTTTTAGTGTACAACCCATCTGCATAATTTGCTGTTGCTTCATATGTACCAAAAGTAAAGAGCGAGCGGAATAAATTACCTTTGACAGTATAATTACCTATTTTATCTGGTACTTTAGTTAATACATACTCGACGGTGGTGGTAACCTTGTCCTTTCCTGCTTTTGCTGCTGCTGTTGTGAGATTTTCCACACCAAGATCTGTCATAGTTATTTTCACTTGCCCTTGCATAATTTGACCTTTTTCCACATTTACCTGTCCAGAAAATGTTATGGGATCTCCAACGTTGTATGTTTGACGATCTGACATGATTGTTAGTGGTAATGCATCTTGTTCATACATGTCTGGATTTGAGTCTACGACAAATATTCTCTCTTCATCATAGTTTTTATTTGTAAATGTGACCTTGTATTCTCCAAACCTATCTGGGTCTTGATGTATTACATACTCGTATGAAAATTCTTTTGAATTTACGGTTCGTATTGAATCTGATTTTTTGTCAAGGAGTCCAGTAATGGATTCTGGTGTAGAACTGATCTGTTGTATAAGAATTTCTATAGTTGTATCAACCACGTCGTTTATTGATCCATTTATTCTAACTGTATCTCCTAATTCATACACATTTTTATCAAAGAATATATCAATTGGATTTTCTGAGATCTCTGCACTGATAACATCAAATGTTATATTTGCAACATGGTCTACATATTCAAAAGTAGTACTATATTCTCCAGCAATAGTAATCAACGGCACAAGTCGAAACTCTGTTGTAAATGTACCATCGGTTTTTGGAAATAGCGTTCCTGATCTATATAATTCTCCATTTGGATCCATGACCGAATATGACATTGATTCATACTGCATGTATGCATTTGTGCTACCAGAGAGCGTCACTGTCTGTCCAGGGTTGTACATGGGTGCATCAGAAGATATTTGGATAAACTTTGATTCAGTAACTGTTTCTACTTTAACATGATCACCAACAAGTGTAAATTTTGTAGAATCATTCAACTGCCCATATGATGCATCTATCGTGTAAACACCAGCTCCATAGTCTACTCTAGGTTGTAGTGTTAGCATATGGCTGATGTTTAAATTTCTATCTGGATATAATGTGATCGTCCGTGTTTTTTCAGGACCTATTATTTCTAGAATAAATGGAGATGGAATCGACTGTTGTGTGGACTCTGTCAAAATTTCTGACACTGTACCAAATATTCGTACAGAGTCTCCAAAATAATACATTTCTGAATCTGTACTAATCTCAATACTAGACGTATATGGTGAATCTAAAGAATTTAGCTCACCCATAGTAGAAGGCCCAAACTGCCACTCATTATAACGCGGATCCTTGTATCCGTCAATTATTCTAGACCAAGTTTGTGAGTCATCGTATATATCATCAATTAACGTGGTATGATCTATAATATCTCCATACGTGTCGCGGATCTGAACTAGAGAAGATTTATGTGAAAACCAATTCTCATCATACTCGTACACTAGAAACATACCTGGATCTAACACCGTGTTTTCAGGTATCGTAAAAGTCACTTCACCTAGTACGAATGATGAGATCGTCCAACCTCCGATGTTGATGCTATCTCTAGTTGGATTGTACAGCTCTATCCAGTCGTTTTTGGACTGATCTCCTATCTCTACTTCATTTATTACAATATTGTCTGCCAAATCAAATCCTTGTGCGTTTGCATATCCTGCAGAACACGTCATAAGGATAATGCAACATACGAATGCACCAAAGAGAGTTTTATTCATATTATACATACGAGCACTCTGCATTTTAAATGGGTATCGGATTAACGCTGTGCGCCATACATTCATGCCAATATGAATTATTGTCATTAATAAGATATTGTGCTTTATTGATTAAATAAACATTCTATTTTTTTTATGCCTAATTCATATAAAATACTAGTTTGTATACGTTATCTATGCCCATCTACTAGTACATGTGGTATACAATGAGTCCTAGTAAAGCTGATACAAGTTGAATTATTTTACAATATTGATTGTAAAACTATCCAATTTCTTAATCGTGAATTTATTAAACGTGGCATTTTATGGATCGCATATACATTCATCAGATTTTTGACCACATTGTATACATATGCTACCATTTGTAGCATTGAGTATCGCAGCTGAGCTTTTACTAGCGAATATCTTTATGGCAAAAAATATCCCCATGGTGATTATAATTGCAAATACAGGTGGTAGATAAATCGCAGAACCTATTCCAACAAGCATAGATCCTACTAGTAACATAATGTCTTTTTTGTAAAATCTCAAGTTATCGCATATAATTTTTTTTGCATTAATAATCTTTCATATTTGATTCGCGTACATTGTTGTAATAGAACAAAAATATGCCTGTACAAGTTCAAAATAATTCGTAATTATGTGTCAAGCTCAGTGCCATTAGGTTAATTCACAATTCATTTACTCTAACTCATCATCATTGCTTGGTGTATTTTATAATTTGACTTGTGATATAATTCTTGAGAGTGGGGTTGGCAGGACTTGAACCTGCGACCCCTGGTACCCAAAACCAGAATCATACCATGCTAGACTACAACCCCAGCAACACATGTTGTTAGCAACCACAATTAAAGGACTTTGTTTAATAATCCTAAATTTTTCTAGGATTAGGCATGAATGACGATCATATCTTGATTCATAATAATTACTGGTATTTGCTATCTCATTTCAGAATTTTTTTTATTAATACACATTCAATAATATCATCTGTATCAATTACATGAATTTATCTTGATCATCTTTGGTCATAAATTTACCTAAAAAAAATCTATCTTGATATGTTTATTTGTGGGTATATGTGCATGGATGCAATGCACGATGACGAGTCTGATACATTTGTATGGAAAACTCTTCCAGAAAAATTCGTTCAATTACTCTCAGAGATCGAGGTAAATGCCAAAGCAAACGAATTAGGTAATGGCGATTTTGAAACCGGCGATTACTATAGCCGAGTATTTATGCCAACACCTCGTATGGTTACAAACCGTGGAAGCCTTGAGATCTCTAGCAAAAATATAGACTCGGTTCAAATCATCCAAAAGGGATAGAATGTAATGCAAGATCCACGACCTATGGTATGGGGAGCAATGGACAGGTTTCAAGCTCATTTCATAGTAAAAACAAAAAATCATACAGATGCTGATTTGGCTGCAAAAACAATATTGGATACACAAGGACATTTTGGTGCAAAAAAACTAACTGGCATATCTTGGAACGGCGCTGGAGTATTGGCTGTCACACTAAACGCAGATAATGATTTGACATCATTGCTCTTAAAGAGGACGTTGAAAGAAGCGCAGATATACATAGAACCAGGTGATGATTGCGTTCGCATACATGGTAAATGGTCAAACGGGTTGGAGTTTGGTATCACAAAAGAGATGTTTGAAATCTATGATCGTATAGCTGGTCACATAAAGGCACTCTAAGCTTTCCACCAATCTAGTGCAAGCATTTCTACTATATATTTTCCACCTTTTGATTTTGGTATTGCAAGTATGAATTGTTTACGTACCGTAGTTGCAAGTCTTCCTGCTAAAACCACTGCTGTAGACGTTATAACATCACTTGCAGAATAAACCTGTACCAAATATGGTGCATGATCTATACCTGGACCTCGCTCATATACTGCAAAATCACAACCAAATTTTATTCCAGGATTTATGATATATCCTTTCGATCTAAAATATTCGTACACTGCATATTTTTTATCAAATTCATGATATTCATTTCTGCAAATTTTCAACATTTCTTCATAGTTTTGTTTTTTCTTTTCCTCGTATATTGATATGATCTTTTTACCCAAAAGGTAAAGACCTTCCATAAGATCAAGTACTAGCGGAGAGTCTATCTCACCAAATTTTGGTTTTGGAATTCCAACTGGTTTGCCATAGTATCCCATCGAGAAGAGTTTGTTTGTATCTGCCAAAGACCATATTATAATTCTGTTATCTACTAGTTCGCCTTTCAATCAAAGGCTCAGCGCCAACATGATAAATGTGTCTGAAACCTTTTGACACTTGTCAGCCATCTCTTCTATGGCATCTATGACATCCTTTACAAGTAAAATCTCTTTTGTATTTGTAATTTCTTCTAGAGCTTTTATCGTGGCGATCCTATATTTTGTGTCAATCTCGCGTTCTATATTCTGCGTCTCTTGAGCGAATTCTATCGCTTTTGTAACGTCAGTGTTGAGTATGCGAACAATCTCATTGAGTTTCTGAATCTCATCTACTACCAAATTTATCAAAACTGTCACATTGTCATAAAATTCGGTATTTTTGAATGTCGTGATCTTTATGTTGGATATCTTGAAAGATATACCTGTAATGTATCCTGCAACCTCGTCCATGGTGTATGCTGTGTTTAATAGATTCTCACGGTTTAAAATAAGCCCTCCAACGTCTGCAACCTCGCGCGTTATCTTTCTACGAAGACTTTCTACTTCTTCCTCTATCTCAGATATGTGCTCTAGGCATACTTTGACGCCTTTTTTGTCTTTTTTACTGATGAGATCTGGTAGTTTTGCCAACTCACGTGCAGAATAGAGTATACGATTTATCTCATCCTGTAGCATTGCGATGGCTTTACGTTTTGCCTGATCCTCCAATTCGCCACTATACATTCACATTTGAAATTTACAAAACGTCTTAAATATCATGCTTTTTTACAAAATTTTGTCAACTTTTTGACTTGTTTTGTGCTTTGTACAAAGATACCACTTCTTCCCATGTGGAAGCTGCCTCAGGTAACTTGTCGGATCTTATTCTACCGGTAAACTTTGGAAATCTCAATGCAAGACCAGTATCTTTTTTGAAAACCCCAAAGGCTGTCTTGTGAATCGGACTGAGAGTGATCTCTGATGCCACCACCTCTATGACAAGTTCTGGAGGAAACCATACATCTGCAACCATATCGCTCTTAACTCTAGTGTCTTTTTTAGATGCTGCCGAACCTGAGAGAATCTGATACAACTGATCAAGGTGTTCATCAGTAAAGCCTGTACCAACTTTGCATATGCTTGAAAAAGAATCATCGTTATCATCATAGGTTGCCAACAGTAAAGTTCCATATCTGCCTGTTCGTCTCCCTTTACCAAAATATGCCCCTATTACAACTAAATCGAGGCTGTCGCCGAGCTCATTGCGATACTCTCGCTTTAGCTTTAACCAATGGTTGCCACGAGCTCCTGCCATGTATGGGGAATTTGGCATTTTTAGCATGAGACCTTCAGCACCAGAATTTATACTATCTTCCATAAATTCCACAATATCATTTTCAAAATTTACGGTAATGGCCATAATACATTTTGCAAAATTTCCCTCTTTGACTGTTTTTTCTAGTATTGCTCTCCTCTGCACATATCCAGAGTCAAGATAACTGTGACCATTTACATATAATGCATCAAAAAAATTTACTGATATGGGATACTCTGCTACAGCTTTTTTAATTCCATGTTTTTTTCTACGATGCATCAATTCTTGAAATGGAAGAAAATTTCCGGTGGCAGGATTTATGGCTACAGCTTCTGCTTCAAGTATTGCATTGGAACATTTTAGATTGGAACAAATATCTTCTTTAATGTCAGGATAAAACTTTGTCACATTTTCAAGACTTCTTGAAAATATTTGAACTTGTCCGTCTTTGGTATGTATCTGAACACGTTCACCGTCTAGCTTGTATTCTGCTGCAAAACCATCGCCCATTTTTTCTACAGCTTCTGCTTCGGATTTTACACGATCTGCTAGCATTGGACGTATGGGTCTAAAAACAGAAATATTGAATTCACATAATGCCTTTACCCCTCCAGTACAGACAGTATTTGCAATCTCTCCTAAATCACTAGATACATTGTACGCATCTTCAATTATTTGACGGTTTTTTTTATTGCCTGTAAAAGCTAGTGCAAGTCCGTCCATTACGGTGTTTTCAGCTATGCCGAGCCTAAGAGTACCAAGAAGTAATTTTATCATAAATCTTGCTTCTGTTGGATTTGCATCGTTTAGCAGACTTGATATGTATTTTATTTTTCTCTCCTGCGAGTTTGATCCTTGCAACTTTGCAATTTTGTAAAGTGTATCGTATACACGCTCTACGGTTATCACTTGTGCCACAAATGTGGTCTGCTTTCTACGACTTAGAATCTTTGATGCAGCTGCTCCTAGATCTCCATCATCTCTAAATACATCTTCTATCTCTGCAACTTGAATTCCAGAGGATTTTGAAACTGCACGTACGGCAAGCTTTTCTGCTATCCCGATCTCAACTCCTTCGTAATCTGGACGTAGTTTACCTTGTATAAGATAAATAATCTTTGATATGAGATCTGGAGGCGTGTTATTGAACAATTCAACTAGATGATCTGTGAGTTCTAATCTCTTTGTAGTATTTTCCATCTTTTCAAAAATTCCCGCCAAAATAGAAAAGTTCATACCGTTAATATGCAAACACTTGGTTAAAAAGATAGTAAACTTAGATGTATTTGAATATAGTTTTCTTCTCCGTTGTACCTCCATCTGCCACCATTGCAAAATTATACAACGGATATGCTTTTTTGTATTGTTTCATATAACTCCATGCTACATCATGTGTTCTAAAATTGATACGCATGCCCTCTATTGATGATTCTTGACCATATACATCAAAGATCACTATGAAATATTCCTTTGGTCTGTTGTGTGGCCTTGCTTTCAAAAACCATGCAAATGCAAATATGAATATTGACGCAAGTATTATGACTCCACCAATATCTTTGAAAAATCCATATAATGTTGTAGGTATTATGCGCCAAAAAAGTTCTGCTATAAATTGTGAAAATGTAATCACTGCTACGGCCATCACAATATACGTTTTAGCAGCAAAAACCCTGTACATGCCCATGAATAATAGTTGTAATGCGGGGTTTTAATTCTTACTACTTTATTAGATCTAATCGGGATCTTCATATGATTCTTTTTTCTGATCGTCTCTTGCATCTGTCTTCATGGAAACCATCTTGTCATTTAGAATGTTTATTCTTGCTTTGTATCCTTCGGCATACTCTAATTCAGAAGGCACCAAGGTTGCAGGATGTATGAATCCTTGGCTCCTCATGGCAAGAGCTTTTTTAGTTGCCAACTCACGGATATAGTCCCAATCTGGAGTTGAAAAACCATCAAATGGACCAGTAAATTTTCCATTATGCATACTAAAGACCAACGACTCGATTATAGGTATACAAAAGTCTATAGATGCAGCAGTGTTTATCTTTACAGGCATTAACGGCATATTGTGACTTCCTCTTGTATTACCAGCTACATAGTGAGGATTGTTGAAAACACTACCAGCTTCTTCGGTTGCTGGAAAATTTTTCTGTGTGCGTATAATGCATATGGGGTCATCTTTACCTACATAGGTGCCAGCAATATTGTGAAGTCTGTCCGTTGATGCAGATACAATCGGTTCTCCTTTCTTCGTCTCTACTGTAGAGATCACATATCTTCCTGGATACATTAGTGCAGCCTCTATTGTGGGTTTATCTTCCCACAGCTGTAGGCGAGCAATCTTTCCTTCTTCTACGTCCATTACATTAATGATTACACCTTCTGCCAACGATTTGTTTACAATTAATCCTGTATTACTCAGGCTATCTACAAATAATCTGTATAACGGATAGTTGAACGCTCCAGGTTCTGTTTTATCTGCTGCAAAAACAGTAAATGCCTCGTTGGGTCTTTCTTCAAATTCCAGCTCTGCTACACCAGGACCCATACCTTTTACGTTGCCCGAAAATGAATCCTTTAACAAATCTTGCCCAGCACCGTATAGCCCTTCACTCTTTGCAACTTTGGTTGCCGCTTCAAACGCATTCCATGCAAGTCCATGTACTTTATCATTATCTGTTCCTAAAGTGTGTGACATTATGATGTGTATGTCATCTCCACAGTACCCGATATAATGATCATGCAACATATCTCCAGCTCCTGCCACGGTATTCTTTACTGCATTTATGAGCCCATCACTAGGTCTAGTGTGCCCACCGATGCCTCCAACATCTGCCTTTATTGCAGAAACTGTCACCTTCATATTCAATTACAATAATTTCGCTGATTTATGTGTAGTTTTCATAGCCTATATCGATGATCCGAAGTCAGTTTAACTTCATATACTTAGTTGCACAACTTTTGATCGCCTTAACTCATACCAGCAAAAATGTGTCACCAAAGTACAATAATCCAATGAAAATAAACAATACGGTACAAAATAAGAATAATAGTCAGATAGATACGCGTTTTCTCATCAAGGTGTACTCAAACCAGCATCACAAAACATGTTGTAAACCCATACTTTTAATCGAAGCTCTTGCACGATGTGATCCCATTTTCTTGACATGACAGAATCTCTTAAATGCAGAAAACACTACCTCAATTATCCAACGTTGACCATATCTGATGCGTTTTTTCCACTCTGCTTGGTTTTTTAACATTGCATCATTTGGAGTAAATGCAAGATGCTTTATTTCCTCCAAGCTGCTCACGAACCGCATCGTTACGTGCATAACGACCAGCATGAAGTGCAGAATTTGATCGAACCTTTATCATAGGCTTAATGCCAAGCTTTTGGCAGCGGTTAAAATTGGCATTTGTATCATACGCACCATCTCCATACAATACGATATTGCATTTGTTCGCAGCTATCTTGGATGCTGCCTTTAACAAGATAGAGAATTGCGAGCTGTCTGTTTTTTCCTCTGTGGTGACTGTAAAAGAGACAATTTTTCGAGTTTTAACATTTATGAGAAAGTGTATCTTGATAAATCCACGGCGTATCTTCCATTTGTCACGTATCCATTCACCACGCTCATTTGGTTTTATGCCACTACCATCTATTGCAAGATAGATATCTTTTAACTGATCAGATGGACTTTCAGGTATCTTTATTTTTAGTGCATTTATTCTGCGGTATATTGTGGTATGATCTGGAGCATTTGAACCTAGAACATTCTGTGCAATTCCTTGACATGCTCTATATGAGATACCCGTGTATGTTTTGATTATTGCAAGACTCTCAAATAGTTTATCAGAATACACAAATCGCCTTCCATTCTTTCCTTTATTTTTAATCTTTACTTGTTTTTTCCAAGATTTGGATTTTTGAATGGTTAGATGCGTGCCCCATTTGACGTATTTGCTATCGGCCATGCATGCAGAACCTCCTGATTGCACACATGTCATCTAAAATCCGTACAGTAAACAATACCATCGTATTCAACGTGGATCATTCCTGATGTGGGTTATGTTCATCAATAACCCATAATCATGGTGTGATCTATTTGTTTAGGTTTGAATTCTGTCTATATGGTATTTAGGCAGGTTATGCAACTAAGTAACTTCATAGAAACTTTTATTGATCCGAGTTTTTAACCATCAAACATGGAAAGAAATGATAAAGCCATCATCCAAAGATGTTCGTAGATGGCATAGATCTATTTTAAGCAAGATTAGGCGTGCAATCCATAAAAGATACGTAATACTTGTGCAAGATGAGGCCATATTTACAGAGAATGGAATACATCATGCAAAATACTGGACAAATGTTGGAGAACGGTTGATTGTTCCATATAATGGAAAACATCAAAAATTTATTGTGTTTGGTGTTGTAGGTCCAGACGGAAGATCATTGTTTCGATCATATGACAAGTTTACTAGTAAGACATTTGTTAAATTCCTCAAAACTGTACGAGCTGCATACGGACGTGTGATGATCATAGCGGATCAGGCAACCCAGCATACATCACGAAAGGTTCGAAATTATCTAGCAGAATGTAACGGCGATATAAAACTGGATTACTTTCCTACAGCTTCTCCGTATCTGAGTGCTATTGAGAGATGTTGGGGAATGTGCAAATTAGAAACTATTCATTCTGAATACTATGAAACAGTTTGGGATATGAGGTCAGCTGTGATGAATTATCTTAGAGTCAAGATGGATATATTCACGTTTTTCAAAAGACGGGTTATTGTTTAAACTAACTTATGAGCGGCGGTATAAAAGCTCAACGCTTAACAATTGATAGAAGATCGTGATAGCCACGATTACTTAACAGAACTTACCAATTCAATCAAGTAAATATTGTAATATTAAATGCTAGGTTTATACTATGTTTAACTACGCATATTCTTATGACTAAAAATATCGTTTTGTTTAATAATAAAGGTGGCGTAGGTAAAACAACATTTAATTTTCACCTAGGTTATGCGTTAGAGTCACTAAAAAAGAAGATATTATTTGTCGATCTAGATCCCCAATGTAATCTGAGCGCACATATCTGCAGTGATCAAGACATTCAAAAATCATGGAACTCTAATTGTAGTATATATGATGCTGTTAAACCATTAATATCTGGAACAGGAGATATCAAAACAATACATCTATACAAGGTTCCAGATAAAAATATTAAACTTGTTGTTGGAGATATACGATTAAGTGAGTTTGAGGAAGAACTGTCTAAATCTTGGACAGAGACATTATCTGGTCAAGAAAGAGGTTTTAGAATAACATCTGCCATATTTAGACTTTTGAAACAATTATCCAATGCAAATCAGATTGATTATGTGTTTGTCGATATAGGTCCTAATCTTGGGAGTTTGAATAGAGCAGTTTTATTATCATGTGATTACTTTTTTGTTCCACTCATACCAGATATGTTTTCTTTGAGAGGTTTAGACAATATTGGAGTTACTTTTAAAAAATGGATTGAGGATTGGCGAGAAGCTAAAAAAAGATATTTAAATAAAACTTCACTATCTTTTGAATTACAAAACGGTTTACCAGTTTTTGCAGGATATGTAACACAGCAATTTAACACATATAATAGAGAAGAGACTCAAGCATGGAAACATTGGTCAAATGAAATTGCGCCTACTATAAACAATAAACTTATTAATCCATTGAAAGCAATTGACCCAAATTTAGTAATTGATTTGAATAATGGATCTCATAAATTAGGCGATTTTAAAAATTATCATAGTCTAATCGCAACATCCCAGAAACACAGAAAACCAATTTTTGATTTAAAAAATAATAAAGAGATTTTCGGTATGCACACATCCATTGCTAAAAAATGTGGAGAAGATTTTAGCGAATTAGCTCATAAGATAGTCAAATGTATCAGATAATGACACACCATATTATCTAATAAAACTGAAGTTTATTTTACCCAAAACCCTCTCCCATCGTTAGGATCCCAATGAAACCCATACAAACTTAGAATATCATTAATTTCTGTCCAGACCTTCTTCTCTAACCAGCCTTTCTGCAATATGTGGATCCTCTTTCCATCATTAGACTTTATGCATATCCATGTGCTATCTTTATAAACAATTCTAGCATTTTTCGTTAATCCCGCATAGCTTTCGCTAGGTGTGTACTTTCCGTTTCTGAAGAAAAGGATAACTATACCGATGATCCGAAGTCAGTTTAATTTCATAGAAACTTTTATTGATCCGAGTTTTTAACCATACAAACATGGAAAGAAATGATAAAGCCATCCTTGGGGCATTCAAAAAAGAAAAAAACAGCGATTTATGCAGAAGAATGCATGCTGTATATCTAGTCGTGGTAAAAAATAGAACCATCGCCGATGTTGCAGACATTACAGAACAAAGTGTGCAATGGATATACAAACTGACACAAAGATATGAAAAAGAAGGACTTGACGGCCTCAGGGATAGGCCAAAATCTGGAACGCCACCAAAAGTAGAGCGTAGAATACTAGAACAAATTCAAAATATACCCGATAGCATAAGTTTGTTCAATTTTCCATAACAAATCTACTTAGTTGCATAACCTGCCTAAATACCATATAGACAGAATTCAAACCTAAACAAATAGATCACACCATGATTATGGGTTATTGATGAAAATAACCCACATCAGGAATGATCCACGTTGAATACGATGGTATTGTTTACTGTACGGATTTTAGATGACATGTGTGCAATCAGGAGGTTCTGCATGCATGGCCGATAGCAAATACGTCAAATGGGGCACGCATCTAACCATTCAAAAATCCAAATCTTGGAAAAAACAAGTAAAGATTAAAAATAAAGGAAAGAATGGGAGGCGATTTGTGTATTCGGATAAACTATTTGAGAGTCTTGCAATAATCAAAACATACACGAGTATCTCATATAGAGCGTGTCAAGGAATTGCACAGAATGTTCTAGGTTCAAATGCTCCAGATCATACCACAATATGCCGCAGAATAAATGCACTAAAAATAAAGATGCCTGAAAGTCCATCTGATCAGTTAAAAGATATCTATCTTGCAATAGATGGTAGTGGCATAAAACCAAATGAGCGTGGTGAATGGATACGTGACAAATGGAAGATACGGCGCGGATTTATCAAGATACACTTTCTCATAAATGTTAAAACTCGTAAAATTGTCTCTTTTACAGTCACCACAGAGGAGAAAACAGACAGCTCGCAATTCTCTATCTTGTTAAAGGCAGCATCCAAGATAGCTGCGAACAAATGCAATATCGTACTGTATGGAGATGGTGCGTATGATACAAACGCCAATTTTAACCGTTGTCGAAAGCTTGGCATTAAACCTGCGATAAAGGTTCGATCAAATTCTGCACTTCATGCTGGTCGTTATGCACGTAACGATGCGGTTCGTGAGCAGCTTGGAAGAAATAAAGCATCTTGCATTTACTCCAAATGATGCAATGTTAAAAAACCAAGCAGAGTGGAAAAAACGCATCAGATATGGTCAACGTTGGATAATTGAGGTAGTGTTTTCTGCATTTAAGAGAGTATTTGGGGATTCTGTCATGTCAAGAAAATGGGATCACATCGTGCAAGAGCTTCGATTAAAGGTATGGGTCTACAACATGTTTTGTGATGCTGGTTTGAGTACACCTTGATGAGAAAACGCGTATCTATCTGATTATTATTCTTATTTTATACAGTATTGTTTGTTTTCATTGGATTATTGATGGTATGAGGTAAAAATGTAGCGCAGTATATGTGAAAAGTCATGTATAAAAATTAGTAATGAAACAAAATTCAAAAACCGCAAAGGTAATAAATGGCAAATAATCGTGTATCAATGTTGGCAAATAAAGATCACCTAAATCTGATCATAACTGGTCATATTGACAATGGAAAATCCACCACAATGGGTCATTTTCTGATGGATATGGGCGTTGTAGATGAAAGAACAATTCAATCACACGCAGAAGAATCAGAAAAGACTGGTAAAGGTGATACTTTCAAATATGCATGGGTAATGGATAACATCAAAGACGAGCGAGAGAGAGGCATCACAATCGATTTGGCATTCCAAAAATTTGAGTCGACAAAATACTTTTTCACACTCATAGATGCTCCAGGGCATCGAGACTTTATCAAAAATATGATTACTGGTGCATCTGAAGCAGACTGTGCAGTGCTAGTTTTATCTGCAAAAGAAGGTGAGACTGATACAGCCATAGCACCTGGCGGACAGGCACGAGAACATGCATTTCTCTTAAAAACACTAGGTGTAAAACAGATCATTGTTGCAATAAACAAAATGGATGACAGTAACTATTCAGAAGATGCTTATAAAACAGCAAAAGAAAAAGGTGAAAAGCTCATAAAATCTGTAGGTTACAAAATAGACGAAGTCCCATTCATCCCAGTATCTGGTTGGAAGGGTGATAATTTGGTAAAAAAATCTGAAAATATGTCTTGGTATAACGGTAAAACCTTGTTAGAAGCATTCGATGATTTCAAAGTAGAGGAAAAGCCAACTGGCAAACCATTACGTGTTCCAATACAAGATGTTTATACAATTACAGGTGTAGGTACAGTACCAGTAGGACGTGTAGAGACTGGAACAATGAGACCAAACGACAAGATCATGATAATGCCATCTGGAGCAATAGGTGAGATAAAATCTATAGAGACCCATCATACACAACTAGAATCTGCATCTGCAGGAGATAATGTTGGATTCAATCTTCGTGGAATAGAGAAAAAAGATATCCAGCGTGGAGATGTTATGGGTTCGCCTGACAAACCTCCAAATGTAGCCAAAGAATTCCTTGCACAGATCATAGTCATACATCACCCAACTGCAATGGCTCCAGGATATACTCCAGTTATGCACTGTCATACTGCACAAGTGGCAGCAACAATTACAGAATTTGTATCAAAGATAAACCCTGCAACTGGTGCAGAAGATGAAAAATCACCAAAATTCCTAAAGGTTGGAGATTCGGCAATAGTAAAAATTCGCCCCGTAAGACCAACACCTATAGAAACATTTCAAGAATTCCCAGAGATGGGTCGTTTTGCCCTGCGCGACATGGGAGCGACAATCGCTGCCGGTGTAGTAAAGGAAATAACAGAAGCACACAAGGTATAATCGAGTTCAAATGACGCAGCCTGCCCGTGTCAAACTTACAAGTACAAATATTGCAAAACTAGATGGTGTATGTAGTGAAATAATGGGCATCGGCAAGAAAACTGGAGTCAAAATAAAAGGTCCAATACCATTACCACTCAAAAAACTACACATTGCAACTAGAAAATCACCATGTGGCAGTGGCACTGAAACATACGAAAAATGGGAGATGCGTTTACACCGTCGAATCATCGACATAAACGCAGATGACAAGGCAATTCGACAGCTCATGAGATTAAAGATGCCAGATGATGTTCAGATAGAGTTGACATTGACATGATTGCCTTTATTATGGGGAATATGAGAGTATGATGTACTGATGGTTGACGAAGAAATTTCACAAACAAACGAAGAACCAGAGGATGGCACAAATACATCTGAGGAAGAAAAGGTTCACTCTGAAGTTTTTTACAAATGTTTACGTTGTGGTACAAACGCATCAAATACAGATCTAGATAAACTGCCAGAGATAAAATGTATATGTGGATTTAGAGTTTTTACCAAAGTACGTCCACAAATGCCAAAAACAGTAGACGCGATCTAAGAAATTATCCAAACTGTGTTTTTTGTCCGTCCCAACACGTTCTACACAAATGTCCATCTACTTTCCATTTTGGTTTTGGGTTGTATCTTATTAGATTTAATTTTGCTCCGCATATTGCACAAAAATTTTTCTTTTTATCATGAGTACTCTCTTTTTTGTCAAAACATGTTTTACAAAGTAATCCATCCATATCCCATTGCCATCGTGGTTCCCACAGATCAGTTATCATATAGCTAGTACCACACGTAATACATGGCTGTCTTACTTTGCCTTCATAATACTCCTTTGTTTTATCTACATGGCAATCTCCACATAACTTGCCCTTGAGATTCCATTCTTTTTTGGGCTTGTGCATATGTGCTACAGTCTTGTTGCATATAATGCACGGTTTAGATTTTTTGTTAAAGAAGCCCATACATCCAAAAACGTATACGACTTAATATGTATGCGGTTTACTTGCTTGTATGAGGTCAGCTCATGACTAACAAATTAGTCAATAACACATGGATATGCATAAAGTCTAATAGAATACAAGCAAGTGATCATGAGTGATACACACATTCCCGATATGCCCATTCTAGATCAAATAGTTCAAAAATTACCTGAAGGTTCTAGTGAGGATATGATAGAATGGGCAGATGAATTGAATTACAATTTGAAACATCTACCCCATTTGACGTATTTGCTATCAGCCATGTATACAGAACCTCCTGATTGCACACATGTCAGCTAAAATCCGTACAGTAAACAATACCATCGTATTCAACGTGGATCATTCCTGATGTTGTTTGTTTGCATGAATAGACATAATCATGGGGTGATCTATTTGTTTAGGTTTGAATTCTGTCTATATGGTATTTAGGCAGGTTATGCAACTAAGTACAGAATAAGGTCTATGTTATGTATGATCAACCGTTATGATCGACGGATTTAACAACTAGAAAAATATTGTTCATATATTGTCAAAGATCAAATTAGGTAAAACCAACTTGGACAGAATATATAATTCGGATGGAATATTTGGATTGAGCAAAATTCCAGACAAAAGTGTGGATTTATTCCTAACAGATCCGCCATATAAAATAAGCCAACGTCTAAACTGCAAGGGGCAAAAACTCGGCACCACCGCAAAACTCGATTTTGATTTTGGAGATTGGGATGAACGAGATGATGGTAAATTTATCCAGTGGGTGGATAAAGCATTACCAAAAGTCAAAGGATGGGCAATCATATTTTGTGCCAAACAAAACATCGGGAGTTATTGGAAATTTTTTGAAAAACATGAGTTCAAAGCTATCGATGCAATAGTGTGGCAAAAACCCGATCCATTACCTCTTAATGGTAAAACAAAATTATTGAATGCTTGGGAATCTGCAATAATAGGTAAAAAAAATGGTGCGCATTTTGGAGGATATTGTACACATAACATATTCAAATATCAAGCACCAAAGGGAAAAACTCGAATTCATCCAACACAAAAACCGTTGGGGTTGGTAAGAGAGTTAATTAATCTAACAACAAAAAAGAATGATATCGTGTTGGACATATTTATGGGATCTGGAACTACTGCTATGGCCTGCAAACAACTTGAAAGGCATTATGTTGGATTTGAGCTTGACAAAAATTATTGCACGGCAGCAAGAAAACGTGTAGAGAAAGAATCAATATTATTAAAAACACAACCAAATCTTAAGAAATATGTAATGGGAATTCCACGGCGTTGACTTTTGCCAAATCTCCTTTGGATATGGAAACTGCCAACCTCCGTAATTCTTTACCATTTTTTTCATATTTGATTTTCTTCTCGTTCAATTTCATTTTTAATAGCACAACAACTTTGTTTGAATCCGCAATGAATATTTTTGTCACTTCAAGACGCTCTTTATTCACTGTTGAGAGTATTATAGATTTATCTCCCCGATATTTAATAAGTACTTTTTCAGAAATATCTTGGAAATTCCATGATGTGTTTTTTGCCACTTTATATTCATACAAATTACCATAATTGTCTTTTGCATCATGTCCTGCCTGTTCTGTTAGAACCTGATGTTCTAACGGAATGGCTGTTAACAATTCCCATAGTTTATTGCTGGTTTGAATTTGACCAATTTTGGTAATAGATTCTATTTTACCCGAAATTTCATTAATCGCACTCAAGTATCTCGTGAATTTCCCTTTGGTGCCAATATGTTTTACATATGTTTTTGATATTTTCAAATCATCTTCCAATTGTTTTGGAGAAAAATTAATCATGCGTCTGTTATTTACCTTACCTTTTGGTTTTCTCTCTAATAATGCCTCGGTACGATATTTCAAGTAACTTGAGCATTGAGATCCGTTTACTTCGATATACCAATCGAACATAGGGCAATTCACATTACTATCATCAATATGTGCAAAAATTACGGATTTGGCATCTTTTAATTTTTCTATTACGTTATCAGAATAATCATTGAACGTCCAACTATGATTCGAGCTAGATTCTTTATAATGTTTGTATTCAAACTCACCATCGACAGTTTTTCCGTTTCGTGTACCCGAATGTCCAGCAATGGGACGATGCCCCAATTCATTTGCGATCATAATTTCATATATTTTGCTATTCGAGTAGATGTCCTCAAGACCAAATTCAGTTCGCATAGTTTCTTGTATTTTGCGTAATTCTATAATGCATTTTCTTAACTCATGATTCATTTTTCAGAATGCCTATTTTCAGATAACATGAAACATATAAAAAATATTAGACAATCTAACAAGTTTTATTGTGGTCAAATCTAGGTATCAATATGGCAGTAGCAAGATGTAAATTTTATGTGGCAGACGCTTTAGATAAATTACGAAAAATTCCAGTCAATTCTGTAGATCACTGCATCACAGATCCGCCATACAACATATCTGGCTATGATGGAAAAAAAGAGATTGGATGGCTTAAAACAAATTCTTTATGGAAGGATAAAAAAAAATTCAAAAAGATCGATGAGACATGGGACTCGTTCACTGATGAAGATTATATTAATTTTACAGAATCATGGATAAAAGAATTAACACGTATTGTAAAACTAAATGGCAATATCATGATATTTGGTACATTCCATAATATCTATACGATTGGGTACATTCTAAAATTGTTGCAAAAGAAAACCATAGGTTCTATAACGTGGTACAAACGTAACGCATTTCCAAATATCACTAGACGTATGTTATGTGAAAGTACTGAATATATTATTTGGTCTGTAAACAATGATGTAAAACACGCTAAAAATTGGGTGTTTAATTATGATGTTATGAAAGAGATGAATGGTGGAAAACAAATGCGCAATGTATGGGATATACCCATGACAAAAAAGACTGAAAAACAATTTGGAAAGCATCCTAGTCAAAAACCACTTGAAGTATGTGATAGATTAATTCTAGGAATGACTAAGAAAAATGACGTTGTTATCGATCCCTTTGCAGGTAGTGGAACCATACCATTATCTGCAAAAACACACGGCAGAAAATATATTGCAATTGAAAAAAACAAATCTTATGCAAAGATTGCAAAAAATCGATTGGATTCTGTGTTATAATTCCACAACAAAAAAATCATTTAGGCGGAATAATTGTAATTTCATTCAGATTGTATTTGTGACTATGATTACATTCAGAACATATTAGTGTAAGTTTAACTGAATCGAAATAGTTTGTGCCAACTATACTAGTACTTTGATCCATAAAAATTTTCTGTCCATTAATTAAATCCCAAAAGGATATTTTAATATCTCCAATACCTTGAACGTCATAATTATATTAGATCGTATGCATAATGAATTAATTTTCAAAATTGACGGTGTAATTCATGCCTAAAAATTTAACATTTTCAATTTAAAATTTGATTGTGCATAAGGTCTATTTTATCATATTGGGAATATAAACTTCAAATTCTTTATGACATGTTTTACAATTTGCTTTAATTCTTAAATATTCGCTCAAAACTCATTCGCCTTTTTTATCCGCAGATATTGTGATTTTATTATTTTTTATACGAAATGTTATAGACTGTGGTATTCCAATAATTGCGCGATCGGTTTTGGTAAAACCAACATGAAGGTCTTTAACATTATTACTTTCAACATGTTCAACACGTTTCATATATTGTGGTTCAGATCCAATTATTTATACTTGCCAAATCGAGAGAAGATCCGCATTTCAGGAATAGCCCTCCATAACTTCACATAACCAAAAAACGATGCTTTTTAATTCTACCATGATATCTTATCTGCATGTACTATAATTTTGAACTTGTTATGGCAGGAGCAATATTGTTGACTGCCATGCTAGTAGGTGGTATAGCGTTACGGATAAAACGTAGGCGCGATGAGAAAAAGATCCCAGATCTCAGCTCTGTAGAAAACACAGATGCCAATACATGAACTCGCACAGATAAAATAACCGTGTAGATAATTGTATCTTGATGAATCTGACAGTTGCAATGACAGGAAGTACTGGAGTCATATATGGAATAAGGATATTGGAAGTACTCGGCAAGATGGGCGTTAGGACTCATCTTATCATGAGCAGATGGGCAGCAAAATGCATACTGATGGAGACCGAGTATACCGTAGAACAGGTTCAAAAACTTGCAAGCACATACTCGGATCCATCAAACATGGCATCAAGTGTATCCAGTGGGACATACAAGTCAGATGGAATGATAGTGGCTCCATGTAGCATGAAGACACTAGCTGCAATATCTGTAGGATATGATGATACACTAGTTGCACGTGCAGCAAGTGTTACAATAAAAGAATCAAGAAAGTTGGTTTTAATTGTAAGGGAAACTCCAATGTCGTCTATACATCTTGAAAATATGCTAAAACTTTCAAGACTCGGTGTGATAATACTTCCACCTGTTACGGAATTTTACACAAAACCCAAGAGCATATTGGACATGGTGGATCATGGGGTTGGGAAATGTTTAGATCAATTTGGCATAAACCACAACTTGTACAAGCCGTGGGGCGGCAACTAGGAATTTTAATCAAAAATGCAACACATAACGTTTGAAAAGAAAATAAAATCTGACGTTGAGAGAGCATTTAAAATTTCCACAGATTATGCAAATCTAAATAATGTAACAAACAAATTTTACACTTTGGCAAATGTGCGTTCAAGCCGTGAGAATGCAACTATAGTATCACATCGTGTAAACATCTTGGACAAAAGTCTTGCAGTAATGATAAAACACGTGGTAGAAAAACCATATGTGCATAAATCTCATTGGGTGGGAGGAGATGCAAAAGGAAGTATTGTGATAGAGATGTATGAAAAGTCAGAGAATGGGACAGTATTATATGTGGATGCAAAACTAAAACTACCTATTACACTAGCTATAAAATCGATATTTTCTTTCAAAAAACTTGAATCAAACTTGCATCAAATGGCAGATGGAATTGCACTAGCTGCTGAATCTTAGGATTTATCTCGTTTGTCTTTGTATTCTTTGAGTTCCTTGTCGCCTTCGAGCTTGCCTTTCTCAAATTCGCCCTTTGCCTTGCCAAATGTTTTTGCAAGCTCTGGTATTTTCTTTGCTCCAAAAATTAGCACTGCTGCAAACACTATGATGATTATCCATTCTTGACCTGCGATAAATCCTGCCAACGATTCAAACATATCATAATTGTGCGGAATTGAGATTTAAGTGTTTTACACTCACGTTTGTTTATCTTTGTTTTTACGCTCAAGCCTTTCAGCAAATATCATGCCTCCAAGATACAAGCATATCATTGGACCAGCTATAAACCACATGGTAATACCGCTACCATCGGGCGTGATGATCGCCCCAAATATCACAATTGCCACTATGGCATAACGTATGTTTCTTCTCCAAAATTTTTTACCGGCTAATCCAGATGCAGTAAATGCATACATTACTAGTGGAAGCTGGAACGATATGCCGAATGCAAGTAGAAACTGGAGTACAAATCCGACAAAATCCATAACGTTCAAAAATGTCACAAGACCTGCAGATTCGCCGTACGTGTACAAAAAGTCCAGTATATATGGAATAACAAACACGTATGAAAATACACATCCACTCAAAAACAAAACTAGAGATGGGATGGATATATTTCGACTAATTTTTACTTCGGTCTCTCTCAAAGCAGGTGCTAAAAATCCCACAGATTCCCGTACAATTATGGGCATTGAACATACAACAGATAAGAGTACTGCAATATACACTTGGGCAAAGAATGCCTGCCCTGGAGCAGTTTGTATCAACTGCACGTCTTTTGGAACTAGGACTTCACGCATATAGTCAGTTATCTGTGCAGCAATATTGTTTAGCGGTTCTAGAGTTGGATAGTATAATGTAACCCCCTTTACATCAAAAGGTTCGGCATGAAATGTTATCAAAAATATGGCTATGGCGATTATTGCAATAGCCGATCTTAAAACACGTCTCCTAATCTCTTCTAAATGTGGCCCAATATCACCTGTGGCATATGTCGTGGCGCACAGCCCCCAAACCTACTTTCCCGGTATTGGAAGCAGTTTTGCCTCCGGCATGCCTGAGGATTTTATCTCCTCTTCGGTCATATCCGAAAATTCCATAGTAATTGTAGACTTTGTATTGAATTTAGATTCAAGATCCAATGCAAGCTGTGCTATCTGTTTTGGAGAATAGATCTCTTTTGAATCCTCTAAAATTACCCTCTCGCCTTTTTCAAGTGGTTTGCCACCAAATTTGTCTTTTAGGAATTTTGTAATATTTGGAACCTCTTTGCGGTCTAGATTGTTATAATAAAATGAGATGCCGTTGACAGATTTATAGTCATTTGGTGTGCCATGCTTGTACAAAAACACGCCAATGAATATGGCTGCATCTTCAGGCTCGCGTATACATTTTATATCCCAGTTTAAAAGATGCTCTTCTTGATAAGTGAACTCTGTGATCTCGTTAGGCTCTAGCTTCCAATACCTAAATCTTGTCATATGTAATGCATATGATATGTCCGATATAAATACAACCAACAGCCACAAGATAGGTAATTATGTTTAATATGCTCGCACAATCTTATGGGCATATTTATTGCTAAAGTCGTCATAGAGAACAAGACTGGAATAAACGATCCAGAAGGGGAGACTATACTCCATGACTTGATTCTAAAAGGATCAAACTCGAAAATTTTGGACGTACGAACTGCTAAAATACTTTTCATATCGATACGTGAGAGATCATCAGAGAGTGCCAAAAAAAGCATAAAGAAAATGTGTGATGATATGCGCATATACAACCCGATGGTCAGTCGTGTATCCATCTCTGTCTCTAAAGCATGATTCACATTAAATAAGCGGAGATCTAATCACATACGTGTGAGGGTTGGCATCATAGTCTTTCCTGGAAGCAACTGCGATCGAGATATGATGCACGTGTTACAGGATGTATACAATATAGACGCGCAGTTTTTTTGGCACCAAAAACCTCTACCAATATCTGGTCTTGATGCGGTGATTTTGCCAGGTGGTTTCTCTTACGGGGATCGACTGCGAGCAGGTGTAATTGCAGCACATAGTCCTGTAATGAAAGATGTAAAACAACTTGCCGCAGACGGTATTCCAGTTCTTGGAATATGTAATGGCTTTCAAATACTTGTGGAATCAAATCTCTTACCTGGAGTTTTACTTGGAAATGAATCCCATTCTTTTATGTGCCAGTGGACAGAACTTGTGGTTGAAAATAATTCTACACCGTTTACTCGCATGTTGGAGATGCACCAACACATACCCATACCCATAGCAAACGGTGAGGGTAGATATTATGTAGATGAGGAGACTCTTGCTGAAATGCATAAAAAAAATCAAATCGTCTTCAAATATGCAAAAAGTGTAAATGGATCAAAGGGTCAAATAGCTGGTGTATGCAACACAGACGGCAATGTGATGGGAATGATGCCACATCCTGAGAGAGCAGCCGAGTCTAAACTAAACCCGTTTGATTCAAAACCTGCATCTCTGATATTTGAATCCCTCATTGGAGGATTTCATTGAGCCTTACTAAAAATGAACTAAAACACTTGCATGCAAGTATTGGACGTATGCCAACTCTTACAGAGCTTGACGTTGTGGCTGCAGAATGGTCAGAGCATTGTTCATACAAATCATCAAAGATGCATCTTGGACAACTTCCAAGCTCTAGCAAGCATGTCATATCTGAAAAAGGGTACGACTCTGGTGTACTTGATGTGGGGGATGGATACGTGGTGACAGTACACATTGAAAGTCACAACCACCCTTCTGCTATAGAGCCATATGGAGGTGCAGCAACAGGCGTAGGTGGAGTAATCCGAGATATACTTTCTACTGGAACAAGACCTATAGCAATACTTGACGGTCTACGCTTTGGTAACATACGCAAAGATGCACATGCCGCATGGCTTTTTAGAAACGTGGTATCTGGTATTGCCGCATATGGAAATTGTCTTGGAATCCCAACAGTGGGAGGAGAGGTAGAGTTTGACTCATCATATTCTGGATATGCTCTAGTAGATGTTGCCGCTGTGGGATTTGGAAAAAAAGAATTGATGATAAAAAACCGGGCAAAATCAGGTGATTGTGTGGTTTTACTTGGAGGCCCAACTGGCAGAGATGGAATGGGTGGTGCACAGTTTGCATCTGACCGCCTAGAATCTGAAGACCGCTCAGCAGTGCAAATACCTGATCCATTTATCGAAAAAATGATCATTGAATCTATATTGGAAGCACGACGGAAAAATTTGATCCATGCCATGAAAGATTTGGGCGGTGGTGGACTCTCGTGTGCTATATCCGAGACAGCCGATGCACTCTCTATTGGAATACTCGCAGACGTTGGCAAAGTACACACGCGAGGTGATGATATGCTACCACATGAAGTGATGGTATCAGAGTCCCAGGAGCGTATGTTGGTAATAACGCCTAGATCAAAGATAAAAAGACTAGAGAAAATTTGCGACAAATTTGGAGTGCCATGCTCAAAGATCGGCGTGGTTACAGCCGATAAAATAATGCATATAAAAAACGGTAGCAAGACTGTTGTGAAAATACCTGCAAAGACTGTGGCAAATGCGCCTCTATTGGATCTTCCATCCTCACGTCCAAAATATATCGACAGACTGCTAGATGACTCCAAAGTAAAACCCTCTAAAGATCTTTCAAAATGTCTTCAAAGACTACTCTCTAGTCCAAACATTGCATCAAGACAACCAGTATATGGCCAATATGATCACGAAGTTGGAATACGCACAATGATCAGGCCAGGTAGGGATGCTGCACTGTTGCGACTAGATAATGGCAGATATCTATCTATTACAATCGACGGCAATCCACGACACTGTTATGTGAATCCTCGTCATGGTGCAGCTGGTTGTTTTGAAGAAGCATGCCGTAATGTAGTATGTACAGGTGCAAGACCTATTGGAATGGTGGATCATCTACAATTTGGCAATCCAACAGATCAGGAGGTTTTTTGGACATTTCTTGAATCTATCAAAGGTATAGCCGAATGTGCAAAACGTCTTGCTATACCATGTGTTGGAGGCAAGGTGAGCCTATACAATGAGACACCGCGCGGTTCGATAAAACCTACACCAGTAATTGGAGTGTTGGGTCTAACTAGAAAGCCGCTCCTAGCGCAATCTATACGCAGAGGGGACTTGCTAGTAATTGTTGGGAGGACAAAGAATGAGATGGGTGGTTCTGAATACTATGAGGAGATACATCACATGATAGGTGGGATATGCCCAAAGGTAGATTATACTGTATCACGCAAAAATGCATCATCTGTGTTATATTTGGTAAAGATGCATATGGTTCGAGCCATACATGATTGCTCAAAGGGTGGACTTGCTGTGGCAATATCTGAGATGTGCATAGGCGATAACATTGGATGTAGAGTATATTCAAACTTGATCCCATCTGATCTAATGTCTATGGATAGAATACTATTCTCTGAAAGTCATTCAAGATACCTTCTTGCAGTACCAAAGACAGATCTAAAACGCGCATTAACATACTTTGAAAAAAGAAATATAGAGCATGCTGTAATTGGTGAATTTGGAGGCAAATCTATATCCATTGATCTAGATAAAAGACATACTGCAATAAAACTAATGGTTGACAAGATGCAGAAAGTATGGAATGATGGGTTGGCAGGTAGAGTATGACCCGACAGGCAAGAGAGAACTGTGGAGTTGTGGGAATATTCAGCATGGATAATCAGAATGTTATTCCAATGATGCTTGATGCATTGCGCGCCGTACAACACAGGGGACAGGAAGCGTGGGGAATTGCAGTTCCAAAAAAAACTCCATTCAAACGTATCGGATTGGTATCTGACTCTTCTAAAGATTTTAAAAATATTGCACAAAAATATACTTCATCATGTGCCATAGGACATGTAAGATACTCTACGATTGGAAAGAGTAGCATAGAGAATGCACAACCATTAAAAGTAAAAGATTTGTGTGTGGCTCACAATGGAACAATAAACAACGTAAAAGAGATCTCTAATATGGTTGGAGGATGTACGTTTACTCCACAAAATACAAGCGACACACTAGTGGCAGCTCAGCGCCTAGTTGATCTCATATCTGAAAAAGGCAAGATGAGTGCAGCGCTATCTGTACTCAAAAATGAGATGATTGGATCATACTGTTTTACATTTATCTCTGATGATGGTTCCGTATATGCTGCGCGCGATCCCAAAGGATTTCGCCCTATGGTTTTAGGTCATAAAGAGGATGCAAACACGTACATTGTTGCATCCGAATCAGTAGCACTCTCATCAATAGGGGCAAAACTCGAACGCGATATACGTCCGGGCGAGCTTGTCCGACTTGGCAAGGATGGAATCGTATGCGAGATGTTTTCAGATGATACGTGCAAGGCGCACTGTTCTTTCGAGTTTACATATTTTGCACATCCTTCAAGCAAAATGGAAGGTTCCAACATTTATCTTGCAAGAAAGCGCATCGGTCAATACCTGGCAAAAAAATTCCCAATAGACGATGCAGATTTGGTAATCCCTGTACCAGATTCGGCACGTCCTGCTGCATTGGGATTTGCACAAGAATCTGGAATCCAGTTTGATGAGGGGCTACTAAAGGATCGATATAGCAAAAAAGGTCCACTACGTAGCTTTATCGAACCCCATCAGAGCGACCGCATAGAGATAAACCGATGGATAATTCCAATCACAGAGATTGTGGATGGAAAACACGTGGTAGTAATTGATGATAGCCTCGTGCGGGGTACTAGCTCGCGTGCAATCATTAAAGCTCTAAGGAGTGCAGGTGCCAAAAAGATAAGCATGCTTGTAACGTATCCTCCGATACAGTATCCATGTTATGCTGGAATAGATTTTCCTTCACGAGAAGAGCTTGCAACATATTCAAAAGATGAACACACATCAGAGAATGCAATGATCAAAAAAGTACGTTCAGATATTGGAGCTGATTTTCTAGGATATAATGATTCAAAAAATCTTGCAATGGCAATAGGAATACCACATGATTCAATGTGCTTTACCTGCTCTACAGGAAATTATGATTCACTTGGAATAACTCCAGAATTTAAAAGCCGATTAGAGATAAAGGAGAATAATAAAGATTAAACATAGTATCTAGATAATCTAGTTCATGTCAGATACTGTTAGAATAAAAGAAAAGATCTTTCAACTAGAATCTGCATTAATTGATATGGATAGTGTACCTGTTCCAGCTCCTGAGATGCTCGATGCAGCAAATGCGCTTAGATTGTGCGAACATTTTACAAAAACAGATACCATAAAGTCTGATCTAATTGCATCGTATGCCAAATATTCTACTAGTCTTGAAACATTGGTAACAGAAGCACTTGAAATTCAAAAAGGATTAAATGCGTTTATACAGAAAAATAAATCTTTAAAATTGTACAAAAATACAAAACAACGCACGGTAAACATACCTAAAAAACGCACCAAAAATTTGAAAAAAACCTCATCCAATAAAAAACGCACCCTCACAACTAGAAAAAAATCAAAGTAAATCTACCGTCTATGATATTGTGCCTGAAACAATTTTGTACATGTTGGAACCGTTTTGTAAAACGAGTGAACCATCACTTTCTAATCGTATAGCAACCCCATTTACTCTTGTACCCTGTGACTCTGCTGAGATTTTTGTGCCAATAGTACAAGATTCTGCCATCCATCTTTTTATTACTCTTTTTCCATCATCGTGATTCATAAACATGATCTCATCTTCTAATAATGACAAGAATTTTTGAATAAAGATGACTCGTGTTATATTGCCGTGTAGACTTGCAACGTTGTTTTGTTTTATGGTTTTTTTTATATTCTCAACTGTGATATTGTAATTTATTCCAACTCCTAGTACAATGTGGCTTGGTCTATCTTGTTTTATCGTACCATCTATGATTATCCCTGCAACTTTGTTACCATTTACAAGAATATCATTTGGCCATTTTAACTCTGTCCTAGTGCCCACTATCTCTTGTATCGTTTTTGCAAGTGCTACTGCTGCTGCTATGGGGAGTAGTGTTGACTCTGAATCTAAAGGCATGTCGATGATAACTGACATCCAAATACCTCCTCTTGGAGATATCCATGAATTTTTACCTCTTCCTCGTCCAGCACTTTGTTGGTCTGCTAAAACAATGGAACCTTTTTTCTCCGAGTCTTTTGCAAGCTCTATTGCATAATCTTGTGTAGAACTGATTGAATCAAAATAATGCACAATTTTTCCAAGAAACTTTGTTTCAAGACCATCTATAACCTCCCATGGATATATGAGATCAGATGTGGATTCAAGTTTGTATCCATAGATTCGATCTGATTTTATATCGTATCCAAGTGTACGAAGTTTGTCAATATGCTTCCATACAGCTGTGCGACTGATCTTTAAAGCATCTCCAAGATCCTGTCCAGAGAGATATTCTGAACCATGTTCCTTTAAAAGATCCAAAATGCGTACAAACCTTGGTGGATCATATGATGTATACATCAATTGTAATTTTACGTGTATGAGGCATTTATTACTATACTAAAACCCGATATCAAAATCAAGATCACCTGCATCCGTGCCTGTATCTGGCATCTGATCTGCAGGAATATAGTCGCCAGCTTGTGTTCCAATCATACTAAACATGGCACTAAACATCATCATATCGATTACCCCAAAGAACATCATCATTGGCAAAAAACTCTTGTTATCATCCATGAATCCTTTTAGCTTTTTTGGGTCTCCATTTTTTTGCAATTCTACCATCTTGCCCCAATCTTCTTGCATTTGACCTATTCTGCTCTCAAGCTCTTGTTGACCTTTATGTGTGGCATGAATCTCTATTGATTTGCCCAACCATCCTTTTTTTTCATAAACTTTGATCATCTCATATCTTTCCAACTTTTTCAATATTTCGTTTATCTCTTTTGACTCGATCTTTGTCTGTGAGTGTATTTTACCAAATTTTTTTGCGCCACGCTTTATAGCGCCTAGTACAATGATCTCATTGGGTTCCATATGTATACCCTAAAGTGCTAGTATAATAGATCTTTGGAGCAATCGGCGGTATGATGTCCCCTCATGATTAACAAATTAGTCAATAACGCGCGATCATATAGATCAAGTATATCAAAAACACATCCATTCCATGAATAGACATCAGATAAACAGTGAATGGGAAGAATGAATGTGCAAAGCCAAGCAATCTGTATGGATTGTATTTTTATTTAATCTCGTTTATCTTTTACCAACCATAAAGTACGCCATGCATCATCTTTTATCTCAATGTTCATCTTTTGTAACTCGTCTCGTATCGTATCTGATTCTGTATATTTTTCCTCTTTACGTAGTTTATTGCGCTCATCTATCATCTGATTTATTTTAGCAATATTTTCAGATGATGGAATATTTATTGTCAATCCAAACGTACTCAACATAGATTCAAAGATGGGGATGATCTCATCTGCCCCATCCTGAGACATTTCAAAACCTAATCCTATACAGTGCGTTGCAAGTTTATTCAAGGCAGTCAACGCCTCGTGAGTATTCAAATCATCATCTAGTGCTGCATCAAAATCATTTTTTATTTTTTTTATCACCGATAGATCATTTTTAGAATCTGCGGTGCATTGGAGTAGCATATGGTATGCAAGCCTGATTCGATTCCAGTTTACCCTGTGCTCATCCAACAGTTCTAGAGTATAATCTACAGGTTTTGAATAATGGACGCCTAGACAAAACATTCGTATTACATTAGGACTGTGTTCTCTTAGCAATCTTGTAATCGACCTTGTATTTCCTGCTGATTTTGACATTTTTTCACCGTTTATGGTAACCATTCCAACATGCATCCACGTTTTTGCCATCGGGATCCCAGTGACTGATTCAGACTGTGCCAACTCATTTTCATGGTGTGGGAATATCAAATCACGTCCTCCTCCATGTATATCAAAAGTATCTCCAAGGTATTTTTGGCACATTGCAGAGCATTCTATGTGCCAACCTGGTCTACCTTTGCCCCATGGACTATTCCACAATGGTTCATCTTTGGAATTTTTCCAAAGTGCAAAATCCATATAGTTTTTTTTGTGCTCATCGACTTTAATTCTAGATCCTGCTTGTAATTCTTTGATATTTTTTTTTGAGAGTCTACCATATTTGGAAAAACTGTCTACTGCAAAATATACTCCATTCTCTGTAACATATGCTGCATTTTTTTCTACAAGTTTTGATATAAATTCGATCATATCTAGAATATGTTTTGTAGCGCATGGATACTCTGATGCACGCTTTACGTGTAGTGCATCAAAACAATCATAATAATCTTGTATATACTTTTCACTGATTTTATCAACGGTGGTATCTTCTTTTATGGCTCGTAATATTATTTTGTCATCTATATCGGTAAAATTTTGTACCAGTCTTACAGATGTACCATTTGATTCTAAATGGCGAGAAAGTATATCAAAAATTATTATGGTTCTTGCATGACCAATATGTGATTCATCATACACTGTGATGCCACATAGATATATTGAAACTTTATCTCCATCTATTGTGTTTTTTTCCCCAGACATTGTGTCTGATATCTTCATGGTTTTACTAGACCTCAAACGTCTATGTATATTTGACCGTCTTCTTCCTTTACGTTGTATTTTTCAAGCTGTACTCCTTTTTGATAGTCTAACAATTTACCAGTTTTTATGTCATAATGCCAAAAATGCAATGGACATTCTACCACTGTACCTTTTAGTTTGCCTGGCGCTATAGAGCCATCTTGATGCACACACATTGAATCCAACGCATGATATCCATCTTGGTTAAAGACTGCTATGCGCTTTCCTTCTATTTTGAACTCTTTACCTTTTCCCGATGGTACCTGATCCTTGCTTCCTACTTTATGCCAAACCACATATAAAATCTGAAATTGCCGTTTATTTACTTTTCATTCTATAGGATTTTATAGCATATTTGTAAGAAAAACCTCGTTGAAGTACAAGGTACGAGATATTCGTCTCGCAAAGAAAGGTAAAATCTCCCACGAGTGGGCAAAGAGTCACATGCCAATATTGGCCAAAACACTAGATCGATTTAAAAACACAAAACCCCTACGTGGAGTCACCATTGGATTCTGTCTACATATAACAAAAGAGACATCGGTACTATTAATGGGGGCAAAGATGCTAGGAGCAACGGTGGCTGCATGCGGAGGAAATCCTCTGACGGCACAAGATGATATTGCTGCTTTTCTTGCATCAAATGGAATACACGTGTATGCTTGGACAAATGAGACTGCAAAAGAATATGATTGGTGTATCTCTCAAGTGCTATCCCATAAACCATCTATTCTAGTTGATGATGGAGCAGACATGAATGTAATGGCACATTTTGATAAAAAGCACAACAGTCTGAATATTCTTGGCGCAACAGAAGAGACCACCGCTGGTGTGACACGGATAAAAGCAATAGAGAAAAAAGGCAAGCTTCGCTATCCTGTCATAATTGTAAATGATGCACATACAAAAAATATGTTTGATAACAGATATGGAACAGGTCAAAGCACCATAGATGGATATCTGCGGGCAATGAATCTACTCTTTGCATCAAAGAGAGTGGTGGTTGCCGGATACGGTTGGGTCGGACGCGGAGTGGCACAACGTTGTCGTGGAATGGGATCCAAAGTTATAATCACCGAGATTGATCCAGTAAAAGCACTAGAGGCACACATGGACGGTTATGAAGTGATGACAATGGCAAAGGCAGCAAAGATTGGTGATATATTCATCACGTGTACTGGAATGAGAGATATTATCACAAGATCCCATATTTCATTGATGAAACAAGGTGCAATTATGGGCAACGTGGGACATTTTGACATTGAGATTGACACTGAATATCTTTTAAAGAGATCGAGATCTGTGCGTACAGTACGTCCAAATTTGGATGAGTGTCTACTAGCGGGAGGAAAGCGTGTATATCTTATCGGCAAAGGAAGACTTGCAAACTTGGTCGCCGCAGAAGGTCATCCACCAGAGGTAATGGCACAGTCGTTTTCAAATCAACTAGTGTCCATAATGTACATTTTGAAAAACCACAAAAAGCTACCACTTACCATGATTAAAGTACCAGAAGCTCTAGACAAACAAGTGGCAGTTGATGCATTAAAGGCAATGTCGGTGAGTATCGACAAACTCACGCCAAAACAGATCGAGTACATGAACAGCTGGTAGAGGCTACATCCGTTGAGTAAGATCAAAGATACAAAACTTGCATTCTATGGCATGCAGCGATATAGATGGGCATTGGATCATATGCCCGTTCTATCTAGCATTATACAATCTACTAGATCAAAACCACTCTCAGGATTGCGGATTGGATTTTGTCTACAACTAACTGCCGAGACTGCAGCGCTTATTTTGGGTGCAAAGATGCTAGGTGCAAAAGTCTCTGCATCTTCTGGCAATCCGCTTACCACCGATGATGCTGTTGCCGCATACCTTGATTCGATGGGCATAAACGTCTATGGCTGGTCAGGGCAGACAGTTGCAGAATTTGCCAAATGCGCTGATGCTGTAATGTATGACTTGCCAGATATTCTATCTGATGATGGTGCTGAGCTCTCTGTGAGGGCTCACACAGATGATCGATTTTCTAGAATGAATATACTAGGAGGGACAGAAGAGACTACCACTGGAGTACATAGAATTTTGGCATTGCAATCTATCTCTAAAATACGCTATCCGATTATAGCGGTAAATGATGCAGATACAAAACGAATGTTTGACAACAGATATGGAACTGGTCAGAGCGTCATAGATGGTCTGTTGAGAGCTACAGGTTTACTACTTGCATCAAAGATTGCTGTAGTATCTGGTTATGGTTGGGTTGGACGTGGTGTGGCAGAGCGACTTTGTGCAATGGGTTCTCATGTAATTGTTACAGAAGTAGATCCTACAAGGGCATTACAAGCTCATATGGACGGTTATGAGGTAATGCCGATGGCAAAGGCTGTACAAAAGGGTCAGATATTTGTCACGTGCACTGGAAATTCAAAGGTCATAACCGCAGAGCACATGTGCAAGATGCATACAGGTGCAATACTTGCAAATGCAGGACATTTTGATGTAGAGATTGATGTCGCATCTCTAGGACGCGGTCATCTCGTACGACCAGGACTGCAAGAGCATAAAATATGCGGGAAAAAAATCTATATTGTATCACATGGACGCGTTGTAAATCTAGTCGCCGCAGAGGGGCACCCACCAGAGATAATGGACTTGTCATTCTCAAACCATCTTTTATGTATAATGTACCTATGTAACACAAAAATGCCAAATCTGATTCATAAAGTACCAAATAACATTGACGAGTATGTGGCTTGCTCTGCACTGCATGCTGCAAGAATACAAATTGACAAGTAGATCATACATTGGATTTGAATGTGATTATTGGTACACTATTAAACAACAAAGATGTGTTTAACATATGAAAGATAGGGCAATTATAACAAGTGCTCTTCCGTACGCAAACGGTGAGATACATCTTGGTCATGTGGCATCAACGTACATTCCTGCCGACGTTACCACAAGGTTTCTAAAATTAAAAGGCGTAGAGGCATATTATGTATGCGCTACTGATGATTACGGGACTCCGATACTTGTCCAATCAGAAAAAAAAGGAACAACTCCTCAAGAGTATGCTGATGGATGGAACAGACAGGATGCAAAAGATTTCAAAGCACTTGATGTAAACTTTGATTTTTTTTATCGCACAAGCTCAAAAGAGAATATTCATTTCGTCCAAGACGTCTTTTGTAGACTGCGCGATGCCGGTCACATATACGAATTAGATGTAGAGCAGTTTTACTGCAAGTTTGATGCAAAGTTTTTACCAGATAGATACGTACACGGTACATGTCCATACTGCAAGGCTGACGATCAATATTCGGATCTATGTGAGAAATGTGGCAGAGTCCCAGAAGATATACAAAATCCAAAATGTAGTATGTGTGGTGCAACGCCGATCAAGAAAACTTCAAAACATTACTTTTTCCGTCTTGGCAGTTTTGCAGATAAACTTGCATCATGGCTTGATGGTAACAAAAATCTGCAATCTGATGTGAAAAAATATGTACAAAATTGGATAAAATCTGGACTAGATGACTGGGACATTACTCGTGATATTCCATGGGGTGTTCCAGTACCAAACGAGGAGAACAAGGTCTTTTACGGTTGGTTTGACAACCATCTTGCATACATATCATCTACTGTAAAATTACTTGAATCAAAAGGATACGATGGGGCAGAATTTTGGAACTCTTCTGATATCTACCATTTCATCGGAAAAGATATCGTATACCATCATTATCTATTTTTACCTGCTATGCGAATGGGTCTTGATGAACAATTTCGCCTACCAGATTATATTCCAACACGTGGCCACTTGACTTTACAGTCACGTAAAATATCAAAGAGTAGAAATTGGTACATTGGTTTACGAGAATTTTTAAAATATTATCCTGCAGACTATTTGAGATTTTATCTTGTATCGATAAATCCATACACGCAAGATGATCTAAACTTTGACTGGGACGAGTTTATGACAAAGATAAACTCTGAACTAATAGGAAATCTCGGTAATCTGATAAACCGTACGTTGGGATTTACTAGAAAGAACTTTGATGGTAAAGTTCCAAAACCTGAAACTGTTGACAATGTAGACAAAGAGGCAGAACGACAGTTTACTGCCTTTGCAGAAGAGACAGGATCGTTACTGTTGCAAAACCATTTAGATCGTGCACTCAAACGCATATTGGGATTTTCTGCCCATTTTAACCAGTATTTTCAACACAAGGAACCTTGGAAAGGAGAGTCTGGCTCTGATACTTGCGTATACATGACAGTCAACGCCACAAGGTCTATTGCTATTGCACTTTCACCATTTTTGCCCTCATCTGCACAACGCATATGGGATCAGATTGGACTCTCTGGCAAGGTAACTGGACAATCATGGGATGCAGTAGCAGAATTGGCTGTACCATTTGGACATTGTATAGGTAAGCCATTACCATTATTTACAAAAGTAGAAAAGACCGACATTGAAGAACAAAAGAAAAAATTCTCAAAACATTGATCACTGATATGAGCGAGTTTATTCAAGATGTATTTGTATATGGCATATCTGTCTAGATGATTATGAAAAATATAGCACGAATCTCAACGCGTGGAAGATTTGATCTACTAGATGGAAGGCCAATTGATGGACATTCTCCGTATACGCTTTATCCTACACGATCTTTTAAAAAAATCCAAGGCAGCAAAGAGATAACAATAATGGTGCATGGATTACAAAACAATTCTATTGGAGCATTGAAAAAATTTGCCATCGCAAAACACCGTCTAAAAAAACTTGGATATGATCATCCGGTGATAGGATTTACATATGATTCAAATACGCGTGGTGCACATTTGAAAAAAACAAAACTACGAGCATTACGTGCAGGTAGACGTATAGCAAGATATAATGGAAAATTATTGGCAAAATTTTTGATAGATTTTTCTAAAAGTAATCCCAAAACAAAATTTAGGCTTTTAGGTCATTCTCTTGGATCAGAGGTAATATCAAAAACAATTCAACATCTAGATAAAACAAAACATTACCATCTAGTATCTGGAATCTATTTCTTTGGAGCATCTGTTCCATCTTGTACGATATGTTTGGATCGTACAGGAGCTATAATGCAACGTACAGTTGAAAAGAAAATTGTAAACTATTACAACCCAAACGATAACGTGTTGCAAGAAGCAACAGATGAAAAAAGCATACAAAAACCACTCGGACTTGGCATATCATGTAAACCTATATCAAAATATGTACAAAGACGTGTTTGGCCAATAAATCATAGATTTGCAAGTTATGCTGCAACACTTGAACATTTTCCATAACATATAGTTTGTATTCTAAAATGAATGCATAAATGAGTAATCTTGGATATATGATTAATTTACACACGATTAAATTATGTGATAAAAAAAACAGTGTGAATAGATGAATTCCATAAATTTTGTAATGTTGGGTGATCCTGCAATCGCTGCCTCGTTTGGTAAAAAAGGAACATCCACTGACTTGACACTATACGATAAAAAAGAATCTGGAACAATACGAACATGGGTTACACCAAATGGATTCCCAGAAAAGATACAACCACTGATGCAGGCAATTAATTTGGCAGAATATGTCATAGTGCACGTTTCTACTCTTGACAAATTTGTTGGAGAGCAGGTTTTGGCATTAGATATGCTAGGGAAAAAAGATGGAATACTCTCTCATGCATATAAAGTCGATGAAAAACGCCTTGAATCCATGATAAAAGGAACAGTACTTGAACAATATCAAAGAACAAACACAGATGGCTTACGTATGATGATATCAAAATTCAAACCGATTGAGCGCTCTAGTCCAGTACGCGTTGTCATAGACCACTGCTTTGATGTTAAAGGCGCTGGAACTGTAATACTAGGCAAAGTAGAATCTGGTTTGATAAAACAATATGACACGTTGAAACTTTTGCCAAAGGGTGTAGATGTTTTAATAAAATCAATACAGATGCATGATGATCCAGTGGAAGATGCACATTCACCTGCACGCGTCGGTTTGTCGATCAAGGGTGCTAGTGTAGATGAAATCTCACGTGGAGATTTATTGTGCTCTGGTGATCCTCCTCAGATTGCCACTAGAGTAGAATTGGATTTTGTAAAAAATAAATTCTATAAAGGAGAATTTACAACAGGACAGATGTGTCTTGTCAGCATAGGGTTGCAGATAAGGCCTGCAAAATTTTCCTCTATCGATCCTGTAAGTCTAATATTTGATAGACCCATAGTCTACGATAAAGATGATACATGTGTCATACTAAAACCCGAGTCTGAAACCGTGAGGATTTTGGGAAGTGGAAGCATACGGATTTTGAAAAGTTTATGAGCTTACCAAAACGTTCATGTCCTAGATGTACATCTTGTGGCAGTCGCAAGTTTAAACGACTCAAAAATACTGATACGATACAGTGTATTAATTGTGGTTGCAAGATTTGTATATAGAGACAATTCTTATCTAGAATACTCTGCAATAATTGATCTGTAAATATTCATGATTAGAGAGTTGAAATTATGTGATCTTGCATGTTTAATGAAAAATATTAGACCTTTGTAAAGATGCATAAAATCTCTAGTCTTCAAGTGCCCATATTCTATTTTGTGATATTCTCACATGTCATGTCTGAATAATTTTAACCGCACATGAGCATATTGGCCTTTATACTCGGCAATTTTATAAAAAATGATGGTTAATATTTGAAAGATTTTGTGTATGGTGCATATGGTAAAAACATGGAAAGATGATGAGATTAGCCTCGATCCAATAATGGGGCAAAAGATAGCCGTTATTGGATATGGAATACAAGGTCATGCACAGGCTTGTAACATGAAAGATTCTGGTCTAGACGTCATAGTAGGTCTGAAAAAAGGAGGAGAATCGTGGAAAAAAGCAGAGTCTGATGGGCATGCTGTTTTCGAAGTTTCAGAGGCGTGCGCAAAGGCGGACATTATACACGTGCTCATACCAGATATGGTACAGGCAAAGACGTACAAAGAACAGATCAAAGCAAACCTCGTGGAAGGCAATGCATTATCCTTTTCACATGCAGCGGCAATACATTGGAGATGGATAGATGTGCCAGATAATATTGATGTAATAATGATAGCACCAAAGGGTCCTGGTTCCAAAGTACGTGAGACATATCTTGAAGGATTTGGAACTCCATCAATAGTTGCAGTACAAAACGATCATACCAGTAAGGCATGGGATCGAACACTTGGAATTGCAAAGGCGATAGGTAGTGCAAGAGCTGGACTCATAAAAACAACATTTCAAGAAGAAGTAGAGACAGACTGGTTTGGTGAACAGGCAGACTTGTGTGGTGGTTCAGCCTCGATGGTAATGAATGCGTTTGAAACTCTAGTAGAGGCTGGTTATCAACCAGAGATTGCATACTTTGAAGTATTACACGAACTAAAACTTATTGTGGACATGATACAGCGTTATGGAATCGGTGGCATGTACCGTAGAGTGAGTGAGACTGCAAGATTTGGAGGTCTAACTCGTGGACCGATGGTAATGGATGCAGAATGTAAAGAACGTATGAAAAAAGTAATAGAGATGATAAAGGACGGCACGTTTAATTCTGAATGGACTGGTGCATATGAAAAAAATGGCAAAGATGCATTTGAGCGCTATATGAGAGAGATTGACTCACATCAAGTAGAAAAAGTCGGCAGAGCCATGCGCAAAATGATGTGGCCTGATTCAACAGAATAAAAGATGATTATTTTTTACGTATCTTTGAGACGCCATCATTTATGTATTTAATGATGTTTGGAAGAGATGTTCCAGGTCCAAATACTTCACTCACACCAGATTTTTTTAGTGCATTCTTGTCTACATCTGGTATAACCCCGCCACCAATTACTAGTATATCCTTTATTCTCTTTTTAGCTAGCTCTTTTACGACACGTGGAAACAGTGTACCATGTGCACCGTTTAACAGGCTGAGTGCAATAGCATCAACATCTTCATCTTGTGCAATTTGAGAGACGCGTTGTGGTGTTGCAAACAGTCCAGAATAAACAACTTCCATCCCTGCATCACGAAATGCTCTACATAAAACCAGTGCTCCACGGTCATGTCCATCTAGACCCATCTTTGCAACTAGTATTTTCAGAGGTCTATGCTGTATCTTTTGCCTTGTATTCATAATGATATTTGTATAATGTCATCTATAAACAATACGAAACATCTCTTCAAAGGACACTGTTCAATCTTGGCGTTAAATTTACTGTTAAGGGTTGGAGATGATTTCTCTATCTATAAACAACCGCTAGATCAATGTACTACCACTTATACGTTAATTGATCCTTGAAATCTCTAAAACCAATTATACCTGATAGCATAAGTTTGTTCAATTTTCCATAACAAATCCAAAGATTTATGGATCGGTATTATTAAAAAACAAGCATGAAAGTTAGTAATGACGACCTTCTTCAGGCATACAAAAAAACAAAAGATACACGTGAAAAAGATAGGCTGCATGGAATATGTTGCATCCAAATACATGGATACAGTATATCCAAAACTGCAAGCATATTGTTCGTTTCATATCAATGCGTCAAAAAATGGCTCACAAAATATGAAGAACATGGACTCAAAGGCCTGAAAGAAGGAGTCCGTTCTGGAAGACCACGACTAATATCTACAAAAAAGTTTGTAAAGTTACAAAATATGTTTACAGAGACTGGAACTATAATAACTGCAAAGCAATTAAAACACGAGATCAATAAAATAACTGGAGTATCTTACCACATCACACATGTCTATAGAATAATGCGTAACTGGGATCTAACTGCAAAGGTACCGCAAAAAGTTCATGCTCGTGCAGCCTCTGCAAAAGAATGTAGTAAATGGCATACACATATTTCATACGTAATTAGGCATGTAACTCCTCAAGGATACAAAGTATTCATTCAAGATGAATCAATTGTTGGTCTTGATGGAAAGACCAAGAAAAAATTTTGGTGTAGACGTGATGAACGACCCCAACAGATCATACGAGGAAATCATCAAAAATTTATGATATATGGCATAAAAGGAATTAATGGAGAACAATGTTTTAGAGCTTTTGATAAATTTGACGGTCCCACATTTTTCAAATTTGTCAAAATAATGGTTGGAAAATACAAAAAAATAGTGTTAATCGTAGATAGAGCTAGACAACATATGACAAAAAAGCTTGAAAAATATGTTAAAGCAAACAAGGACAAGATAAAAATTGAATATCTTCCACCTGCATCACCACAGCTAAGCAGTATTGAAGCAATTTGGTTAAAGTGTAAACGTGAAAAAGATTATTCGATATACTATTCAACAATCGATGACAAGAAGCGTACCATTATGGAATATTTGAGAACGCAAAGATTTCCAAACAATGTTATGGATTATTTTGATCATGAATCAGCAAATTGAACGAACTTATGATCTGGGGTATACATGTATGAGGTCAGCTACTCTGTATTTTTATGCGTAAATGCTACTTAGTTGCACAACTTTTGATCGCCTTAACTCATACCAGTAAAAATGTGTTACCAGAGTACAATAATCCAATGAAAACAAACAATACGGTACAAAATAAGAACAATAGTCAGATAGATATACCGCAGATCATAAGTTCGTTAAAAAATCCTCCATCTTTGGTTTAAAATAATCGGCTCTGTCCATGAATAGCACCAAAAATCCACCTACTTAGTTGCACAACTTTTGATCGCCTTAACTCATACCAGCAAAAATGTGTCACCAAAGTACAATAATACAATGAAAATAAACAATACGGTACAAAATAAGAATAATAGTCAGATAGATACGCGTTTTCTCATCAAGGTGTACTCAAACCGGCATCACAAAACATGTTGTAAACCCATACCTTTAATCGAAGCTCTTGCACAATGTGATCCCATTTTCTTGACATGACCGAATCCCCAAATACTCTCTTATAGTATGGAGCATAAGTCTTTTGGAATTCACATTAACCGCAAAGTTTTTTGATCGGTACATTCTCAATCATGTATGGACAATCTAAGTAAACAACTCAAAGACGCCCATAGGAAAGAAAGAGAACCAAACATACGTGACAGAATCGTTGCAGTACAAATGGTTCATGTAAACAATATGAACATAGGAGAAGTCGCAGCTAGTTTATTTCGAACTCCAGAATGGGTCAATCAATGGATAGAACGTTTTGATGAAAAAGGCATTAGATCTTATGCATATTGACAAAAAAATCAATTATGATGAAACGAAAGATCCAAAATCAAGTGTAATACACACATGGCATGTGTGATTCAGACAAGCGTATGATTCTCAAACTAGAAAAGAAAAATACCGAATTGAAAGCAGAAATTGAGAAATTTAAAGCAGAAAGTGAGCAATCTAAAGCAGAATTGCATGATTACAAGAAAGGCAGATTGTCCAATGACACTGTGTTTGATCAGATAATTGATGATGACCAAAACCTTTACGCCACTACGGGATTAGAACGTAACGAGTTTGAATGGATCCTTGTACGATTTGAAAATGCTGTTAAAAATTCACCAAATGCACCACGTTTCTCCGAATATGCCAACGAGTCAGGAAACACATGCATTCTCTCTGTAAGACGAGTCTTGTTTATTGCATTGTCTCGCAAACGCAACAACGAAAAGCAAGAAATATTTGCAGCATATGCCCACATTGATCAGAGTACAGTCAGCAGATATCTAGCATTAGCAGATGTGCTGTTGATGAAGATCCTTCCAACTGCCGAAAACATTGCAGCTACAATACGGAAAGAACGCACCATCGAAGCGTTTAAAGAATTTGTTCCAGGCAAGAGTGCAGGTGAGCTATATCTTGATGCCACGTTTGTACAGGTTCAAAGACCACAGGTAGATCAAAAAAAGGCATACTCTGGAAAACGCAAGCGACATGTGTACAATATCCAGATAACCTCAAACAAAGATGGACTAGTACTTGATGTAGGCCATCCTGAAGAAGGTTCTGCACACGACATGGAAGTACTACGACGCAATCCACCAAATTTTGGCAAATGGACAAAGAACATGAGAGATCCTAATACAAAACAAGAACATCGTATCATACTGTATACAGATAAAGGATATCTTGGTGTAGAGAAAGATTATCCTGGAATAATTTCAAAGCAACCATACAAAAAACCCAAAGGTTACGAGATGACAGAGACAGATCAGAAATACAATCAAAGAATTAGTCGTAAACGTATTAGAGTAGAGCATGCGATAAACCGACTAAAATGGTTCCGCAGGATGAGTGTATGATAGCAAGGAAGAGTTTTACAAAGAGATCCAAGTTGTCACTGGGCTGACAAATCTGCACATCCTGTTCAATGACCGCAAGTATGTCAAACCTATGGAACGAGTCTGTTCTCAAATAAAGTAGCACACCTCTGTGCAACATGCCTGCGCATGATGTTACCGTTTTTGTCATATTTCTGACATTTTGATCTGTTTGTAGAACTCTCTCAAGCTTTGATCATACTTGTGACATTTTGATTTGTTTGCTCATGCTTTGATCATGCAGTATCCAGTCAAGAACTGATCTAACTTTATTGGTAATATGCATAAGATCTATTGTAAATGTTGCAAAAAAACAATCACACCAAAAATCCATACTGCATTACCAAATGAAAGATTTGGAATCAGACTAGCAGCACTTTTAATTGTACTCAAAACACTTGGATTATCATATCAAAAAATATCCCAACTATTAGAAATGATATACGGCATACACATGAATGAATCTACCATAAATCACGCAGTAAAAAAAACTGCTACAGCATTTGGTCCATTATATGAACAGATGATAAGAGATCTAAAAACCGAGTTGAATATACATGGGGATGAGACTAGCTGGGCGCATCAACGGGAAGAATCATTGGTTGTGGGCATTTGTTGGAAAATGGACGACCATATATGAGATTGACAAATCACGTGGTAGAATAGATCCAATGAGAGTGTTAAAAGGATACACTGACAAGTGATTCATGGTCTGCGTGGAATTACGTTGGAAACAGTCATCAAAGATGTCATGTTCATTATATGAGAGATACTCTACAGTATAAAAATCCCAAAAAAGAGTTTATTGTTTTTGGAAAATGTTTGAAAAAGATCCTAAATGACTCACATGATGCTGTAAATATTCATGATAAATCAGATGTTATACACAAACTCGAGCGTCGTTTATCGTCTCTTTTATCCAAAAAATATACAGAAAAGAATTGTATCAGATTTGTCAAACGTCTAAAGCGTGAACAAGACATGCTTTTCACGTTCTTGAAGACTGGAACTGATTCACATAACAATACTGCCGAGAGAGCGATTAGACCAAACGTGGTAATATGAAAGATTACAAACGGTCATCGAACAGATGATGGCGCTACATCACACAAGATATTGATGAGTGTAAAGGAGACATGTAGACAACGAAATCTAAACTTTCATGACTATATGATGCAATATCTTGTGGATGGTACTTCAAAACTCTAGACAGTTATGATATTTTACCGCCGCTCATAAGTTAGTTTAAACAATAACCCGTCTTTTGAAAAACGTGAATATATCCATCTTGAATATACCGCCGCTCATAAGTTAGTTTAAACAATAACCCGTCTTTTGAAAAACGTGAATATATCCATCTTGAATACCATGGTTCTAAGATAATTCATCACAGCTGATCTCATATCCCAGACTGATTCATAGTATTCAGAATGAATAGTTTCCAATTTGCACATTCCCCAACATCTCTCAATAGCACTCAAATACGGAGAAGCTGTAGGAAAGTAATCCAGTTTTATATCGCCGTTACATTCTGCTAGATAATTTCGAACCTTTCGTGATGTATGCTGGGTTGCCTGATCCGCTATGATCATCACACGTCCGTATGCAGCTCGTACAGTTTTGAGGAATTTAACAAATGTCTTACTAGTAAACTTTTCATATGATCGAAACAATGATCTTCCGTCGGGACCTACAACACCAAACACAATAAATTTTTGATGTTTTCCATTATATGGAACAATCAACCGTTCTCCAACATTTGTCCAGTATTTTGCATAATGTATTCCATTCTCTGTAAATATGGCCTCATCTTGCACAAGTATCACGTATCCTTTATGGATTGCACGCCTAATCTTGCTTAAAATAGATCTATGCCATCTACGAACATCTTTGGATGATGCTGCTTTTCCATGCACTTTTACTGGAACTTTTGCAGAGAGATTCCAACTGCGCATTATTTTGCGTACGTGCTGCAAGGAATATTTTACGCCAGTCATTTCAAAGATTTGTTTACGTAGAAATTTTGGTCTGATAAAACAGCCAACACTAGCCACTGTATTTCGAATTTGTTCTAGTATTCTACGCTCTACTTTTGGTGGCGTTCCAGATTTTGGCCTATCCCTGAGGCCGTCAAGTCCTTTTTTTTTCATATCTTTGTGTCAGTTTGTATATCCATTGCACACTTTGTTATGCAACATCGGCGATGGTTCTATTTTTTACCACGACTAGATATACAGCATGCATTCTTCTGCATAAATCACTGTTTTTTGAATGCCCCAAGGATGGCTTTATCATTTCTTTCCATGTTTGTATGGTTAAAAACTCGGATCAATAAAAGTTTCTATGAAATTAAACTGACTTCGGATCATCGGTATTGTTATTTTGGATAGAGCGCCACAGCATCGTTCTCGAATGGTGAAAGAATATCTTAGAGATCATAAAGATACTGTGAAACTTCGATATCTTCCACGTGCAACTCCACGCATGAATGCTGTAGAAGAATGTTGGCGTCAGGGTAAATACGCAGTTGCAGTATCTGAATATTATGAAACATCTAAAATTATGAAATATAATATTTCAAAATATTATCGTACTGTAAGATTCAAGATGAATATATATGATTATTTGTACAGTAAGCCTAGAATCCCAAAAGACTTTTGATCCACACTATATCATATTACACATGTTTACAGAATTATGCGTGGATGGAAACTAGAGGCAAAAGTTCCACAAAAAATACATGCCAGCGCCTACATCATACGATGAATGTTATGCATGGTATAGGAGCATAACGCAGATAATTACGCACGAAATGTCAAAGAGGACAAAAATTTTCGTCCAAGATGAGAGCATAGTCAACAGCGATGGAAAGATGATCAAAAAATACTGGTGCAACGAGGATGAGCGCCCCATCTATCGATGGAAGGGTGATCATCGAAAATTCATAGCATACGGAATGATCTCAATTTCCGGTGAGCGATTCTTTAGATCGTATGATAAATTTGATGGTCCAACATTTCTACGATATGTAAAAGATGCAGTTGCAAAATACGGTCGCATAATGATAATCGCTGACAGAGCCAGTCAACACAGAACAAAAGATCTTGAAAGGTATGTGCAGGAAAACCAAGACAAAATTCGAATCGAATATCTTCCAAAAGCATCGCCACAACACAACATCATGGAGACAATCTGGTTTGTTGCCAAGCAGGCTATGGATCATTCAGAGTACTATCCACAACTAGAGGATAAGAGAAGTAATTTCATGAAATATCTGAGAACAAAGAAACTACCTAATAACGTTACTGATTATTTTAAACCAAAGATGGAGGATTTTTTAACGAACTTATGATCTGCGGTATAGCGAAAGCTATGCGGGATTAACGAAAAATGCTAGAATTGTTTATAAAGATAGCACATGGATATGCATAAGATCTAATATTTATCCAAATCCCAGATTATATTTGCAAAATTTAAAAAATCAGACTCACGTTTTTCAATGATGTCTGCAGTCCATATATCATGGTTACATACAGTTTTTTTGTTGATTTTAAGTTCTGATGAATTGTATCCAATATCTCGACCATCTTTTTTATCTTTTCGTCTTTTTTTATATTCGAATGTCTGGTTTTTAGTTTTTGAATTTAATGATTTTCTTAATAATGTCATGTTGCCCAATCTGTTTACAAATTCATCCATGTTATTTTTTTCTCCTTCATATTTGGAAAAAAAGTTATTCTTATCCCATAATTCATGATCTTGTGGCAATATATGTTCCAACGAGAGATTTTCTATATATTTTACATCATCTGGGTCAGTTCCTAAATGTATTGTAATCCTTTGTAAAACATATTTTATGGCATCTTTAGTAGGATTTGGTATAAAACTAGCTTTAAAATTATATATAAAATTTTCATGATCATCTTCTAATTTTAAAATTTTCATGACATCATTGATTGATTGATTCTCATTAATCATCTTTGTCACTTTTATTATGATATTTTCAATATATCCTGGATGTTTTTGCTGTATTACTCTTATTTTAAAGAAAAATACAGTAAGAATTTTTATTAATCTAACATAATCATTAAATTTATCATTATTATGCCATTTACGATGCGCTGCAAGAAGTGGAACACGGATAAATTTTGCTTTGAGTATATTGATTATGTGCACATAATCTTTACCATCTTCTTCAGAATATTGAACTGGAACATTAAGCGTTGATAAATACTCTGCATCTTCTTTTAGTTCAGAAATATACCGTTTGCATGAGTTTTCATCAACAACCATATTTTTTATTATTGTATATAGATTCTTTTTTGATATTTTAATACTTTTTTTAGACTTAATACAAAGAGATGTGTGATCACAATCTCTGGATTTGTATGATTCAATGATAAAATCATCATCTGCTTGTCCATCACCAACAACTTCGTCAAATATTCTATTCCAATCATCACTTAGTTCTATTTGCGTTTCTTTGGATGTAATTTTACTGAGAATATAATTTTTAATAAGATTAGATCTAGATAGTGTTTGGCCTCTTTCATTTAGCGTTTCAAATATCTGAAATGCCGTATTTTCATCAGATACTACAAGTGTGATTAAAAAATTATTTTCTATTATATGTGTTAAAAAATAAAGCAACGCTCCATGATTTTCTATTCGTAATTCTCTTAATTCTTCTTCAGACATGTCGGAAATATCTCCATTGTTTCCAAATTCAGTTTGTAATGCATCAGTAATTTTTTTATGCAAAAATTCATAATTATTTTTTAAGTATTTTAACGATTTTATTTTTGGAGTTATTTTTTTAATTCGTTCTAATTGTGATTTAGATTGTCTAGATTCAAATTCCTGAATTTCTCTAAAAAATAATTTGTCAGTATCATTAAGAATTAATTTCCAGCTAGTATGCTGATCCATCTGAGTATTTTGTATGAGATCGATAAATTTATCAAGACCATCTGATTTTATAGATCCATTTTTATCCATATCTTCCATTATGATGTCTCTTGCTACACATAATAGCAAAGTAAGTGTTGAAAGACGTTGTTGACCATCAATTACAAAGTATGATCCCTTGTCTTTTATATCCTCAAGTAAGACAATGGAACCTAACAGATATTGTGAATCTTCAATTGGTTTTGATATGTCTGACATAATTTTGAAATTGTCCAACATGTCGTTCCATAGCGCCTCAACTTTATCTTGAGACCATGAGTAATTTCTTTGGAATTTTGGAACTTTATATTTGCCATGAACTTGTAATATTTCTTGAATTGATCTCGTGTGTGTATTTGCAAACTTGTTATTTATGCCCATTTATATCATTTATAGCCTAAAAATTGTTATTTGTAAATCTACCGATGAAATAGTTATGAAATTCTTCATGGGTTTCTAATCGTTTTTTACTTCCTCCACTTCGAATGTAAAACTCATCCAAACGTCTTTTATCTACAGTTCCATCATTACGATGAATATCGAATAATACTTCTTTACCATTTCTCATATTTTTAAAAAACCAAGGTTGTGGACTTTTTTTAATTATGATTTCTATAAATTGAATATTGAAAATTTCACGAAATATGATTTTTATTAATGGCCCTAATGAGATATTGGATTTTAGATACTTTTCTAATGAATCCATAATATTTATTCCAAGCTTATCGCATAATTTATCATTTGATAATTTTTTAGTACTATGATCAATACGATTAAAATCATAATCTAATCCAATTAATCTTTCTTTTAATTCTCCAGTATCTCTTATTCCTATATATAAATAACCTCCTTCAGAATTAAGAAATGATTGTACTGTTTTTGGGATCACGTTATGTCGCATGACATCTTCGCCAAATCTAGATTTATTTTCAGTATATTGATCTTCTCGCATTATTCTTTTTTTGATAATTTCGATTGAATTGATTACCTGTATCACAGTACCAGCAGCACCATTTTTTAAAACCACAGATATATTAGCTGAATCTTTTTCAGATGTTTTTTTAAAAACTTCTCCTTTAGAATACATTGTAGGATCATTACGTAATGATATTTTTACATAATCGCCTACATGCACATCAAAGTTTGTATCCATATGTGAAGATATAAAACATCTATTTGTATATGTTTACATAGTAAAATTTTTGAGTTTTTTGATCATTTTTAACACTGCATTTGTACAATAAATCACATCTTTTTCTTTGGTAAATCGACCTAATCCTATTCGTATTGACGAATGTGCATATTCTTCATCATGACCTAATGCTAAAATGACGTGAGATGGTTCAACCGTTTGTGCTGTACATGCAGAACCTGACGAGATGGCAATATCTTTTGAAAGTCCATTGATTATTGCTTTACTCTCGATACCAGGAAATGATATATTGAGATTGTATGGTAAACGATTGATTGGGTGTCCATTAAGTTTTCCACCAGCATTCTCAAATGTTTTTAACATATTTTTTATCCAGATTCCCAATGATTTATTCTCATCATCCATTTCTTTTATGGCAATTTCTATTGCTTTGCCAAACCCAACAATCCCTGGCACGTTTAAAGTACCGGATCGTATGTTTCTTTCTTGACCGCCCCCGTGAACAATCGGTTCTAATCTTACTCTTGGTTTTATACCTCGAACATATAAGGCGCCAATCCCTTTTGGACCATACATCTTATGTGCAGATATTGACATAAGATCAACGTTCATATCATTTACATCTATGGGTATATGTCCAACTGCCTGTGCAGCATCTGTATGAAATAGAATATTTTTTTCATGAGCAATTTTGCCTATTTCTTTAAGATCTGATATGGTACCAATTTCATTGTTTGCAGCCATTATCGACATGATCACTGTTTGTTCAGTTATGGCATTTTTTAATTCATCTAAATCGATTTCGCCATATTGATTAACTTTCAGATAAGTGATTTTTTTACCAATATTTTTAAGATGTGCAGAAGTGTCCAAAATTGATTTGTGTTCGGTAGTACATGTAATGAGATGATCCCCTATGTTTTTGTATTTTGCCATTGTACCAATTAATGCAATATTATTTGATTCTGTAGCTCCACTAGTAAATATGATCTCATCATGTCTTGCTTTGATGGCAGTTGCAATTTTTTTTCGTGCAAGTTCTACAGCGGCAGATGCTTCATATCCATAGGGATGATCCATGCTAGATGCATTGCCAAATTTATCTGTAAAATATGGCATCATTTCATTTAAAACTCTAGAATCAAGTGGTGTCGTAGCATGACAATCTAGATATATCATACAACACTACCAAAAAGCTTTGAAAAATCACCCACATGTTTTATACGTGGAAACAGCATTCCAGATCCACGATTGATATGTGCACGTATCATACGATTACCATATTTTTCATAATCTAAATTATCGTACTTGAACCGATATTGAAACATTATAGAAAATATTAATTCATTTTTACCGTATAATATATGCGGCATTAATTCCATACCTTTTTCATCATACATATCTGGGTTTGGAATACTGGAATCATTTAAAGATAAACAGATTCCAAATCTTGCTAAGATGTTTATTGGCATATTTGTTTTATGCTTTAGATGTCCTAATTGATGTTGAGATCGTGTAGATAATCTAACTTTATCAAGTCTGCGCAATTTTCCCCCCCATAAAATATCCTTCATGCATTGTAGTAATGGATTTTGCACGATCACAAGTTATACGATAAGAATGAGAGATATATTTAGACAATTGATCATATTCCTTATGCCCTATTTCTCTATCTGTAGATAACAAAATTAATTGATGTGATGCAAAAGGATAAAATTTTTCTGTGAGATTTGTCAAATGTTCTCCATCTAATCTTCCCAATGGTGTATCAATTACAAATGGCAATGCTCTTCCACAAGTTTTAGCAATTGCCCATAACATAGCAGTACCAAATATTTGCCTTTCACCCATTGCTAAAAGATTTCCTGAAATTAATTCCATATCATTTCCATAAATTTCTATTTTGAATGTTTTTCGATCTATGTTTATTTTAGATATGAAGTTTTTATGTAATAATATTTTTATAATTTCAAGTAAATGGGATTCTAATTCTGTCATTTTGCGCTCTAAAAGATTAAAATAATAAGTATTCAAAACTTTTTGCATTCCTGACGCAAGATTTATTCCAATATCTACAGTTTTATTTTTATAAATTATGTCAATAACTCCTTTTAATTTTGTCTGCAACATTTTTTGATATGCTTTCTTTGATGCAATTTGTTGATTAATGTGTGAAATATCTGATTTTAAAATTCCAATTTCTTGATATATGTTGTTTATATCGGATATTTTTGGCCCGATTTCATCATCACGAGGAATTTTTGACAAATCTGATTCAATTTTTCCCAATTTCATATCTGCTTTGGTGTACTCGTCTAATTTTTTTGACAATGTTTTGTGACCTTCTTTAATTTTCAATATTTTTTGATGTGTCCATGACATATCTTTTGGAGATATATCGAAGAATACATCATCTGAAGGCTTTTTGATTAGAGAATCTAATCTTCTTATCATCTTTGTAACCACTTTATTTATAATAATGCCATTAGGCCAAAATTCTTCAGAAATTATTTCCTTTTTAATTTTTTCCACATTTTTTTGAATTGTAGTTGCCGATATATTTTGACGGACAATATTGGCATCTTTTTCCATCTGCTGGAGTATTTGAGATAATATGTTGGATACCAAGTAAAGTGGTGCATCACCTGCTAACTCTTCTTGAATTTCTTTTATTTTATATGCAGTTTTTTCTTCTAATATTGTTTTTTCTGTAAGAAGTTCATTTCGAATATTAGCATATCCGCCACCCACGCCAACAATTTTTAATTCTTTAGAAGTAACATCCGACATAGATTCTTCTATTTCTTGAAGCTTTTTCTGTCGTTCCGCATCTAATGAATCCAGATCTGACAATAAACTCTCTTTTTCATTTTGTAATTTTTTATATTCATTTTGAATCAATTCATTTTTGTTATTTTTATCCGATTTTCTGATCATGTAAAGATCTAGATCTGATTGTAATCTATGAATTAATTCTGCTCCAAGTAATATCTCTATAGATGACCGTAGTTCGGCATTATCTTGTTCATTCCATTTTGTCATGCTTACAATTTTTTCCCCATCGAAGAAAAATAATTTTGATATACCAAACGGTATAAGTCCTTCTATAAATGATTGCCATAATGATTCATTTACATCTGTTAACAATTTACCATTTTTTTGCAATTGGAGTGATTCTGATATCGACATACCTTCTACAACCCAACTTCTATGAATCATATAGGAATCTTCAGAACCATTATGATGAAATCTAAATGATAGCTCTATTGATGCATGTTTTGCACGTTTCCCGTCATGACGGTGTATTCTATTTACTATAAAGGCGGAATATTCTTTTTTTGTTGTTTTTCTCCCGAGATAAATTTTTCCGTATAATGCAATCATTATTGATTCAAATATTGTAGTTTTGCCTGCCCCATTCAATCCTCCTATAAGAATAATAGGTTTTTTTGGAGTAGTAGAAAAATTAAAATCAGTTTTTTCAGCATAAACTCCATAATTTTTTATTGTTAATTTTTCAAAGAGCATTATTCATACACGTCTTTTAGCTGTTTTCTTTTACGTTGTGCTTTTTGTACTGCATGCGTCATATCATCATCCCAATCTTCTGCGAGCAATTTTTCTAACAACGTATGGACTTTTTGCCTCTTAGTCATACCTTGCATATCAAATTCAACGTGGAGGGATCTTGATACTAATCTATATGGAATATTATGTTCATTGCATGCAATATTTAATTCATTTTGTTCTAACTGCCCAAATGATCCTAAATCATCTAGCAATGAAGAAATATTTTGCTTTGTGATATTTTTATATATTTCATATGCTGAATTTCTCCAATCTCCATGTTCTGCTCTCCAGATGCGCTGTATTTCATGAATTTCATCATCATGTATTAGCGATATATTTGGATCAGGTCCATTCTTCCTTACAGCATTTTGAGCATTTAACAAGGTTGATAGAATTGTCTTGCAAAATTCAAACTTATATGGTCCGTAAGTAACTTTATCTTTCCAGAATACCACATGACCATTTCGATGTTTGAGATCTCGAAATTCGTTCTTTTTTTCTGGATCTTGAGTATCTTTTAACATTTGACGTAATTCTAATAGCGGTTCCATCCATTCCTCTCCATTGTCGATCATACTTTCCATTGATTTATCATGTTCTACTACAGTACATACCCAACATCCGAATCGACTATTGCCACACGATGCAGTACTGCTGTCAACTACCAGCGGACATTCTGCCGCATTTGCATTTTGGTACATTGCTAAAAGATCGCGATTATTACCGCCCCATTGATTTGATTTATTTTGAAGTAAATAATTCCATACGTCTTCCGTAGTGAAATCTCGTAATGGAGCATAGACAAATGCTTGTGGAAGTAAATTATGGTGAGATAGGTGACTTCCTTTTATGAGATGTTTGTTTATTACTTGAGCTCGAGTGGCACTTTCATCTTTACGACTGCCAAGAACCATTACTACTTCACCATGTTCTGAAACTTTGTCCTCAATGAATTTATTTGCACTTTTGATCTTCAATCTATCAGTACACCATCTGAACGTGTTTGATGGTGCGGGATACCCTTTACCTATCATGCATACCCAAAACGTATCGTCAAGTACAGGTCTCACTAAATTAGTCTCCATTGGAAGTAATGATTTTTTTGCACTGCGTTCCATTTTATCTAATGTATCTGTTACTGTTTCAACTATTTTAGGTGATTCGACTAGTGTGTCTGAAGATATAACATATATCATTTTTTTTAGATTTGCTTTTGGTAATTTTTTTAAAGCAGACCAAATAATTTGAATCATACAAGTTGAATCTTTACCTCCACTGAATCCAAGAATCCATGGTCTATTGTCCTCTAGATACACTTCATGTATTTCGGCATATATGTCATCTATGGTCTTATTTTTGAATATGGATTCCATTATTTCACAATCTCACAATACCTCATAATTATTTTGGCTGCTTTGGTCATGCCCATTTTTGTTTTTGTCATTTTTCCATTTACTATGATTTTTCCAGACCATTCTGGATTTGTTCTACCCCAGTCTATGTTTTGGAGTCCAGTTAGTTTTCGTGTCCATGTTTTTGGATATTTTTTTACTAGTAAATTTCCAGCAATTGCAATTGCTTCCAACATATTTGTATTTGCATGGACATAATCTTTTCTTAATTCTGAAGGGGTTGTTTTACCAGTTAATAGTACATTCCATTCTGGAATATTTTTACTAACAGTATTCCAAAAATCTATTGTAAATTCTTTATCCCTTTTAGTAAGATGTTTATTTTTACCAAGAAGGTTTTTAGTTGCATTCTCCAATCCACTTAATGTGAAAAATTTTGTAGATCGATTAGATATGGTGGTTTTTTCCATTTCTATTTTATTACGAAATATTTTAACTTGTCTTGTTACATCAACTACATATGTTGCAAAATCATTTCGTCTATCATATAATATCCCGAGAGATTTTGTAGGTTTTACAGCATGTTTGTTTAGATCTGCAAACATTTGTTGACTTTTCTTTAATTTTAGATCTTCAAAAAACACAACAGATATTTCATCATTTCCAAGTGCAGATTTTTCAAATATGGCCTCTTTTATTGCATATATTCTATGTTGCCCATCATTGATCAATATAGAAGAATTTTGTGATATTGATATAGTTCCAAGATTATTATCTTTTTTAGATAACGCTTTAAATCCAATCGGACCATCAACTGATACGGTTACCGATGAAAATATGTAATCTTTTGGATTTGCGATCATATAGTCTCGGATTTTGGGAATTCTAGATTTCCGTAATGTTCGTTGTGCTCGTTGTTCGGCAGGGATGTCGACATCTGTATATGTAAACATTTTTGCTACAATCTTTAGACTACACATTGCGATATAGAAATCACTACCTGCTTGATTACCCCGAACGGCACTAAATGTGTGGCAATTATGTGTCATGATGCGTTCCTTCCTGTAATTTAATTTGGAAGTATATTTTTGATGTAAAATATCTCATTTCTGTTTTACAGAAATTGTTATAATATAATAAGTATGAGGTCAGCTCATGACTAACAAATTAGTCAATAATGCACGATCATATAGATCCAAGTATATCAATAACTGATCCATTTCATGAGTAGACGTCCGACATACGATGAATTGGAAGAATGCGTGAGAGTTTTTACAGAAAAGATTGATGTAATGAGTAAGGAAAACACACTTCTCCGGAATCGACTCGCATATTACGAAAACCCCAACTCTCTACACGCTCACTTGAATATCTAAAAGAAAAACGTGAAAAACGCAAGGCAAGAGAAAACGGCGAATCGCCCCCACCAAAAAAATCAGGCGGCAGTCTAGGCCACAAAGGAACATCACGCAAACACAATCCTTCTAGAACCGTAACTCATACCATGAAAAATACCAAATGCAATTGTGGCGGCACCATGAAATATTCATACACAAAAACACGTGACATTATGACCAGCAGTTGTAGAAGAGACTAGACATGAAATCAGCATGTGTGTATGTACAAACTGCAAACGCGTATGTGAAGCAGAAAATGATCTACCAAAATCAGGATCATATGGCAAGAATATAATTGCCCTTGTTACCGAATACAGAGCAACAAGAATTCCATATGATCAAATACCTCAACTGGTCAAAACAGCGTGTGGTTTGGTTGTTGCAAAATCCACCGTAATCAACATGATCGCAAACGTCTCAGATCAGATGGAAAAAGATGCAAAAACAATAACAAATACAGTTGTCCAATCACCGTTTGTCAATATTGATGAGACATCATACACACGAGATGGACAATTAGTTTGGGCATGGTGCATCACATACAAGAAAAATATTGCAATAATCATGAACAAGAGTCGCGGTGCATATGTTATGGACGCATATATGGACAAATTTTATGGTGTTGCAGTAACTGATGGATATCCAGTGTACAAGAGATTTGATCCTGGAGGAATGCATCAACGATGCTGGGCTCACGAGCTGCGTGCTGCTAAACACATGTCAATGAGACATGGTGGTGCATACAGAAAACTCTATGAAGAGATGTGTATGCTGTTTGAGAATACCAAAAACTATGCCAATTGTGGTGCAAGAGTTCGACATGCGTTTGAATACGCATTTGATTGCATGTTGGATAGATATCATAGCTTTGAAATGCCAGAAATGAAGAGGTTGATCAAACGGTTGGTAAATGCCACAGAAACTCTATTTGCATTTATTGAGCATAAAGACATTCCACCTACAAACAATGCTGCCGAGCGTGCATTACGGGATGTTGTGGTTCGCCGTAAGATAAGCGGTCAGATCAGAGGATTGGAATCTATGAAAAGAATGTCCAACTTTCTAACGTGTGTTTTGACATGGAAAGCACACGGTAAGAACGTCTTTGAAGAGGTGTTACGTATTGTTTAATAGCTGACCTCATACATACTTGTATTATCTATTGCATCACTGATTATTTTATCTAGTTTATGAGCTTTAATTAATGGAGGTCTGCCACTACGTGGCAGATCTCGTAGACCATCAATGCCTTTTTCATCAAAACGTTCTATCCATTGATTGACCCATTCTGGAGTTCGAAATAAACTAGCTGCGACTTCTCCTATGTTCATATTGTTTACACGAACCATTTGTACTGCAACGATTCTGTCACGTATGTTTGGTTCTCTTTCTTTCCTATGGGCGTCTTTGAGTTGTTTACTTAGATTGTCCATACATGATTGAGAATGTACCGATCAAAAAACTTTGCGGTTAATGTGAATTCCAAAAGACTTATGCTCCATACTATATCTAGCAGAATGTAACGGCGATATAAAACTGGATTACTTTCCTACAGCTTCTCCGTATCTGAGTGCTATTGAGAGATGTTGGGGAATGTGTAAATTGGAAACTATTCATTCTGAATACTATGAAACAGTCTGGGATATGAGATCAGCTGTGATGAATTATCTTAGAACCATGGTATTCAAGATGGATATATTCACGTTTTTCAAAAGACGGGTTATTGTTTAAACTAACTTATGAGCGGCGGTATATATGGCAAGAATATAATTGTCCTTGTTACCGAATACAGGGCAACAAGAATTCCATATAATCAAATACCTCAACTGGTCAAAACAGCGTGTGGTTTGGTTGTTGCAAAATCCACCGTAATCAACATGATCGCAAATGTCTCAGATCAAATGGAAAAAGATGCAAAAACAATAACAAATACAGTTGTCCAATCACCGTTTGTCAATATTGATGAGACATCATACACACGAGATGGACAATTAGTTTGGGCATGGTGCATCACATACAAGAAAAATATTGCAATAATCATGAACAAGAGTCGCGGTGTATATGTTATGGAATGCATATATGGACAAATTTTATGGTGTTGCAGTAACTGATGGATATTCCGTGTACAAGAGCGAGGAATGCATCAACGATGCTGGGCTCACGAGCTGCGTGCTGCTAAACACATGTCAATGAGACATGGTGGTGCATACAGAAAACTCTATGAAGAGATGTGTATGCTGTTTGAGAATACCAAAAACTATGCCAATTGTGGTGCATGTGTTTGAATACGCATTTGATTGCATGTTGGATGGATATCGTAGCTTTGAAATGCCAGAAATGAAGAGGTTGATCAAACGGTTGGTAAATGCCACAGAAACTCTGCATTTATTGAGCATAAAGACATTCCACCTACAAACAATGCTGCCGAGCTTGTATTACGGGATGTTGTGGTTCGTCGTAAGATAAGCGGTCAGATCAGAGGATTAGAGTCTATGAAAAGAATGTCCAACTTTCTAACATGTGTTTTGACATGGAAAGCACACGGTAAGCGCGTCTTTGAAGAGGTACTCCGTATTGTTTAATAGCTGACCTCATACATCTAACACGCATTAAGGTATGACAATATAGATAAAATTATGTAAACTTTGCATAGTCTATAATACATCTAAAATCTATATGGATTATGAGGTATGAGAATTATGAAAAAATGTTTCAGAATTTTTATGATAACGGACATATGGATTCTACATACAAAGGGGTTTTTCTATATGCATTAACAGATGTTGGAAATTACGATTGCAAAGATCTAGTTGGTAAAACATGGCTGAATCCAGAAGGTGACAAGATCCGTGTAGAACTAGATTTTATAGCAATAAGATTTGCCAAATATTATTGGGATGTATTTCATGCCAATATCAGACATATTCCAAAAAACATGGCCGATAATCTAAATCCTGAACTTGACAACATCAATATATTTAAAATCATACAAACAGAAATAAAAAACAAAAATACCGTTCCAAATTTACATGAATTATCGACTCCAAACATGGAGGAATTTAGAAAATCTGTAATTAATCAATCTATAAGAAGAGAAGTTTTAAAACATATTTTAAAAGATCTTGATGAATTATATGTAAGAATTCCTAAAAAAAACCACATTCTGATTGACAAAGAATTAATTGAATTCATGAAAGAAAATATGAATAACATTCGTGCAAATATTGAAATCAAAATAGATGCACATTTAGAACCAATCAATCCTCAACTTAATCAAATTCAATACCACATTGATTATCCTAGTCCATTTTACCATTATATTGAAAAACATAAAAAAAAGTACCCATCTCTTTTTTTAATCGGAGTGGAAAGTGAAGATTCAATGAAAAATTATGTAAAAACTGTTGAAAAAAAAATTTTGCATGATGAATTATCTGAGGATTTTATATCTGTATGGGGATTACATTCAACAGTAGACAACAAACAAATTTGGAATCAAATTCAAAAAAAAGATATTATTTTATTTTCTAAAGATGGGATGTGTTTATCTAAAGGAATAGTTCATTCTATAATTCAAAATGCAGATATTGCAAAATCATTGTGGTCTGATACACAAGAAGGAACAATACGAGATCTAATGATACTAGTTAACGATGTAATTCCGTTTAGAATGAATTTAAAATCATCTCGCATACAATTGATAAATCCAACAATGGATGACGAATACAATTTTGCGATAAAACAAGTACAAAATGATAAAGTGAATTATTTATCAAATGCTTATAATGGAATTAATCATGCATTAGATAATATATCTGAACCTCACACAGATCTACTAGGAGAGGTACCACAAGATGTTCGTCTTAGATTAGAAAAAGGAGAATCCATTGTACGTAAAGGTCAAAAAGAATTTAGAAATATGGTGTTAAGAAATTATCATTATCAATGTGCGGTATGTGGAATAACTGAAATAGATCTACTTGAAGCTAGCCACATATTACCTGTAAAACATCAAAACATTGCAGGAATGAAAGATAATGGGATTTGCCTATGTGTATTACATCATAAAATGTTTGATGGAGGATATTTGTATTTTGATGTTAATTATAATCTCATATTAAATAACAATATAAAATCAGAAAATCTCAAAAATTCATGTACAATTTTAAAAATCAATGAAAATTCATGCGATTTATTGCCTTCGCAAAAATATCTTAAATTACATAGAATGAATTTTGGATTTGAGAAAAATGATCCAAATGGATTAGTGTAATAATATGACATTAAATGATACCATGGATTGGCCACGATCTAGATATGATTCTAGGATTAACAACATCGTGACAGAGTTTTTTATTCCAGCATTAAAAGAATCTACCACATATAGAAGAATCGGAGGATTTTTTTCATCTACGAGTATAGCTCTTACTGCACGAGGAATTAATGAAATGATTAAAAATGAAGGAAAAATGCAACTTGTGATCAGTCCAATTTTAACTAACGAGGATTCCATAATATTGAATAACTGTCCTAATGACAAAAGAGACGAAATTATTCATAAGTCCATATCCAATGGTTTAGATTTATCTAAAGAATTTGAAAGAAATCATGTTGCAGCATTAGCTTATCTTCTAAAAAAAGGATTTTTGGAAATAAAAATTGATATTCAAATAGATCGTGATGGCAAATGTGTAGATTATGATCAGGCATTACGGAAAAATTTACTTGATGAAAAACTTGGAATATTTCAAGATCGTGAAGGTAATGTAATTTCTTTCAGAGGGCCTATAAATGAAAATAAACAGAATTGGGAATGTGGCATATTTGAAATAACTGTAGATGTAGATTGGATTGATGGTCAAAGAACACATGTAATTGATGATATTCGTAAATTTCAAAAAAAATGGGAAGATTCCAAAATGTTGAAACTCCCTCAAAAAACTAAAGAAATGCTGATCAAAAATGCACCTAGTAATATATCTGAATTAGATTTGACCAAGTTTAATGTTCCACAATGGGCAATGCTTCCAAACGGAAATATATTGTGGGATCATCAAATTCGAGCAATTAATTCGTGGCTAAATGCTAAAAATCGAGGAATATTCAACATTGCAACTTCTGGAGGGAAAACCTTAGCGGCATTAGTTTCCGCAAGTCTGATGCCAGTAAAATCAATTGTATTGATTTTAGTCCCAACAATGGTTTTAACAACACAATGGGAAAAAGAAATTAGAGCGTTTATACATAATGTAGATCTAGTTATATGTGATAGTGATCATTCAAATTGGGATATAATTTTGCCAGGGAAACTAAGTGGACATATAACAAATGACGCTGTTTCTAGAAAACAACATCTACTAATATTATCAACAATGAAAACAGCAATATCTGAAAAATTTAGAAACAACTTTAAAAATATTCCATCCAAATTTCTTATGGTCATAGCTGATGAAGTACATCATCTAGGTGCGCCTAAATACAGCATGATTTTTGATATTGATGCTCAAAGAAGATTAGGACTGAGTGCTACATTTGAACGTGACTGGGATGAAATTGGCACAAATCGAATATTAAACTATTTTGGAAAACCTATTGATGAAATATACACTGTTGCGGACGGAATACGAGAGAAAAAACTTAGTCAATATGAATACCATCCATTTTTTGCATATTTGAATAATGAAGAATTTTTAGAACACATTGAACATTCAAAACAAATCAAAAAGACGTACTCACAACTGAAATCAACGAAAGATCATAATATGACAATAACTCTCGAAAAAAAATATAAACGATTACTTATGGATAGAGCACAAATACTTAAAAAAACAGAAGATAAAATTCGAGTTTATGGAGAAATATTAAAAACTTCCCCTAAAAAACCATATGTTGTATTTGCTGATGATAATGATCAAGTAATAAAATTAAAAGAAATTCATAAAAAAATAATTTATGATATGAATCGTGGTAAACAAAATAATTTTGAAAAAGATGATATAATGATATTTTCTGGCAAGTTAAATAATTCTGAACGGAATAAAATATTAGAAGAATCAAAAAGTAATCAAACTCCTTTATTCTCCATGTATTGTTTAGATGAAGGTGTAGACATTCCAGAATTTCAATCTGCAATTCTTATTTCAAGTTATACGAGTAAGAGACAGTATATCCAACGAAGAGGGCGCATTCTTAGAACAAGCACTCGGGAGAAAATTGCACATTTATACGACATTATAGTTTTCCCAAATCCAGATATAAGTATCACTGATATGGAAGAAACAAAAATAATTGTAAGCAAGGAAAAAGAACGAGTAAGAGAATTATCACAAGATGCGATAAACAAATGGAATGTAGATGGAATTTTTAATAAAAAACTTAAAGATATTGGTTTTATTGATCTAGATATCTGATCATTCAAAATAGAATTATCATACTGTGTTTTTTATCTGGTTGTTTTTTAATATATGTTTAAAATATTCGTTAAAAATAATTATGATGTTTAATTAATATTGACTGTTTTTGTGGAGTATGGAATATTGCACTACAAAGTATGAAACTTAAATTAAATAACAACAGCATCATTAAAAATGGATAATATTCGTCTCCAACTATAGTGATGCATATGCTAATAATAGGATACATGATCATAACTGCTATATAAAAAATAGAATTTTTATGCAGGGATATTTCTTTCCATTCTGGGGTCACACGGAATACAATCCAACCTAAAATTCATAGAAATGATGTAACAAATAACTCCAAATTCTTCGAAATCTTGGAACATGTTAATTTTATACACAAGTCCCAATAACAAAGTTGCAATCAGAAATAGTGGTGTTGGATTTAATATTGTGGATGCAATTCGATCTAACATTGTTGTGGCTGGGTCTAGTCTGTTGCATAAGCTTCCTAGTATTGAAAATGTCAGGATGTGATTTGGGTACAAAAACTCGAGTTATGCAACTAAGTAGCATGGGTTACTAATATTATATACTATGGTTTGAGAATGTATTTGCTGTGATCCTGTAACCGTTCCAAAATAACTGCAATTATTTACACCAATTTTGACGTCAACATACTTCAAAAATTGTATTGCATGCACAATAATGTCGATCATATAATGTATTTTTTCATTCGAAATTGATGAAGTGTACTTCATCCTAATTAGATTTAAATCCTAGAATGATAGTAAATTATCATGTCTACCGCATATGATGAAATTCTTCAGATACTCTCAGATATAGAAAATGAAAATAACATTCCAACTGACACATTAAAAAAGATCTATGAAATGGAATCTGCACATGTACATTTAAGATCTAGAATACAGATTCATGATACTATTCAAGGCATCATATCCGATGCAGCAGGACGGTAAACTATATGCTGTTTAAAAATATTGAATTATATAATTTTGGAAGATATGGTGGGAAAAATTTTCTTGACACGTCGGTAACTGTGGATAGAAATGTAATATTAATAAAAGCAATAAATGACCGTGGCAAAACCACACTTTTCCAAGCAATAAAATTTGCATTATATGGAGATAATGGTCTTGACAGAAAAACTGCTAGTAATTGGATCAATATGAAAAAAGCTTCAGAAGAGGATGGTATCATGTATGTTGAAATTAAATTTGAACATGAACAAAAAATATGTCGTCTTAAACGTTCAATTAAATTCAGAAAAACTGATATAGGGAAAGAAATTGAAACTATTGGTAATTCTATTGTAGATGTATATGTAGATGATAAACCAATCATGATTGAAGATTCCGATTTAAACAAAAAAGATTGGATAGATACAATTCTTCCAAAAGATGCAAGTCAATTTTTTTTCTTTGATGGTGAAGAGATTAAACGATATATACAACAAGAAGAAACTCAAGTAAAACAAGCTATAGAAAAAGTGCTAGGAATAAAAGAATTACTTAATGCCAAGGAAGATCTTACAGAAATATATAGTAGATTTCAAATTGAGTATAATAAAAATATCAAAAAACATAACAAAGATGAACGAGTTCAAAATCAATTAGAGGAATTATATGAAGAAATAAAATCTGCTGATCAAAATATCGAAATAACTACAAATATTTTAATTGATGCACAACGGAGAAAACAAGAATTAGTTAAAGATTTAGAAAAACATCAAAACATCAAGAATATCGTTGAAGAACGTAAAGAAATAGAATCAAAACTTAATGATCTTAAAAAATCATTGAAAGTAGATCAAAAAAATTTAACCACAAATTGTGGCAATTTAGGTCTTGTTTTATCGTCATCATTGTTAGATATGATAAATAATACCGATGAAGATCCTCCATCTAAAGACAGATGGCAATCAGATGTTATAAAATTTATCATGAGTAATCATTTAGATAATTGTGTATGTGAAAGACCAATTAATGATGAAGTACGAAATATATTTAGTTCGAAAACTTTGAATTTGATTCCTTCAAAAAAATCTATTTTAAAAAAATTTGTAAATGGAATATTAATAGATCATGCACCTGCTGCAAAACTTGCAAATTTATTAACATCACTAGAATCTGTATCTAATCGTAATCAAGATATAGATAAACAAAAAAGCATACTTGAAAACATCAATCATCAAATCCGAAGTAGCGAATATGAAAAATCTATAAAGGAACTTCAATCCAAATATGAAGAAATAGTGAAGGATATTAATACATTTGAAACTGATTTAGATATGTATAGATCTCAAAAATTACAATTAGAAAGCAAGAAAGATGATTTAGAATTCAAAATAAATTCGAGTGTAGTTGATGAGCAATTAAAATCTACAATAAAAAGAAAAGATATGTGTGAAATTGTAATAGATTGTATGGAACAAGTAATCAATCGTTTTTATGAAAAAAGAAAACCAAAACTTGAAGAACATATTTCCAAAGTATTTTCGTCACTTACAAACAATCCTGCTCTATATCGGGGTTTGAAAATAGATAAAGACTTCAGTATGAAGGTATTAAGAAATGACGGTACAGAACTTCCAACATATATGTACAGTCCTAGCGCAGGTGCATCTCAAATAGTCGCTACATCGATGATTGGGGGATTAAATAAATTTGCGACAAAAGATGCTCCAATTGTTATAGATACGCCTATGAGTAGACTTGATCCAAATCATCAAAACAATCTTATTAATTATTATTCAAAAATGGGAAAACAGATCATAATATTGTATCAACCTAAAGAACTAGAAAATAATGATATACAAAGCATCACTGATAATCTAGCTTCTGAATGGGAAATCGAATCGGTACCAAATCATCCCGATATGTCAAATATTACAAAAAAGGTGTCATATCTATGAACTCTGAAATCATGGTTAAAAATTGGAAAATTTCTGATGAATCATTAGAAATTAGAACTGCTCTTAAAGATATTTATGATGATTTAGTAAATTCGTTAAAATTATTCCCAAATAACTATTCATTATTTACCGCAGGATTAGTTTATGGATTATTGCACAATAAACGTCACGATATAAAACCAACTGCAGCATTTACTAAATTATTTGCGATAACCGACGCTGCATCTAAAGATGTTATTGATTTGATCTATTATGTACTTGATGATGGACAAAAAGAAAAATCTGAAATATGGGGAGATATGTTATATATAGCAGATGGTGGAGTGCTAGAACTTGATGACATATACAAATCAAATAAAAATTTTAGAATACCGCATCTTTTACATGAAGCTGAAGAACTTTGGAAAGATAGAATAAAAATATTACATAACATAAATCTAGAAGGCTATAATAAATCAAATAATTTAGAATGATATTATAGTCTGTTGTATACCACAGATCATAAGTTCGTTCAATTTGCTGATTCATGAGCAAAATAATCCATAACATTGTTTGGAAATCTTTGTGTTCTCAAGTATTCCATAATGGCGCGTTTCTTGTCATTGATTGTTGGATAGTATATCAAATAATCTTTCTCACGTTTATACTTTAACCAAATTGCTTCAATACTGTTCAGCTGTGGTGATGCAGATGGAAGATATTCAATAGACTTTATGCATATCCATGTGCTATCTTTATAAACAATTCTAGTTAATCCCGCATAGCTTTCGCTAGGTGTGTACTTTCCGTTTCTAAAGAATTATCCATACGAGGTTTACCCTCACAACCTTTCTTCATCCAATCGTTAGATCATGCCGCAGTTATTGACCGGAGTTTAATCTCCAATGCATAAGACGCGGTTGCGAATCTAACTGTAATTGCTTTCAAACTTATCTTTAACATCCAGTATATGACACGTAACATCTTTGATGCTGTGGCCTTGCCCGTGCCTTTTTTTCTTGCGAGTCTTTTGTAAAACCGTGTGACATTGCTTTTTGGTGCACACCTTACATGTGTGCGGATCGCTTTACTCAAAATCCACCTCATCATTCTACTACCTCTTTTTGTTATCCTGCCATGCTTTACCATATCTGCAGAATTGCGTACACTTACCAAACCTGCATACGAACACAAACGGTGAGAATCTCCTCACATCATCAATCTCTACCAAAGCACTGCAATCACCAATTCCTGGAATTGTCTTTAGCAATTGGATCTGTTTATTAGATCTTGCAATTTGGCATATCCTTTTGTTTGTTTTTGCAATGAGTCTATCATACGAGTAGATGGTCATCAATTCTGTAATCACCTATGAAATGAAGCGATTCGTTGTACTTTTGAGTAAATGTTGTACCTGCAATCTTTATCCCCTCTTGTATCCATGTATGGCATTTTTTTCACTCGTTCTCATCTGTACACTCATGTCTATGTCGTACAAGGCGCCTCCATTCCACTATAATTTTTGTTGGAATATGGCACAGTGCAATATATCCGCCACGGTAAAGGTCTGCAAGTATCATTGCGTCAATCTTGTCAGTTTTTTTCTTGGATGATGCAATTGCCTTTGTCTGGTATGGGTTCGAGAGAGATACATCCAGCTTTAGATCTTTTGTCATGAACGTAAACAAGCCATACCAAACAGATGAGGATTCTATGATACATTTTGGGACATTTTTTAAGAAAAACTTTTTCGCCTCATCGTTGTCTCTATCGACTCTCTTGTTAAAGACAATTTTACCTTTTTTGTCCATCATTGCAACCTGAAGGAACTCCTTGTGGACGTCAATGCCAACGTACATGTAGGATCTGTCAAAATGCGGTAATGATTTTGTTTGTTTTTTAGTTTCGTAATGGCCAGATCTCTTTTTGTTCTTATTCTTACAACCTTCTAAAGTCCTAGTTTTTCTGTGCACATATGGTTATTTCTTTGTCGAGTTTCTAGTTTGTGTCGTCGTGTCTCATCACCATGTGTTTAACGGCACGCAGCTCGTGAACCTATACCGATGATCCGAAGTCAGTTTAATTTCATAGAAACTTTTATTGATCCGAGTTTTTAACCATACAAACATGGAAAGAAATGATAAAGCCATCCTTGGGGCATTCAAAAAAGAAAAAAATAGTGATTTATGCAGAAGAATGCATGCTGTATATCTAGTCGTGGTAAAAAATAGAACCATCGCCGATGTTGCATAACAAAGTGTGCAATGGATATACAAACTGACACAAAGATATGAAAAAGAAGGACTTGACGGCCTCAGGGATAGGCCAAAATCTAGAACGCCGCCAAAAGTAGAGCGTAGAATACTAGAACAAATTCGAAATACAGTGGCTAGTGTTGGCTGTTTTATCAGACCAAAATTTCTACGTAAACAAATCTTTGAAATGACTGGCGTAAAATATTCTTTGCAGCACGTACGCAAAATAATGCGCAGTTGGAATCTCTCTGCAAAAGTTCCAGTAAAAGTGCATGCAAAAGCAGGCATCATCCAAAGATGTTCGTAGATGGCATAGATCTATTTTAAGCAAGATTAGGCGTGCAATCCATAAAAGATACGTGATACTTGTGCAAGATGAGGCCATATTTACAGAGAATGGAATACATCATGCAAAATACTGGACTAATGTTGGAGAACGGTTGATTGTTCCATATAATGGAAAACATCAAAAATTTATTGTGTTTGGTGTTGTAGGTCCCGACGGAAGATCATTGTTTCGATCATATGAAAAGTTTACTAGTAAGACATTTGTTAAATTCCTCAAAACTGTACGAGCTGCATACGGACGTGTGATGATCATAGCGGATCAGGCAACCCAGCATACATCACGAAAGGTTCGAAATTATCTAGCAGAATGTAACGGCGATATAAAACTGGATTACTTTCCTACAGCTTCTCCGTATCTGAGTGCTATTGAGAGATGTTGAGGAATGTGTAAATTGGAAACTATTCATTCTGAATACTATGAAACAGTCTGGGATATGAGATCAGCTGTGATGAATTATCTTAACCATGGTATTCAAGATGGATATATTCACGTTTTTCAAAAGACGGGTTATTGTTTAAACTAACTTATGAGCGGCGGTATAGGCATGACTGGTGCATTCATCCAGCTCTTGTATACGGGGCATCTGTCAGTTACTACAAGGATCTATTTGTTAAGGATTGAGTTTTGTCTGTGATATGTAGGTAGGTTGTGCAACCAAATATGTAATTTTTTGGGTTTATTCATGGGCCAAGCCCATCGTAGACATTAAAGTGTACAATGGATATAAACTGACAAAAACAGCTCTTTCCATATGAGTACTATTGGAGAATATGCAAACTATACTATTTGCTCAAAATACTAAATCTCGAATGTGATGAATTATCCTTGGATCCTGATAAATACTCCTTTACAAAAGACGTGTTATTGTGAACTGGACTGTAGTGTAAAATATGTTGGACTTGACCTTTGGCAAATTTTGTTTTTTTTACCAAATGAAATCTAGAATTAATACCGCATTACACATAAGGGGCTATTGAAAAGATACTATATGAGAGATCTCGTAAAACCCATCTCGTACAAGCTTTGGTTTGAACCTGATCTAAAAAAATTCACGTTTACAGGAAAGGCTATAATCCTTGCACAATGCTCCAACACATCAAATATTGTAATGAATTTAGCTGAACTAGAGCTATTCTCGTGCACGGTACAAAAAGGTGAAAAAATTATAGAAAATACAGCAATAACAAATCCAAAATCTGAAGAGCTAGAGATTATCTTGGATGAGCGAGTATCTGGACAAATATCAATAGAGATTGATTTCTTGGGAATCTTAAATGACAGGCTACTTGGATTTTATCGCAGTACATATGTAAAAAGTGGAAAAAAGAGATACCTTGCCACCACACAGTTTGAGGCAGCTGATGCAAGACGTGCATTTCCATGCTGGGATAGACCTGATGCAAAGGCGACATTTGAGATATCTTTGATTGCAAAAAACCCAAATACTGCAATCTCAAATATGCCGATAAAATCAAAAAAGAATCTCGGTAATGGCAGAATTTTGTACACATTTGATAAAACTCCGATAATGTCAACATACCTTGTATATCTTGGAGTAGGTGAGTTTGAGTATACTCTTGGCAAGTATGGCAAAACACTTGTGCGAGTAATCACAACAAAAGGTCACAAGAAAAAAACTGCATATGCACTATATCTTGGAAAAAAATTGCTACAAGAATATGATAGATATTTTGGAATAAAATACCCACTACCAAAACTAGACCTCATTGCAATACCTGATTTTGCCGCCGGCGCGATGGAAAACTGGGGTGCAATTACGTTTAGGGAGACAATTCTATTATATGATCCAAAAAATTCATCCACTAGAACAAAACAATACATCGCAGAGGTAATATCACATGAGATTGCTCACCAATGGTTTGGTAACCTAGTTACGATGGAGTGGTGGAACGATCTGTGGTTAAATGAGAGCTTTGCAACATACATGGCGACAAAGTTTGTAGACAAACTATATCCAGAATGGCACATGTGGGATCAATTTCTAAATGATGCGATGACAGTTGCTATGGGTCTTGATTCACTAAAATCCTCACATCCAATAGACGTCAAAGTAAACAGTCCATCTGAAATACGCGAAATATTTGATGCTATATCCTATGACAAAGGAGGGTGCTTGTTGCGTATGCTAGAAGATTATGTAGGCGAGTCAAAATTCAGAGCAGGGCTGCGTAAATACCTTGGAAATCACAAATATGGCAATGCCAAAGGATCTGACCTATGGTATGAGATTGGCAAGATTTCACACATGCCAGTAAAAAAAATCATGGAGTCTTGGATATATCAGACTGGATTTCCGGTAATTGATGCCAAAAGATCAAAAAACCGCATACTATTAAAACAGAAAAGATTTTTGCGTTATGGTAAAAAAGGTTCAGGAAGATGGCCTGTACCAATTACGGTGGGGTTTGAAAAACCAACATCAAAGATGCTCTTAAATGCCGCATCAGGATCCATGCCTGCACCAAAAGATGCACTAGGTTATATTGTAAATCATGGCAGAAAGGGATTTTATCGTGTCAGGTATGATGAAGAATCTATACTTGATCTAAAGTATGCAGTCCAGACCAAAAAAATATCATCTGTGGATAGGTGGGCAGTACAAAACGATATGCACGAAATGTGTTTACAAGGCTCTATTCCAGTCCGTGAATATCTAGACTTTACTGATGCATATCTTGCAGAAACATCTGCCCTTGTATGCTCTGATGTAGCAACAAATCTATCTACAATACATCATAGATCTCTAGGTGAACCATTTGAGCAGATTTTACGCAACTATGCTAGTAATTTCTTTGAACGTATATTGATGCGTCTTGGATGGGATCCTATAAAAGATGAATCTCACAAAGATGCAATGTTGCGAGTGCAGGCTATATCTGCATTGGGCAGACTTGGATCCATACATGTACAAAAAGAGGCATGCAAACGTTTTGAAAAATATGTAAAAAACCACAATACGCTTGCAGCTGACCTGCGCGAATCTGTATATTCCTTGTACGCATGGTCTGTAAATTCTCAATTAGCGCATACTAGACTTGTTCGCATGTACAAAAATGCAGTATCCCAGGAAGAGAAACAACGATTCCTCTCTGCATTATGTTCATTTCGAGATGAAAAACTGCTCTTAAAGACATTAAACTTTTCACTCACATCTGATGTGCGCTCACAAAATATGCAACTACCAGTAATGCGTGTGGCTGCAAACCCAAATGGCAAGAAAATACTTTGGCCATGGCTATGTAAAAACTGGAAGAAACTCTCATCAAAGGTTGGACATGGAAACCCATTGCTAAACCGTCTAGTCTCTAGCATCGCCCTTGTGGCTGATTCTAACAAAGTGCCACAGATTAAGAAATTTTTCAAGAAAAACCCCACTCCAGGAACAGAGCGTACTCTATTACAAGTCTTTGAACGTATAGCTATAAATGAAGCATTCTTGCGACGCTCTAGGATAGAGTTTGATACACGATTTAATTGAAACGCATAATTTTCTCAACTCTAGCGATAACTGTAATAATAATTATCATCATACAGTTTGGTGCAGATACGCCAGAGTATAATGATGCATTTGTATTTGATGCTGTTTTTTATCCAAAACTGGGAACATTAAAGGTCTCATTCAACGATACAACTAGTGGTGCATCAAATGTGACACTGCAGATATTGGGTCTAGATGAGGTGTTTACTCGTGAATATTTTGGGACTTCATTTGAAGAGAGTATAGAGTTTGATAGGGAGCCTCGATACGGATGGAAAGCTCATCCGGTTATAGTGCGTTTTGATCACTCTCAACTAGGCAATGTTGGCATAAAGACAGAGGCACATAATGATGGGGACACTGCACCAAAACTCGTATACGAATCCCCATAAATTAGAGTGCAATCAGGCATGAATGTAATTCATATCTGCAATAAATGCCTTTTATTGAGGCGATGTGCTGTAAATGTATGAACAAACTCGTCTCGGGTATAAAAAAAGGACGACGAGGAGATGTGGCACGCGCTATTACTATAGTTGAAAATGATCCTATTATGGCAAGAGATATCATAAAAGAGATATTCAAAGATTCAAAAAAACGTGCAACCGTAATTGGAATAACCGGACCTGCTGGTGCAGGAAAGAGCTCTCTGATAAATTCAATGATCGTTTTACTAGAGAAACAAAAACAAAGACCTGCAGTACTTGCAGTAGATCCAACTAGTTCTATAACCGGTGGTGCATTACTTGGTGATAGAACTCGTATGGCAGAATCCATGGATGCTGGCACTTTTATACGTAGCCTAGCATCTCGTGGAGCAGTTGGTGCACTAGCACACTCGGTACGCAACTGTATACGAATTCTAGAGTACGCAGGATTTGAACCAATACTTTTGGAGAGTGTCGGGGCAGGTCAGACAGAGACTGCAATATCTGAAATCGCTGATGCTACTGTTGTAGTCTTTAATCCACAGACTGGTGATAGTATACAAGCGATTAAAGCTGGACTAACAGAGATTGGTGATGTATATGTAATAAACAAGAGCGACCTTGCCGGCTCTGCACAACTATACAATGCAGTACAAGATTATATCGTGGGCATAAATGATACACCAGTGCTAAAGACATCTGTAAAGCGCAATATGGGTATAACGCGTCTAGTAAAAGAGATGATGAATGCTGCATCTATAAAGATTGGTGATAAAGAGATAAAAAATATGCGTATCAGGGCAGAATTGCGTGATATTGTTTTAAATATCATAACCGATAAAACAGACTTGTTGCTTGAAAAGAATGGGGCATACAAGAGGTGGATTACAAAGATCAAAAACAAAAAGATTGATCCATATTCGGCAGCATTGGCCATGACTAGAGGGTTGATAAAATAATGGCAAAGACTAGAGTAAAAAAGCTCGTGACAGACTCGATGATACCAGTTGACTCTTTTTACTCTAAAAATACAAAAACCTCACGTGAAGAGCCAGGAAAATACCCATTTACGCGTGGTATACATCCTGGAATGTACAGAGACAGGCTTTGGACGATGCGCCAATATTCTGGATTTGGGGATGCAAAACTTACCAACGAGCGTTTTAAATTCATGCTAGAAAAGGGTCAGACTGGACTTAGCATGGCATTTGATCTACCCACGCAGATAGGTCACGATCCAGATTCAGAACATGCAGAAGGTGAAGTTGGCAAAGTGGGTGTATCCATTGCATCATTAAAGGATATGATGACTGCATTTGATGGAATTCCACTAGGTAAAGTTAGCTCATCTATGACGATAAACTCTACTGCATCAACTCTACTTGCATACTATATTGCAGTTGGACGATCTCAAGGCTTCAAGAGTACACAACTACGAGGGACCACTCAAAACGATATACTAAAAGAATACATTGCACGCAACACCTACATTTATCCGCCAAGACCATCCATGCGCATAATCGGCGATATGATCTCATACTGTGCAAAAAATGTACCACAATGGTATCCAGTATCAATATCTGGATATCATATGAGAGAAGCTGGATGCACTGCAGTACAAGAAGTGGCATTTACTTTGGCTAATGCAATTGCCTATATTCAGACATGCCTTGATCAGGGATTAAAGATAGATGACTTTGCTCCAAGATTATCATTCTTTTTTTGTTGCACGATAGAATTTTTTGAAGAGATTGCAAAATTCCGTGTTGCCCGCAGAGTGTATTCAAAAATATTAAAAGAAAAATTTGGAGCAAAAAATCCCCGCTCTCTACAGTTGAAATTTCATACACAGACTAGCGGCGAATCACTTACAGCACAACAGCCAGATAACAATATAGTACGTGTGGCAATCCAATCGATGGCTGCAGTTTTGGGGGGCACACAATCGCTTCATACAAACTCGCGCGATGAAGCGCTAGCCCTTCCGACGCAGGCATCTGCCAAGATTGCTCTACGAACACAGCAGATAGTAGGATATGAGAGTGGAATAACAAAGACAGCCGATCCGCTTGCAGGCTCACATTATGTCGAATATTTGTGCGAGCAGATAGAGGATCAAGTATGGAAGTATCTCAAACGCATAGAAAAGATGGGCGGTTCGATTAAGGCAATAGAGCGAGGATTCTTTCAATCAGAGATTCGTAAAAATGCATACCGACTCAAAAAAGAGACCGATACTGAAGAGCGTATAATTGTCGGCGTAAACAAGTTTGTCGATCCTGATGAGAAACAGCAAGATCTATTACGTATAGGAGAGAGCGTGGGCACAGCACAGGCAAAGGCCATTGCTAAATTACGTAAATCGCGCAACTCTGCAAAGGTAGAGAGATCACTCTCTGCTCTTGCATCTGCAGCAGATGGTTCTGAAAACTTGATGCCTCTTTTACTCGATGCAGTTACTTCATACGCTACAACCGGTGAGATTAGCAATACACTGCGTGGTGTATTTGGTGAGTATAGACCAAAGGAGGTATTTTGATGCGCATAGACCATGTGGCAATTGCAGTTGTAGATTTGGATGCTGCTGTAAAACAATATGCAAACGTGCTTGGAGTTGTAGACATTACATACGAAACTGTCGAATCTGAAAAGGTGCGTGTTGCAATATTACGTATGGAGAATGCTAGCATAGAGCTTTTAGAGTCTACTGGCGATGGTCCGATTAAAAAATTTCTAGATAAAAATGGATCTGGGTTACATCATATCGCCCTTGAAACAGCAGACATTGACGGGCAAGTATCAAAGATTGAGGCATGTGGTGCAAAGATTCTCGGCAACATACGTTCAGGATCTAGAGGAACGCGTATTGCATTTGTACACCCAAAATCACTCTCTGGTGTATTAACAGAGCTATGCGAGCATTCAAAATAATTTGATATTATTCCACTAGACGTAGAGTATCGCTTGCAGTTATTATGCCGATAATCTTTGAATTCTTGGAGACTAGTATGCATTTTGTTATTCGTATCAGAGTAACAAGTGCGTTGGCTGGAGTCTTGTAGTCTACAATGGGAGGGGCTGTCTCCATAACATCAGAGAGTTTTATCTTGTTCAAATCTCTTCCTCCACCATCAAGGTATCTTACAATTCCATCTTCTGTAACGAGTCCAACAATAGCAGTGTTGCGAAATACTGGTACTTGACTGATGGAAAACTCTCTCATATTTGCCACTGCTGTATGAAGTGTATCGTTAATGTCCAACTTTACCATACGCATACTACATACATCCCCGGCTTTTTTCTTTGATGATGTTCCCTCTAGTGTAGCAAGACTGTCAAATATCCTCTTTGCTGTCTCATAGCTAGGCTTGCTACGACCAGACTCTACTTGGTTTATCATCGATGTACTCACGCCTGCCATACTTGCAAGTTTCTTTTGTGTAACGCCAATCTTTATGCGTATCTTACTAATTGTATCTAGCTTTGGTAACACGGCAACAGGTTGTATATAGATCGGTTTTAACATATCGGAGTATTACTCTTCCAAATCAGGTCTTTTTCGTAAATTTGATCCTGCTGTTAAATTGGGGCGTTTTTTGTTAATTTAGGGTTCTATTCTAGATTCTTGATCGCATTATGTATTTTGGTCTATCGTATAAGCCAGTGTACATTAACTTCCATATGTTTGAGAATATTTTGTTTGGAACATTCTCAAGAAGAAATGTTTTGCTTTAGTCCTTAGTTTTTGATGTACCTCACACATGATTATTAATTCTAAATTAACAGGAGTTAATTTGCTCTTACAGTTATCGTTATTCAATTTTATATCATGATATAAATCATGAAGTTGTTCTTGAAGCTCGTTGCTAAAATAACGAATATTTGTACTGGATACAACTCCATCATATACATTGGTGTGAAAATATGTGATTACATCGAGTTTATCAAACTGAATGTGCCTTATTACTAAATTTTTATTATAAGCAATTTCCGAATACATTATTGATGATAACTCACGTTTCATTTGTTCTGAATCTCCGTGCTTTTTTAATATATACGTTAGAAGTGCCGTTATCGTAGACATGACAAGTATAATAAAATCTTCAACATTCATCATACATAATTTAATAAAATAATGACGTTATGGATTTTTTCATATTTTTAAATATTTTGTAACTATCTAGAGTTTTGAAGTACCATCCACAAGATATTGCATCATATAGTCATGAAAGTTTAGATTTCGTTGTCTACATGTCTCCTTTACACTCATCAATATCTTGTGTGATGTAGCGCCATCATCTGTTCGATGACCGTTTGTAATCTTTCGTATTACCACGTTTGGTCTAATCGCTCTCTCGGCAGTATTGTTATGTGAATCAGTTCCAGTCTTCAAGAACGTGAAAAGCATGTCTTGTTCACGCTTTAGACGTTTGACAAATCGGATACAATTCTTTTCTGTATATTTTTTGGATAAAAGAGACGATAAACGACGCTCGAGTTTGTGTATAACATCTGATTTATCATGAATATTTACAGCATCATGTGAGTCATTTAGGATCTTTTTCAAACATTTTCCAAAAGCAATAAACTCTTTTTTGGGATTTTTATACTGTAGAGTCTCATGAATTTCTCTCATATAATGAACATGGCATCTTTGATGACTGTTTCCAACGTAATTCCACGCAGACCATGAATCACTTGTAATGTTTCCAGTGTATCCTTTTAACATTCTCATTGGAGCTATTCTACCACGTGATTTGTCAATCTCATATATGGTAGTCCATTTTCCAACAAATGCCCACAACCAATGATTCTTCCCGTTGATGCGCCAGCTAGTCTCATCCCCATGTATATTCAACTCGGTTTTTAGATCTCTTATCATCTGTTCATATAATGGACCAAATGCTGTAGCAGTTTTTTTTACTGCGTGATTTATGGTAGATTCATTCATGTGTATGCCGTATATCATTTCTAATAGTTGGGATATTTTTTGATATGATAATCCAAGTGTTTTGAGTACAATTAAAAGTGCTGCTAGTCTGATTCCAAATCTTTCATTTGGTAATGCAGTATGGATTTTTGGTGTTATTGTTTTTTTGCAACATTTACAATATCTTCTAGATATCGTATATTCAGTATTGCATACCTGTGCTGGAATAATATCTTCTACTATACGTGTGTATTTGTGCACAATTTTGGATAGTTTGTTTCCGCAGACATGACATGATTTTTGATCCACCTCGGTTTTGTTATCAATGTGAACTGGTCGTTTTCTACTGGTTCTTGCATGTTTGGAGTGTTTTCTTTTTATGACTGAATCTGGTTTGTTGGGTTTTGCACGAATATTCTTTGCTACAAGAGCATTTATCGTGATTTTTAATTCTTCATTCTCATTTTTTGTCTGTTGTATCGTTTCTCCTTGTTGTTTGTTTTCCTTGCGTAATAATGCAATTTCCTTATGTGATAATGCAAGTTCTTTCTCTAGATTCTCAGACCTAGGACAAATGTGGTCTATTTTTTCATTATTCATGAACGATTTTTTGTATTATACACCTGATCCAAAAATGTAATGATGAAAAATATTGGATCAAATGGTCAGATTACTTCAAAACTCTAGATAGTTACAATATTTTTTATACTGTCCTGTATTATTTTGTGGGTAAGTAATTCGCGTTCTTTTGTAAGTTCAAGTAAAGCCACATTTGGCGGCATACCATTTTTCCAAAATACATTATTTTTATTCATATATAATGTATTTTTAGATTTTAATAGATCTATAATTATGTGATATAACAACACATCTCTTGAATTATGTGTGAGATTCTTTGTAATTTGTTTTGGCAGGTTTATTTTTATGTTCACTGTATGATAATCTTCATCATTATTCGTAGCATGATTCAGATCATCATTTTTTTCAATTTTCACTTTAAATCCATTTTCAGATTTATTTTCATATGCACTAGATTCTGTTTTTGGAAATGGTGTTCGTGTATTTGTTTCTGACATCCTTGCGTTTCTAAATACATTTTGTCTCTTAATAGTTTTTGGTCGATCATATATATTACTGCATTACCAATTTCAATTTTTCAAGTTTTTTCCAAATTTTGTCACATTGCTCTTTTGAAAAATTTGTGCCTTCTTTATGAATTACCGCATTTACAGCTTTTTTCTGATCCAAATTCTCCGAATGATTGAGGAGATGTAAGGATGCTGCAATTTCCCAGTTGTCCATATTCCTTAATTCTTGTATTAATTTTACAGATTGTTTGAATTGATGTTCAATTTTATCATCTCGGAATAATCTCCCTTTTTTATCTTCAACCTCGCCATATACTTCTGTTAACTCAAATCCCATCTGTGCCAATTTAGAACAGTATGGTCCACGCAAATAATATGAAAAATCATATCCTAAATAGACTCCAAATGATTGTATAATGTAAATTATCTTTTGCAATTTAAGACGATCATCAAAATTATTCATCGAAAAATTATATTCTACGGAATTTGAATTGGATATTTTTTTTAAGATAAATCCTAAATCAACTGCAGGTGTGGTAACAAACATTTTGTTTTACACCCTAGTTGTAGAGTATTGCATATCGACATAATGATCTACTTTAGAGATACATCGAATTACGATCTGGAGAATGTTCATGTGGTTGCTGCAAGTCATACGCGATAGGTTAAAAACATCAGGCATATAACTTGTGTACGAGGCCTACTCTGTAATTTTATGCGTAAATCTAGAACTTTTTTAATAATTATGGGCAGGGATGTGACCTCATACAAACAAATAGTTAGCATGGTGTTGGTGTTTCACATAACCTATTCTCAATATCTGAAATACAATATACATTTTTAATTAAAGAGAGTATTTTAGTATCATACAGTTTATTTAATATTGTAACTGAGGATTTCGTTTTTCCAATATCACACGTTGTTAAATGACAAATATTGCAATCCCTACTTTTTTTCAGAATTTTCCATAATTTAATTTCTTTAACATCTGTTTTAAATATGATCTGTTCTGACTTTATATTTTGTTTTGGCACATGTACCCAATATGGTATATGCTGTTTGGTCAATATTTTGATAATCCTATTACGATTTAATTCACCTTCAATAAATATTATCACCATGTATTCTCTAGACAACTTGTAATGCTAAAATCAATTAACAATTATTTGGTGTATGTTATTACAGTGTTCTTGCAATATTTTTTGCGCAATTTTTTTTGCAATTTCATTAGATTTGAAATGTTTCATTGCGATGTGATCCCCTCCAAAAATATTGGGGTCACTGTTGATCGAAAAACCCATTCTCCTCATATCTTTTTTTACTATTTTACAAGAATCTTTGTTTACACAGTCAACCAAAAATGTATATTCTTTCATTGTTAATATGAGATTAAAACTTCTTATAAATTTTATCTTGACTAATTACTGAATAGACCGTATGCATATCCATGTGCTATCTTTATAAACAATTCTAGCATTTTTCGTTAATCCCGCATAGCTTTCGCTAGGTGTGTACTTTCCGTTTCTGAAGAAAAGGACAACTATCCATACGAGGTTTACCCTCACAACCTTTCTTCATCCAATCGTTAGATCATGCCGCAGTTATTGACCGGAGTTTAATCTCCAATGCATAAGACGCGGTTGCGAATCTAACTGTAATTGCTTTCAAACTCTTTACTCTCCTTTAACATCCAGTATATGACACGTAACATCTTTGATGCAGTGGCTACTGTGGCCTTGCCCGTGCCTTTTTTTCTTGCGAGTCTTTTGTAAAACCGTGTGACATTGCTTTTTGGTGCACACCTTACATGTGTGCGGACTGCTTCACTCAAAATCCACCTCATCATTCTGCTACCTCTTTTTGTTATCCTGCCATGCTTTACCATATCTGCAGAATTGCGTACACTTGGAACCAAACCTGCATACGAACACAAACGGTAAGAATCTCATCACATCATCAATCTCTACCAAGGCACTGTAATCACCAATTCCTGGAATTGTCTTTAGCAATTGGATCTGTTTATTAGATCTTGCAATTTGGTATATCCTTTTGTTTGTTTTTGCAATGAGTCTATCATACGAGTCTATCGCCTCTAGATGATTCATCAATTCTGTAATCACCTATGAAATGAAGCGATTCGTTGTACTTTTGAGTAAATGTTGTACCTGTAATCTTTATCCCCTCTTGTAATAGGATTCCATGTATGGCATTTTTTTCACTCGTTCTCATCTGTACACTCCAATGTCTATGTCGTACAAGGCGCCTCCATTCCACCACAATTTTTGTTGGAACATGGCACAGTGCAATATATCCGCCACGGTAAAGGTCTGCAAGTATCATTGCGTCAATCTTGTCAGTTTTTTTCTTGGATGATGCAATTGCCTTTGTCTGGTATGGGTTCGAGAGAGATACATCCAGCTTTAGATCTTTTGTCATGAACGTAAACAAGCCATACCAAACAGATGAGGATTCCATGATACATTTTGCACTCTTTGGAACATTTTTTAAGAAAAACTTTTTCACCTCATCGTTGTCTCTATCGACTCTCTCGTTAAAGACAATTTTACCTTTTTTGTCCATCATTGCAACCTGAAGGAACTCCTTGTGGACGTCAATACCAACGTACATGTAGGATCTGTCAAAATACGGTAATGATTTTGTTTGTTTTTTAGTTTTGTGATGGCCAGATCTCTTTTTGTTCTTATTCTTACAACCTTCTAAAGTCCTAGTTTTTCTGTGCACATATGGTTAATGTCTAATCATCTGAATTCTTTGATCTCTTGGGCACATATGGTCAAGTCTTGGTCATGGAGAAAATATGTTGAATTTTGAATATATCAAGATTGGTATGTGAGTTATTATTGATAGTAATGTAGCAGTATATGCAACGCAAATTTTTTGCTGATTTGGAACAAGATCGTGTCTTTGATCCAGTTGATGTTACATACTAGTATGGTCAAGATTTAATAATATTGTACATACAGTACATATAATGCTGTTTGGAGTCTTTGCCATACATAGCCCAGAATCATGTCCTCTCAACAACGATACTAGCGCAGAAAAGATCTTGTATATGTATGACAAGATGGGCTCACATCTTGCCGAATTTAACATTCATAAAGTGATCGGTTCGTATGTATCGGCACTAGAACACCAGTGGATACTCATACTAGATGCAAAGAGTGCACATGACATTGAGGAATTTTGCATCAAAGTGGGAATCTCGTCTATAAACACAGTAAAGATTGTACCGCTGAATACCTTTGAAGACATTGTAGAGAGAATAAAGTCTGGCAACCACTAACGTCGTCTTTGTATTGAATGTTTTTTGCGTCTAGATTTTGTTACCATACGTTTTGTATTGGTAATTGCAGCTTGAGCTGCTGCAACTATGGCTATAGGTATGCGGTGCGGCGATGCACTAACATAGTTTAATCCAGCACCATGGCAAAACACTATTGATCTTGGATCTCCACCATGTTCACCGCATATGCCTGCCTCCATCTTTGGTCTCTCTTTGCGACCTCGATCAAGGGCGATCTCCATAAGCCCACCTACACCTGCTTCATCTATGGATTGGAATGGACTCGTATCAAGAATCTCTTTCTCGATATACTCTGGCAAAAATTTACCCTCTGCATCCTCTCGACTAAAGCTAAATGTGGCTTGTGTCAAATCGTTTGTACCAAAACTGAAAAACTCTGCTGTCCGTGCAAGCTCTCCTGCAGTGAGGGCAGCACGTACCACCTCGATCATTGTTCCAAAATGTATGTTAAACTTTGTCTTGTATTTTTTCTGCATCTGTACCTTTATGTGATCATATATTCCCTTTATGTAATCTAGTTCTGCCAAGCTTCCAACCTGTGGCACCATTATCTGTGCAACACCTTTGACTTTTCTTCGCAGCATCTCAGCTGCTGCTTCAAAGACAGCTTTGATCTGCATCTCATAGATCTCTGGATACGTTACTGCCACACGCACGCCCCTATGCCCCATCATGGGATTTATCTCTGCCAACTCGCGCGCCCTCTCTAGAATGACTCTAGACTCTACAGCATCAGACTCTCCCATAGTGCGTATCTTTTCTGCTAGCTCTTCTGGATTTGGCAAAAATTCGTGCAGCGGTGGATCAAGTAGCCGTATGGTCACAGGCTTGCCTTTCATTGCGGTAAGAATCTTTACAAAATCATTCTTTTGCAAAGTACCTAGTTTTTCAAGTGATATGGCGCGCTCTGATCTACTCTTTGCCATTATCATATCTACGAACAGCTGTATCCTATCTGCACCATTGAACATTCGCTCCGTACGACACAATCCTATACCTTCTGCTCCATACTGTGCGGCAAGTTTTGCACCCTCTGGCGTATCTGCATTTGCACGCACGCCGATCTTTTTTGCACGCGCAGACCAACCTAGTACTCTACTAAAATCTTTGGTCATCTTTGGATCTAGGGTGGGTACTGCACCAAGGTATACTGAACCGGTACTACCGTCTATAGTTATTGTATCCCCTTCTGATATAGTGACATTTTTACAAGTACATTTACTCGATGCAGCATCAATGTGCAACTCGTTTGAACCAACAATACATGGTTTGCCCATTCCACGTGCCACCACTGCAGCATGTGATGTCTTGCCTCCACGACTAGTCAATATTCCAACTGATGAAAAGAATGCTGGAACATCTTCGGGTTTTGTCTCCTCGCGCACCAAGATGACATTTTCCCCATCATCACCCATCGCTGTTGCACGTTTTACATCAAAGACTGCAACTCCAGTAGCAGCTCCTGGAGATGCTGGTATTCCAACTGTAACTTTGGTATGCAAAGATACTGCCTTTGAATCTATCATCTTGTGCAGCATCTGCTCTAGTTGCTCTGCATTCAGACGCGTTATTGCTCTACTTGTCGGTATGAGGTGTTCATTTACCATATCTACACTAGTCTTGATCATTGCAGTAGCATTCATCTTTGCATTACGTGTCTGTAAAAGGTAAAACTTGCCACGCTCTATTGTAAATTCTATATCTTGAGGTTCTCTATAATGTCTCTCCAGCTTTGAGCATGTTTTCACTAGTGTCTTGTATGATGCAGGCATCTCTGTCTTCATCATGTCTACAGGCTTTGGAGTGCGCGTTCCTGCAACCACATCCTCACCTTGGGCGTTTATCAGATACTCTCCAAATATGCGTCTTTGACCATCTCCGGGATTTCTAGTAAACACAACTCCTGTTGCACTATCTTTACCCATATTACCAAAGGCCATCGTAACAACGTTGACTGCTGTTCCATCTGCAATATCTCGAGATATGTGGTTTTTCTCTCTATACACTATGGCCCTCTGACCCATCCAACTTGAAAATACAGCCTTTACTGCAAGCTCTAACTGCTCTTGTGGGTTTGATGGAAACTCTCTAGCCTGCTCTTTGCAGACGTTTTTGTAATCAGATACAACGCTGCGTAATGATTCTTCAGTCAACTCTCCGTCAGTTTTTACACCTTGTGTTTGTTTTGCCTTTGAGAGTATGACTTCAAAGAGTTTATCATCTATGCCAAAGACTACCTTGCCAAACAACTGTATAAATCTCCTATACGAGTCCCACGCAAATCTAGGATTCCCACTAGCTGATGCTAGACCTTTTACGGTCGAGTCGTTTAACCCAAGATTGAGTATCGTATCCATCATACCTGGCATCGATATTGCAGCACCAGAGCGCACCGATACTAGCAGTGGATTTTTTGAATCATTCCATCCTTTACCTGTCTTTTTTTCTAGTCTTGTAATGCCACGACTAATCTGCAAGAGTACATCGCGGCCTAGTCTTTTTTTATCAGCATAGTATGCCTTGCAGACCTCTGTTGTTATGACAAATCCTGGTGGAACGGGAAGTTTTAGGCGAGTCATCTCTACAAGGCCAGCTCCCTTGCCTCCGAGCAATTTTTTATTGGTGCCATCTCCCTCTGTAAAATCATACACTGCCTTCATTTTCAGAATACGAATTCGTTTTTTGGTATATTAAAACCCATAGATACGAGTTGCATCTATGCCAAAATCAACTCTATGGTGTAAAGATGCCCTCTTATTACCTCTTTCATGTTGGATACGATCTGCTTACATTTGAGATGCAAAATCATCTAGTACCTTTTCCCAATTTTTTGCACATACTATTCCACTTGCCACCAAAATTCCACTAGAACCAAGATTTATCGCACTTGCAACATCTTGTGCTGTAACAATCCCTGCACCGCACAACAGTTTTGTCTTGTTTTTGGCCAATGCAACTGCCTCTGCTGAACCGCTCACAGTCTTTGGTCTGTGTTTTGAGACAGATTTACCAGATCCAATCAGTTGGGGTGGCTCTACTGCAACAAAATTTGGATCAAACTTTGCTAGTTTACCTGACTCTGTAATGTTTTTTGCACACACTATACTCAAAAGACGCAGTTTTGAAAGTCTAGATACTAAATCACGTATATGTGATACAGGAATGCGATGTTCACTGTGGTTTATTATGGATCCAGCTATATTTGATCTTGGCAACATCTCTGGTATAGTATACCCTGTTGTACTGCCCGTATTTTGTATATCTACATGTTGGGCAAGAACCATTATCTTTGAGGATAGAGCAAGCCACGCACACATGTGCGGTGGTGGTGCAATAGCAATCTTTACCTTGTATCTCTTTGATCTCTTGAGGGCAGAGTCTGCAAGCTGTAATAGTTTCTTTGGGGATGAGACCTCTGTATAGTTTTTACAGTTTATTACAAGCAACATTCATGCAATAGCAAAGGATGGTTATTAACGTACTAGATTATGCTGCACTGATATTCTCTGTCCACTTGCGATCATTATCGTATCGTCTCTTCATAATGTATACGGTAAGCATCAAGGCTATGGCTGCAAGGTTTGTTCCAATGATGAATACATCTCCAACAGCTATGCCGTATAGTAACCACAAAAAGGCTCCTGCTAGAATAAGAAGTAAGAGATATCTAGAGATGTCTTTTAGACTCTTTGTACGATATCCTTTGTATAGCTGTTGAACCCATCCTGAGAGTATGAGTATGCCTGCAATGGTCACTATAATTGAAAGCCACGGCTCACCAATCTCCATATATCCTTTGGACATTATGCACACCTAGTAGAAAAACTCCTCCAATCCTACCTGTTTTGGTTTACCAAGTATCTCATCAAAGTCTATTCCAAGTGAAGAGGTTATCTGATCTAATGTAGACTCTATAAATTCAATATATTTTTTATTGTCAATCTCTGAGAGTTTTGCCAATTCTACAGGTTTTACTCCAATTGATGTGTTTACTTTGACGTATGATACAATATCGCCCTTTTTGAGTTTTTTATCTCCGCCCCCTATATGTTTTGCAACTCGCGTATGTTGCGAATATGATGTAATACCATCAGATTGACTGCCGCCCTCGAGCTGTTTTGCAGCACGTATGTGCTGTGGTATAGTTTTAACATATTCATCTGGCGATTTGCTCAACATGACATGAAATGCCAAGTCTTTTAGTGGAATCTTGCGTGCCTCTAATTTCTCAACCCATACAGTTATCTTTTCCATTATGGATTTTTTTGCCATCACAAAATTGTTCTCATCATGTACGTTGGCCAACACATCAAGTAATTCATAAAAAAGTTTTTTGATAAATGGCGGCGTATGTGATTTTTTACCAGTTAATCCTTTGACATCTACTTTGCCTTTTTTTGTTACGCCCAAATAGTTTTTCTTACGCCCACTTAGCACCACATATCTATACTCTTTGTCTACTTCCAACTCTACACCGTGATCTTTTTTTGCGCCTTCAATAACGGTAATTATTTGCTCACTTGATGGATTTTTAATAAAGAGTGAATCTGTATCTCCATACAAAACTGTAATATCAGAGTCCTCACATTTTTTTATAGTCTGTACGATGATGTGTCTTCCAACTGCAGTAGTGGCCTCTGCTACTGGGAGAAAATACAATGGAAATATCTCTGCACCCATCACGCCATAGCTTGCATTTAGTATCACTTTGAGGGCTTGGCTTATTACAGTATATTGCTGGCGTTGATCTTCTGTTAGGGATTGGTTCTTTGAGAGGCTCTTGTAGTAATTTACACGAAGATCTCGAAGGGAGCCGATAAGCAGAGATGTTATCCCATTCTTCTTTGTGCATGCCCAGTGGTTGGTATCTGGTATCGAATTGGCTTTGCATTCTTTATGTGAGCAGCGTACTGTCTCATATGAGAGATTTTTGACCTTTATTATGCTAGGATATAGGCTAGCAAAATCCATTACAGTAACATCAAAGTGTATGCCTTGTTTTGGTTCCACCACAAGGCCACCGCGGTATTTCTTGTCTTTAATTACAGCCGCATTGATCACACTAGATGATCTCTTTTCTAGCTCATCGCGTCTTGGAATTATCGCGTTGCGCTGTCTGTGTTCATAGTACAAGAGACTGCGTATCCATTGAGATACACCCATTCTTGCAATATCGTCCATTGGCATACGGCCTATGCGAGCTATGATGATCAAAAGATTCATCAAAACATCATTGTTAAATGTGGTCAAGGCAAGAGTTATTCTCGCATCATTGTAACAATAATGTGCTAGCTGGTGCAACTCCAACTTGTCAAGAGGTACACCATAGTCTATCTTTTGTTCACCAAGTAGTGCCTTTGTAACACTGTTTAGAGAAAAATCAGTATACTTTGCACTAAATGCGTATATCTGAAACGAGCGATTTGAGAACGTCCGATATAGATCAATATGCACACCTACATTTAGTGTGGCCGAATCTCTTAGCATATGAAACGGGTTTTCTGTATCTGGAATACCGAGTCGTTTTGCACGATTGTAAAGATATGGCATATCAAAGTCATCACCGTTGTATGTTAGTACAAAAGGATAGTCTTGTATTATGGCAAAAGAATCCTCTAAAAGTTTTTTTTCCTCATCATAAAATACCACTTTGACTCCATCGGGAACTCTTTTCTGCCCCTCTAGATGGTCCTTTGTACGCAAAACAAACACTTGTTGCATTCCATCATTGCCTGCAAAACCTATCGCAGTTACAATTTTTTCAGCTAGCTTTGGATCTGGAATGCGTCCGATCTCACTCTCTACTTCTATATCAAAGCTGAGACGACGCATAAATGGTATTGGTAGATTTAACAGATTTGCCCACTCTGAAGTGTATCTTTTAAATTCGTCATAGTCTACAATGTTGTCGCTAGTAACTTTATCCCACAACAAAGTTTTAAGAGACTCGCGAACTTTATCTGATACCTCTATCTCGTGTGGAGAAATTTTACCATTTTGTATAGAATAATATTTACCGACGACAAGTTTTGCATCGTATAGATAATTTTCATAATATTTTATATCCGACTCCCACGTATCCATTGTATTCCGAATACTCTTGTCAGTTTGCGTACCACCTATGACGAGAGGGTCTGCTACTATGATCTTTGAGATCTCTATATCTTTATCCTCTAGTAGATCCTTGCGAATACTCTTGTCGATAGATATGATATCTTCTCTTTCATCAAGAGATGATAGTTCATCCCTACTCAGTTTAGAGTAACAGTATGGTTTGTGTCCAGATTCGTCTCTCCAAAGTAAGAGTCTCTGTTTATTTGGATCATAAAATTTCAACACTGCAATCTTTTCTACTCCATCGTATGCTGCAGAGACTAGTATTGAAGGTGGAATGGTTTTCTCATATTTTGAAACTGTTTGACTCAACTATGATCTCCTTTACTAGAACTGACAAGTTTTAAAGCCCATCGAGATATTTTTGCAGAGTCTAGTTTTTCTACTGTTACTCTAGCATCAGCTAGTAGCGTATTGTCAGTTTCAGTATAGTCATCAAGACAGACAAATCTACGTATGCCTATAGTTATCGCCATCTTGCTACATTCTAAACACGGAGCAAGTGTGGTGTATAGCACTGCTCCTTTTACCCCTGTTCCTATTCCCATTATGGCACAGTGCATTATTGCATTTGCTTCTGCATGATTACACAAACATCTTCCCAACTCCATACCAGATGCGATTTTTCCAGAGACTCTATCTGTGCATCTATTGCACCCGCCTTCGTAGCAGTTTTTGACTCCCGGTGGGGTCCCATTGTATCCGGTGGCAATCTGTCTGTGATCTCTAACAATTACTGCACCTACCTTGCGAACCATACAGTTTGATCGAAGTTTTGCTAGCTCTGCCTGTAACATAAAATACTCGTCCCAATTTGGACGTTCAAACTCTGACAACATATTGGTAATGGTATTGATTGTATATCATTGTATCCTGAGATAGAGACGGCAGATTTTTAATATTCAACTCGCATCTCTGATGATATGATCGACTCTGATCTACAAGCCCGTTTTAACTCTATAATGGTAAAGGGTCGTAAAACCAATACATACAAGTTTGCACTAGCAAAATTTCTGTTGGATTTTACTGATAATTTTACAGAATCACAGATACTAAACATGAAATCCCACGGTCAATTTGCCACAATAGATTACTCTGATACGGCAATGGGATTTTTAAAATATTATTGGCATCAAGAATGTAAATATCGCATACGACAAAACTCTGATGTAAACAAACTTCCATACGTGGTTCGAATAATACGTGAAGAATTTGACGTAAATGATGCAAAAAAATCATTCTCTGATCTATCCGATAAAAAGAAAGAAAAGGCCGCTTTTCGTATACAATCTAGAGTATTTGGCAGCGGTCAATATTCAAACGTCGTACCTTGTTTTCAAAATCTACCGAATCTTGGTAGCGATGATAAAAATGTATTTTATAATTTTGATTCAAAACGTATAATGATACGACCCGAGGTGTTGTTATTTTTCAAGATCAACAAACACTGCCTTTTAAAGACCGTTGTTCTTGAATGGTCTAAATTCCTAGAGAGAAGAAACAATATGCCGATGCTCATATCAAAGATAGAAAACGACATAGTAAGGAGAGGCAATCTTGCAAAATACAAGAAAATGTTTGCGTATGATTTTTACAAATGTTTTTACTGTGAATGTAGATTGTACCAAAAATCTATCCATGTGGATCATTTTATACCCTGGTCTTACATATTTGAAGATGATGCATGGAACCTTGTGCTTGCATGTAATGAGTGCAACTGTAAAAAAAGTGACTCACTTGCACAAAAATCATTTCTAACATCCCTCATAGATCGTAACTATGAATACGGTTCAAAGATAAACGGACTTGCAAAATCTTTGCAAGAGCTTGGCACCGATGCAAAAATGGGCAAAAACCTCACACATACATGGGAGAGCGAGATGGTATCTAGGTACAAAAATTGTAAAAATCAAGGATTTACCTTGGTTACAATGCCGTAAACTGTGGGTAAACATACAATACATCGCAAACATAAAAAGCATCCGAGATTACAATCATGTGATGAGCGATGCAAGTTTTGTAAATAAACCATTTATTAAAAAAAATACTATAGAGTTGCGCAGTTATCAAAAAGATCTTGCATCAGATGCTAGTGCAAAGAACACTCTAATTGTGTTACCTACTGGTCTGGGCAAAACAATAGTTGCACTACACGTAATTTCAGATTATCTTCAAAAAGGAAAGGCTAGCATACTATTTCTAGCCCCAACTCGTGTACTAGTGAAACAACATACGGATTTTCTGTTATCAAATAGCACGATTATGGATGTTGGAATGATAACTGGTGAGGATACCATAGAAAAAAGACGAAGAGGATGGAGTGCAAATAGTATCATATGTGCAACTCCAGAAATTACTAGAAACGATCTAGCACGAGGGATAGCAAAGGTGGAACAATTTGGTCTTGTGATATTTGATGAAGCACATAGAACAATCGGTGATTACGCATATGCGCAGATTGCATCAATGTTGACTCTGAATACAAAAATTATTGGCATGACTGCAACCCTACCAAGTGAAAACATAAAGGCAAAAGAGATAACGGAGATGCTTCGGATACAAAAAGTCGCATTTAGAAATGANAACAAATGCCCACAACCAATGATTCTTCCCGTTGATGCGCCAGCTAGTCTCATCCCCATGTATATTCAACTCGGTTTTTAGATCTCTTATCATCTGTTCATATAATGGACCAAATGCTGTAGCAGTTTTTTTTACTGCGTGATTTATGGTAGATTCATTCATGTGTATGCCGTATATCATTTCTAATAGTTGGGATATTTTTTGATATGATAATCCAAGTGTTTTGAGTACAATTAAAAGTGCTGCTAGTCGTATTCCAAATCTTTCATTTGGTAATGCAGTATGGATTTTTGGTGTGATTGTTTTTTTGCAACATTTACAATATCTTCTAGATATAGTATTGCATACCTGTGCTGGAATAATATCTTCTACTATACGTGTGTATTTATGCACAATTTTGGATAGTTTGTTTCCGCAGACATGACATGATTTTTGATCCACCTCGGTTTTGTTATCAATGTGAACTGGTCGTTTTCTACTGGTTCTTGCATGTTTGGAGTGTTTTCTTTTTATAACTGAATCTGGTTTGTTGGGTTTTGCACGAATATTCTTTGCTGTAAGAGCATTTATCGTGATTTTTAATTCTTCATTCTCATTTTTTGTCTGTTGTGTAGTTTCTTGATATTCTAGTATCGCTTTTCCTTATTGGTGTATCTTTTCTCCTTGTTGCTGTATTGTTTCTCCTTGTTGTTTGTTTTCCTTGCGTAATAATGCAAGTTCTTTCTCTAGATTCTCAGATCTAGGACAAATGTGGTCTATTTTTTCATTATTCATGAACGATTTTTTGTATTATACACCTGATCCAAAAATGTAATGATGAAAAATATTGGATCAAATGGTCAGATTACTTCAAAACTCTAGATAGTTACGATAACTCTTTTAATTTTTTTATGATTATGTCGAGAAGAAAATTATCATCCAAGAGAATTAGTGGAAAATTGTTTTCTTGACTTGCTTTACTGTACTCGGAATCCTTTGTGACTACGACCATGTTATTCTCACGAGCATAACTTATCACAGAATAGTCAGAACCGAGTTGTTTTCCATCATTTCGGAGCTTTCGTACACTATATGCGTCATAACCTAATTCTTTGAGTTTTTCATCCATACCATCCATATTTTCATCGACTAGGATTTTCATAACATTCCTACTTTTTTGCCATTAATATTTTTTATGATTCTGTGAAAAATCTGCACTATGTGATCCATGAAACTCGTATTCTATGGTCGATTGCCACAAGTATCACACATCTTATCATTTGTCATCTCATCATGATATCTTTCATGTTTTTGACTATATGTCAATAATGATAGTTTGATGAGCCACTTCATCAATCCCGAAAACATGGACTTGCTTTACTGATAACCAAGATCGTACCATCTAAAACCAACATGGTAATATCGAAAAGGGTGTCAATAAAGGACTTAAACTATACATTATCTTTTAGATGGGAATAATGCATGCTCCTCATGGCAGTAAAAAGACACACAATCATTTTGGATATAATATGTTATGAGATAGATTCATCATTATTACCAAGTACAAATTCCATGTTTTTGCAATAGCGGGATCATGATTATCAATGTTGGATATAATTGAATCATCAAACATAAAATAAAAGATCAAATTGATGATGGTAAGTATTATTGAAACTTGTTAGTTTGGTCATTATGTGCATATTTCTTTTGGAATCTAATCTGTGAACCATTATTTTTTGTTATCATATTTACCAATATGTGACTCGTTAAAAGAACCAATTAGATATAATTTTATACCTAAATTTGACCATTCAGATAATGATAGAGATTGGTAGACCAGTCAAGGATATAGAGATTGATGAGGATACATCTATTGAGAAAATATTTGAAGAAATGTCCAAATCAGGTGGGTTTGAATCGGTAAATCTGTCAGTTGGATTAAAGATCTTGACAGAGATGATCTCAGATGAGAAATGTCTGAAATTTGTATCCTTTGTGGCTGCCATAGTATCAACTGGGACTAGGGGAATAATTCGAGACATGATTAAAAACAGATGGTTTGATGTTGCCATGGTAACTTGTGGTTCGCTAGACCATGACATTGCAAGGCATTTTTCACATTATATGGAAGGATCTTTTAGCATGGACGATAAAAAACTGGCAGATCAGAACATTCACCGATTAGGTAATATTCTTGTACCAGTAGATAGCTATGGTCCACTCATCGAGGAAAAGATGCAATTGTTTTTGGAAGAAGAATACCAAAACGGGACAAGGGAGATGACCAGTGTAGATATCTGCAAGATGATTGGAAAACATCTTGGAGAGGATTCGTATCTTTACTGGGCTTACAAAAATGATGTAAAGGTCATAGTTCCAGGAATTGTAGATGGCTCTGTAGGGAACCAAATCTGGCTCTTTGCACAGAAACATCGTGACTTTAAACTGAATCTACTAGGTGATGCAGAACTGCTATCTGGCTTGATCTTTAAAGCCAAAAAATCAGGTGCGTTCATGATTGGCGGTGGAATTTCAAAACACCATACGCTGTGGTGGAATCAGTATAGAGAAGGACTAGACTATGCATTTTACATCACGACTGCACAAGAGTTTGATGGTAGCCTCAGCGGTGCACAAGTAAAGGAAGCAATCTCATGGGGCAAGGTAACGCAAGATGCAAAACAGGCGACATTGCATGCAGAGGCGACGACCATATTACCGTTCATTTATGCAGGACTTGTCTCAAAATTAAAAGAACGAAGATACTCTAAAACTTGATTATCGATTAATAATGGGATATTGACTAGGTTGTTCTAACGGACTTGTCCATGACTTTACCCTTTGTTTTCATATATGATGATTAACATTTTTTCATGATCAAACTAATTCAACTTTTTGTCTGCGTTTTGGTAATTCCATTCTAATCAAAAGCTTTTTCGGTAGTATGAAATCATGATCTAAGTTTTATGATCGATTTTTGGTTTTATTCCAATATTTCTGTTCAGATTGCCTGTGATTAGAATCACACTATACTTTTCCCTCTAGTAAATTGATCTTCCATCCAAAATATTTAGGGTTGGGAGGATATTTGGCGTTCTTTCTTATACGTAGCTCAACGGGTATGGGTTCGAGCCATGATCTTACAATCTGTGATTCATGTTCGCGTAGGACATCGTTTATAATCACTCCTAGATCCCTCATGATCCTTATCGAACCATTTTCAAAGGCAACATCACAAAATCTACACAACAGTAGTCCATTAGAAGGGTTCATGGCGTTGTCTGCATCTTTTTCCCTCATTACTGAATATGGTACTATATGCGCACCAATCAGATATTCTGGAATCTCAAAACCACAGAGACTGCATTTCTTGTATTCTGAAAATAATGTTTCTCTGAAAGCGCGCTGTTTATATCGAGCATGTATTGTGAATTCAGAACCAATAGCTCGGAAATTTTCTATTTCTATTTCCTTTTTTGTTTTATCCAACACAAATTTTTCGAGTTTTGTCTTGTCTAACATCCACACGCCCATACCAGTATTTCGACTATGGATCTTTTTCCAATCTACTAGTATTCCATATCTCCGTAGATCTCCAATCGCATTAGCTATGGCCTTGTACAGCGAGTTGGAAGATTTTCTTTTACCATAGTCATCAAGTTTTAATCGTAGCTCCATCGCCACATATTCGTCGATCTCTTCTTTGGTGTGCCATATTGGTTTGTCCCGGTATTGCATATGCTGAGGGCTATCAAGTACAGATTTTTTTTCATTACGCTCTATCTCTGATATGGATCTGCCTATCCTGTTCAGACATTCCCAGACATACTTTTCTAGATCCTGGAATTCTGGATTGACTATATGTTTGTGGGATCGGATCATGATTGAGTTGCAAGTTCTGATAGTTATTGAACCTTGTTTATAGAAATAAATCGTTTCTATAGTTAGGAGCGACTTTGTCCATGAATAAAACCAAAAATCTACCTAGTCTGTTGCATAAGCTTCCTAATATTGAAAAGACCATTATATGACTTGGGCATAAAAACTTGAGTTATGCAACTACGTAGAATTAAAACAAAAATATAGAATCACGGATTAATTTTTTAGATTTTTGTTTACTTTTTGTATGAGGTCAGCTCATGACTAACAAATTAGTCAATAATGCACGATCATATAGATCCAAGTATATCAATAACTGATCCATTTCATGAGTAGACGTCCGACATACGATGAATTGGAAGAATGCGTGAGAGTTTTTACAGAAAAGATTGATGTAATGAGTAAGGAAAACACACTTCTCCGGAATCGACTCGCATATTACGAAAACCCCAACACGCCATCCTCTACACGCTCACTTGAATATCTAAAAGAAAAACGTGAAAAACGCAAGGCAAGAGAAAACGGCGAATCGCCCCCACCAAAAAAATCAGGCGGCAGTCTAGGCCACAAAGGAACATCACGCAAACACAATCCTTCTAGAACCGTAACTCATACCATGAAAAATACCAAATGCAATTGTGGCGGCACCATGAAATATTCATACACAAAAACACGTGACATTTTAGATTATACACCAGCAGTTGTAGAAGAGACTAGACATGAAATCAGTATGTGCGTATGTACAAACTGCAAACGCGTATGTGAAGCAGAAAATGATCTACCAAAATCAGGATCATATGGCAAGAATATAATTGCCCTTGTTACCGAATACAGAGCAACAAGAATTCCATATAATCAAATACCTCAACTGGTCAAAACAGCGTGTGGTTTGGTTGTTGCAAAATCCACCGTAATCAACATGATTGCAAACGTCTCAGATCAAATGGAAAAAGATGCAAAAACAATAACAAATACAGTTGTCCAATCACCGTTTGTCAATATTGATGAGACATCATACACACGAGATGGACAATTAGTTTGGGCATGGTGCATCACATACAAGAAAAATATTACAATAATCATGAACAAGAGTCGCGGTGCATATGTTATGGACGCATATATGGACAAATTTTATGGTGTTGCAGTAACTGATGGATATCCCGTGTACAAGAGATTTGATCCTGGAGGAATGCATCAACGATGCTGGGCTCACGAGCTGCGTGCTGCTAAACACATGTCAATGAGACATGGTGGTGCATACAGAAAACTCTATGAAGAGATGTGTATGCTGTTTGAGAATACCAAAAACTATGCCAATTGTGGTGCAAGAGTTCGACATGCGTTTGAATACGCATTTGATTGTATGTTGGATAGATATCATAGCTTTGAAATGCCAGAAATGAAGAGGTTGATCAAACGGTTGGTAAATGCCACGGAGACTCTATTTGCATTTATTGAGCATAAAGACATTCAACCTACAAACAATGCTGCCGAGCGTGCATTACGGGATGTTGTGGTTCGCCGTAAGATAAGCGGTCAGATCAGAGGATTAGAGTCTATGAAAAGAATGTCCAACTTTCTAACGTGTGTTTTGACATGGAAAGCACACGGTAAGAACGTCTTTGAAGAGGTGTTACGTATTGTTTAATAGCTGACCTCATACTACTTTTTCTTCCTAGATCTTATATATACACAAATTTACCATAATCTATTATAACTATATGATAATACTTGTGTATACACATGTCTGGAATATTACCTCGTGATGAAATTCGTAAAGCAATCATGTATGTGTTGAGTCAAAATGGCAAAACTATATCTCAAATACAAGATTTAACAGGGAGGAAATACGAGAGTGATGAATTACAAAAAGATCTATACGATAAATCCTGTTGGCTCCACAGAACAGATCTAATAGAATATGTTGCAAAAATACTAAGCATAAAACAGACATTTTGGGGACATAAAAGAGAGTCAAACAAGTTCCATAATACCATAGATCAGGAAATCACAAAATTGAGAAAAAATGAAATCATAATGAATTTAAATAATTCGAAGCATTTTGGTATATTCCGACTGAAAGAATATCCGTCTAGACCTTTTCCAAAACCATCTCCAATCATTAATGGCAGAATACCAGAACTCACAGATCAGCCCAAAGTTCTAGATATGACAACAAAAAATCTCAAGCAGAAATTTTTATCAATAATTTCTAAATCTGCAAAATCAAATACGTACAAATTTACACTAGCAAAATCGCTCCTAGATTATTGTCGAGAAAATAGTCCGAATACAAATCCAACATATGTAATACCATATGAATATTTTGCAGGCAAGTTTCTAAGATATTATTGGTATCAGGAATATAAATTCAAAATGAAACAAGATTATCGTTCAAATGGCAAACCAAAAGTCATACACGCAATCAATGATGTTTTTGGAACAAATCCACCAGGTGATTTTGATCTACTCGATAAACATGAGATCAAAAAAGCTGAAGAAAAAATTCTTAAAACTGTATTTGGTTCAATTGCATCAAAACAATCCCTTGTCATTCCTGCCTTTCAAGAAATCCCTATAAATAAAAGCACAAAAGAGATCCGAATATTTTTTGATTATGATAATGTTAAAAAAATAATCCGTTTAAAGCCTGAGGCATTTGAATTCTTCCACAAAAATAATAGAATATTATCAAAGGTGGTTCTAGCAGAATGGGCAAAATTCTTGGAAAAAATTAATCTTGGATTGCCTCGATTAATTGCCAAAGTTGAGAATGAGAACATATTAGTTCGAACAGCATTATTGTCAAAATATTGGAAACAATATTCACCACATTTCAAACATTGTTTCTATTGTCATAATAAACTTGAATATAATTATACTAATGTAGATCATTTCATTCCGTGGTCTTACATATTCGATGACAATGCTTGGAATTTAGTGCTAGCATGTAAAGATTGTAACTGCCAAAAGAGTGATTCATTACCTAAAGAAGAGTTTCTTACTATGTTAATCAAACGTAATGAAAACTACTCCACTAAAATTCCAAAATTAAAATTATCGCTAGATCAGTTAGATTCTGGAAGAGGTTGGGAGTTGGAAATAAAGAATCATTATACGAATTGTAATTCACATGGGTTTACTATAGGGCATATGTAAAAAAGAAAATAGGTAACTGTCTAGAGTTAAGTACCATCCCCAAGATATTACATCATATAATCAAGAAAGTTTAGATTTCGTTGTCTACATGTCTCCTTTACACTCATCAATATCTTGTGTGATGCAGCGCCATCATCTGTTCGATGACCGTTTGTAATCTTTCGGTATGAGGTCACCTCATGACTAACAAATTAGTCATTAACACACGATCATATAGATCCAAGTATTACCAATAACCAATCCCTTTCATGAGTAGACGTCCGACAAACAGTGAATGGAAAGAATGCATGAGAGTTTATACATAAAAGACAAATGAAACAATAGCAAAAATGGAATATCAGACTGATGTACTGAATAAAAAAATATGCTTCTCCAGAATCGGCTCGCATATTATGAAAATCCCAATACACCACGGTAAGAACGTCTTTGAAGAGGTGTTCCATACTGTTTAATAGCTGACCTCATACTATGCATAAGATATAATAAATATATGGGAGAAATTTTTGATATTAAATTATGCCCAAATGGGAAAATATGCACGTAAATACAAAACATGCATTAGAAATGGAAATGAAATCATACAAATATCCTCCATACGAAACGATGATTCAAGAGATAATTGCAAATTCTCAAGATGCATTCAATAATTTTAACACTAAAAACCCCACAATAGAAATCAATCTTCAGAAAATTGATAATAATAATTATATTATATTTAATAATAATTCGGATCCAATTCCATTAGAATTTTTTAAAGAAAAATATCAAACACTTTATGAATCATCAAAAACTATTGGTAAACAAATAGGTTTTGTTGGAATCGGCGCAAAAATATTTCTTCCATCACATAAAAATGCGGAAATAATTACAATTACGGGAGATGAAAAAAAATACGCATCAAAATGGAAATATACTAATCATGGTCCTGAATATGCACACAGTTTAAAAGATCCAATTTCGGACATTGTTAATTTGAAGAAATTTCCACATGAATGTGGAACCACATTTATTTGTAGATTATCAAATGATCAATACCTCAAACTACAATCTAACTTAAAAAATATAATTCATTTTTGGTGGAATTATGCTATATATACAAAATTATTTAATATCAAAATAAATGGAAAAATATTAGAGCATAAATTTCCGAGTACTGAAGCTATCTTTAAAATAAATACTACCATTCAAGGACACCCAACTAAACTAACATTTTTAATATCTGAAAATGAACTTGATGAAGATCATCAAAATATTGTATATGTTGCACATGGAAAAAGAATCGAAAATGAAAAACTAGAAACAGAATTATCAATAAAAAATAATTTTGGAAAGAAGATTTTTTGTTATGTTGATGTAGGATATATGGCAAAATATGTCATTAAGAGTAAAGAAGGTTTCGAAAAAAACAGACCTGTTTCGCAGATAAAAAATAAAATTCATAATAGATTTTGGAAATTTGTTAAAGATCAAAACCTGTATGAAGATAAAATAAAAAATGTTACTAAGAATATAGAATTAGAAATATTAGCCAAAAAATTAAATAAGGCATTACAATCAGAAAAATTCAAAGATCTTAATCCATTTCTTGCAATGAATAAAAGAAAAACTATTATTTCAAGTAATGATGGAAATGAGACAGTTTCTGAAACTGACGGATCTCAAAAATCAAATTCAGATAATGAAAATAATGACAATAACAGGAATGGCACAGCTGTTGGTGATAATCATAGAAAGGCACCAGTGTTAGATGATAAAGCAGATAAATTGGGTAATACAAAATATAGAAAAACACGTGGTATAAACATAAGTGAAATTGAACATGATGAAATAGAAAGAAGGGAATCATACGTTAGTGAGGAACATAACGCTGTAATCATCAATATTGGTCATCCATTTTATAAGAAAAATATTAGATCTTCAATTGCAGAATTTCATAAATATAGAATTGTTATTGAGGCCTTGATACGATATCAAGCAAGTGTGGAACAATGGAATGTGGATGTAGCATTTGATAAAGCTAGAGAACTTTTGCATGATATATATGATTAATCATGAAAAAAATACCTGTTAAAATTATTATGGTAACATCTCCTAGTGGAGATACAAAAAAAGGTGTCATGTTGGATTCTACATATTATTTTCCAATGAAAAAAAATTATAGAGAAAAAATTAAAAAATTTGAACAAGATTATTTCAATTTAATTGACGACGCCACCAAGTTATTCTATAGTAATGGTATTACAAAAAGAAGTAATTTACCTAGTACAACTTTTTGGGAATTAGGTAAAATATTTCGTAAATTTAACGACAAGACATCGACTAAATTTTATATAACTAACTATGCTAATTCATTACAACGTGATTTTGGTCTTACTGAACCATATATCAGAGAATTAATTATTTTCAGTCGTGAATTCAAAAAGAAGGAAATATCCAATAATGTACCTATGGCAATATATCGTGCTTTAATATGGAAAAGAAATATACTAAATAACTTGGAATTATTTGAACATGAAAAACAAAAATTGATTCAACGTGGGAAAGTAAAACAGTTTATTGGGAGAGAAAATTACAAGAATGAATTAAAAACTCTGATTAACAACTATTTAAAAAATAATAACAAAAACATCACTACGCGTTTTGAATGAAATCATTTGGTCTATTATACCTCATTCGAATTAACAATGTTACGTATAACCATATGTACCCAAGAGATCAAAGAATTTAGGTAACTGTCTAGAGTTTTGAAGTATCATCCACAAGATATTGCATCATATAGTCATGAAAGTTTAGATTTCGTTGCCTACATGTCTCCTTTACACTCATCAATATCTTGTGTGATGTAGCGCCATCATCTGTTCGATGACCGTTTGTAATCTTTCGTATTACCACGTTTGGTCTAATCGCTCTCTCGGCAGTATTGTTATGTGAATCAGTTCCAGTCTTCAAAAACATGAAAAGTATGTCTTGTTCACGCTTTAGACGTTTGACAAATCTGATACAATTCTTTTCTGTATATTTTTTGGATAAAAGAGACGATAAACGACGCTCGAGTTTGTGTATAACATCTGATTTATCATGAATATTTACAGCATCATGTGAGTCATTTAGGATCTTTTTCAAACATTTTCCAAAAGCAATAAACTCTTTTTTGGGATTTTTATACTGTAGAGTCTCATGAATTTCTCTCATATAATGAACATGGCATCTTTGATGACTGTTTCCAACGTAATTCCACGCAGACCATGAATCACTTGTCAGTGTATCCTTTTAACACTCTCATTGGAGCTATTCTACCACGTGATTTGTCAATCTCATATATGGTAGTCCATTTTCCAACAAATGCCCACAACCAATGATTCTTCCCGTTGATGCGCCAGCTAGTCTCATCTCCATGTATATTCAACTCGGTTTTTAGATCTCTTATCATCTGTTCATATAATGGACCAAATGCTGTAGCAGTTTTTTTTACTGCGTGATTTATGGTAGATTCATTCATGTGTATGCCGTATATCATTTCTAATAGTTGGGATATTTTTTGATATGATAATCCAAGTGTTTTGAGTACAATTAAAAATGCTGCTAGTCGGATTCCAAATCTTTCATTTGGTAATGCAGTATGGATTTTTGGTGTGATTGTTTTTTTGCAACATTTACAATATCTTCTAGATATCGTATATTCAGTATTGCATACCTGTGCTGGAATAATATCTTCTACTATACGTGTGTATTTATGCACAATTTTGGATAGTTTGTTTCCGCAGACATGACATGATTTTTGATCCACTTCGGTTTTGTTATCAATGTGAACTGGTCGTTTTCTGCTGGTTCTTGCATGTTTGGAGTTTTATAACTGAATCTGGTTTGTTGGGTTTTGCACGAATATTCTTTGCTACAAGAGCATTTATCGTGATTTTTAATTCTTCATTCTCATTTTTTGTCTGTTGTGTAGTTTCTTGATATTCTAGTATCGCTTTTCCTTGTTGCTGTATCGTTTCTCCTTGTTGTTGCATAGTTTCTTTACATTCTCGTATCGTTTCTCCTTGTTGTTTGTTTTCCTTGCGTAATAATGCAATTTCCTTGTGTGATAATGCAAGTTTTTTCTCTAGATTCTCAGACCTAGGACAAATGTGGTCTATTTTTTCATTATTCATGAACGATTTTTTGTATTATACACCTGATCCAAAAATGTAATGATGAAAAATATTGGATCAAATGGTCAGATTACTTCAAAACTCTAGATAGTTACGAATTTAGATGGTTATCTAAATGACAAATCCAAAAGAAAGACCCAAAATACAAACAAAAACACTAGGACTGTCGAGCGAAAGTCCATGTTCGTTGGAGTTGACGCGCACAAGAAATTTCTCCAGATAGTAATGGTTGACAACAAAGGCATTAAATGTGCGAATTGAAAACTGGTATGAGGTCACGTCCCTGCCTATAATTATCAAAAAAGTTCTGACATTTACGCACAAAAATACGGAATAACTGACCTCGCACAAAAATCATGTAGTCTGTTGCATAAGCTTCCGAATACTGAAAATGTCAAGATATGATTTGGGTATGAAAACTCGAGTTATGCAACTAAGTAAAATCATGTGTAAAAATTAATATTATTAATACGTAAAAATAATCAAAACAAAAATTAAAATTTTATAATTAATAAAAGTATTTATTGTTTAATTATATGTGTTAATTATGGTTTTACCAATTATATTTGCAACCGTGGGGATTATTGGAGGTTTGTATGGAATTTATCAATATCTCAATAGGTCAAGATGTCCTAAATGTAAAGCCACTTTAACAATAAAAAATTATATCTGTAAATGTAATCGTTGTGGATATGAATGTAAATTAGATTATTAGATCTTATGCATATTGACAAAAAAATCAATAGCCGATGCATATTCGCTCATAAAGATAGATCAATTCTTGACTAGATACTGTATGATCAAAGTATGAAAGTTCTACAAACAAATCAAAATGTCACAAGTATGACAAAAACGATAACATCATGTGCAACGCAAAATTCAAGTAACAAATGCACACAAGAGGCCTACTTTGGAGAATGAACGAGTTCCAAATGCAGCAGAGATGACAGAAATATTCAACAGTGCAACTCCAAGAGATGCCATCATCATATCACTCATGGCAAAATCTGGACTAAGACCAGAAGTCATAGGCAATCATAATGGAACAGATAGACTCAAAATAAAAGATCTATCAGATATTGCAATACAAGGCGGAGTGGCAATCTGCACTCAAAAACCAATACGTATCATAGTCCGAGCAGAGCTCTCAAAAACCAGACACCAATACTTTACTCTGGCAACTACTTAGTTGCATAACCTGCCTAAATACCATATAGACAGAATTCAAACCTAAACAAATAGATCACCTCATGATTATGGATTATTGATGAAAACAACACACATCAGGAATGATCCACTTTGAATACGATGGTATTGTTTACTGTACGGATTTTATCTGACATGTGTGCAATCAGGAGGTTCTGCATGCATGGCCGATAGCAAATACGTCAAATGGGGCACGCATCTAACCATTCAAAAATCCAAATCTTGGAAAAAACAAGTAAAGATTAAAAATAAAGGAAAGAATGGAAGGCGATTTGTGTATTCTGATAAACTATTTGAGAGTCTTGCAATAATCAAAACATACACGGGTATCTCATATAGAGCGTGTCAAGGAATTGCACAGAATGTTCTAGGTTCAAATGCTCCAGATCATACCACAATATGCCGCAGAATAAATGCACTAAAAATAAAGATACCTGAAAGTCCATCTGATCAGTTAAAAGATATCTATCTTGTAATAGATGGTAGTGGCATAAAACCCAATGAGCGTGGTGAATGGATACGTGACAAATGGAAGATACGCCGCGGATTTATCAAGATACATTTTCTCATAAATGTTAAAACTCGAAAAATTGTCTCTTTTACAGTCACCACAGAGGAGAAAACAGACAGCTCGCAATTCTCTATCTTGTTAAAGGCAGCATCCAAGATAGCTGCGAACAAATGCAATATCGTATTGTATGGAGATGGTGCGTATGATACAAATGCCAATTTTAACCGCTGCCAAAAGCTTGGCATTAAACCTGCGATAAAGGTTCGATCAAATTCTGCACTTCATGCTGGTCGTTATGCACGTAACGATGCGGTTCGTGAGCAGCTTGGAGGAAATAAAAAAATAAAGCATCTTGCATTTACTCCAAATGATGCAATGTTAAAAAACCAAGCAGAGTGGAAAAAACGTGTTAGATATGGTCAACGTTGGATAATTGAGGTAGTGTTTTCTGCATTTAAGAGAGTATTTGGGGATTCTGTCATGTCAAGAAAATGGGATCACATTGTGCAAGAGCTTCGATTAAAAGTATGGGTTTACAACATGTTTTGTGATGTTGGTTTGAGTACACCTTGATGAGAAAACGCGTATCTATCTGATTATTATTCTTATTTTATACCGTATTGTTTGTTTTCATTGGATTATTGTACTTTGGTGACACATTTTTGCTGGTATGAGTTAAGGTGATCAAAAGTTGTGCAACTAAGTATATGAAATTAAACTGACTTCAGATCATCGGTATACCTTAAAAAGGATTATGGATACAGTACAACAATGCAAATTAGAGATATTTGCCCATCACGGCAAATTAGAGATATTTGCCCATCACGGCAAATTAGAGATATTTGCCCATCACGGCAAATTATTATGGATTTTCATAAGATAATTTTAGTAGGGCTAGATAACAGGTGATTCTGTAATATGCCTAAATCAAATAAGACGGTAAAATATGAGGCAAATCTATTCTTTAGTAATCGTAGACAATCTACTTTACATACATTTGATTTACCAAAAGATTTAGAAAAAGAATATCCATTATTGCATATTACCCAAGAATATCATAATTTTAATGATTTGGTAATAAATAAAGACGTGGTTGAAACGTTGCATAATATCATATCTGAAAATAAATCAATCGACAGGTTAAACTCTTACGGGTTGTGGCCAAAAAATAAAATCTTATTCAGTGGTCCGCCTGGAACTGGAAAAACACTATCTGCAAAGATATTAAGTACCGTTATGGGGTACCCATTAGCACATGTAACATTTGATGCAATTATTTCATCATATTTAGGTGACACTGCAACAAATCTGAGAAAAATATTTGAATTTATTGAGAAACATCAGTTTGTAGTTTTATTTGATGAGTTTGATATGGTAGGGAAAAAACGTGATGATCCTCATGAACATGGTGAGATCAAACGTGTTGTTAATAATTTCATGCAAATGTTGGATAATTTTAAAGGTTCCAGTATAATAATTGCAGCAACAAATCACGTACAATTATTAGATACTGCCATGTGGAGGAGATTTGATGAAATTTTGAATTTTGATCTTCCTGATGCTAAACGTAGAAAAATACTGTTTAAAAAATATCTGAGTACATTACATCGCTCTGATAACCTAACTCCAGAATTATTATCAAAACAGACAGTAAATTATTCTGCTGCAGATATTGCAAAAATATGCATAGATGCTATGTGTAAAAGTATAATTGATGAAAGTAATGTAATTACTAATGAGTATATAACTTGGGCCATAAACCAACAAAAACGCCGTAAAAAAGCGATATCTATCGGTTAGATATGTCAAGTAAAAATTATCCGCATTTAAATTTGAATAAAAACGTATGAGGTCACGTCCCTGCCTATAATTATCAAGAAAGTTCTAACCATATGTGCCCAAGAGATCAAAGAATTCAGATGGTTGTTTAAATGACAAATCCAAAAGAAAGCCTCAAAATGCAAACAAAAACACTAGGGCTGTTGGGAGCAAGTCCATGTTTGTTGGAGTTGACGCGCATAAGAAATTTCTCCAGATAGCAATGGTTGACAACAAAGGCATTAAACGTGCGAGTTGAAAACCGACATGCAGACATTAGAAAATTTTTCCAAACAAGTATACCAAAGATTGTGATGGAATCATCGTCTGTTTGGCATGGATTATTTCGATACATGACAGACAGACTGGATCTTGATGTTGTTCTCTCAAATCCATACCAAACAAAAGCTATTGCAGCATCCACTAAAAAAACAGACAAGGTTGATGCACAAATCCTAGCAGACTTGTTGCGTGGAGGATATATCAAATGTGCCAAACAAAAAGACAGTTGAGCAAAGCCAACTGGTCTGGTACAGACACAAGCTAGTTCAAGCAAGAACATCTATGATACATGGAATATTGCTCCAAAAAGGAATAAAGATTCCTGGACGTACATTTTCCGACAAATATGTCGCAAGCCTCAAGGCCATATAGGATAAACGGCTTTCTTGCATCTATTCATCTTTACGATCAGAAAATAACAGATGCCAACATGATGATCTACAAGAGTGCACGCACAAGTAGAGATACTAAAGACGATTCCTGGAATTGCTGATTTTACAGCTTTGACGATTGCATCAGAGATTGACAGTATTGAAAGATTTTCAGATCCTGAAAAACTCAAATCATATGCAGGACTTGTTCCATCAGTTCGCAACTCTGCTGACGTGGTGCATCATGGCCACATAACATAGTAGAATGTTACGATGGGTTTTAGTAGAATCAATCCATTCTCACGTGTTGCATGCACCAAAACTGATATTTTACAAAAGACTTGCAAAAAAGAGAGGCAATTCCAAAGCCGTCGTTGCAGCGGCAGCAAAGATGCTAAAAGTCATTTACTGGTTGCTAAAAGATGGGAGAAATTTTGAACAAAATTATAGTTAGATGTACAACCGCGAGTAAATATATGGAGATAATGCTCCGATGTTCTAGCTGCGGCAAGCTCTAACAAGTGGACGAAGATGGTTGTGGGAATAATGTCCCGAATAGATGTATGTCTCTCTCCATTTAATGAGAAAACCACACATAGCGAACGCTATACAATAATACGCAAAAAAGCACGGAATACTTAAAAACAATGCACATAGATGTATTTACATACAAAAATACGGTGTAGCTGACCTCGTACAAAAATTATGCGTGAAAATTAATAATAGACGTATGAGATCAGCTATGAAACAATACAGAATACCTCTCCAAAGACGTTCTTACCGTATGACTTCAATGTCAAAATACACGTTGGAAAGTTTGACATTATTTTCATAGACAGCTTATCTTACGGCGAACCACAATATCCAACAATGGTATGTTGGGGTTTTCGTAATATGCGAGTCGATTCTAGAGAAGTGTGTTTTCCTTACTCTTTACATCCATGAGTGCCATTTTTGATTTTGTTTCATCCATCTTTGTAAAAACTCATGCATTTTTCCAATT